>NZ_JBICTU010000026.1:0-138815 GCF_043197795.1 Sphaerisporangium sp. NPDC049003
GCCTTTCCATCTGTGGCGGCTTGGCATTTCCTTACCTGCGTAGCCGTATGTTTATGAACGAACCCCATCAAAACCTCAACTCGCCGGGGCCCTGAGCAGAAGCGTCTACCGGTTGTACCCTGTCCCGGTGTTTCAGAATGGGCCTGACCAGCTCACGTTGGGAGCAGCGACAATCGACGCTCTTCTTCATACCGCTCGGACTGGTCACCTACGCTCGGGTTGTCCCATGCCGCGATCGTAGACAGGTCGCGTCCGCTGAGCGGGGAAAGCCATCGACCCGCGGCGTGGGTTCCATTGGCCCATGATTGGGGCAGTGCCTTCCCTGCGGATCGCCTTCGAATTCGGCAGTACGTTGAGCAGCTCAAACCTAAGCAATCTGGATGTAACCGGGTGCCGGTGTCGATCCGCGTCAGGTCGCTCCATTGAAGGAATGAAGATGAAGAGGCTTATTGTCCGGGTCTAGCGGCTTCTGCGGGGGCCGCTTCAGTGAACCATCGACTCCTTCGAGATCCTGGAGGCGGGATGGTTCTCACCGGACGCCCTCCCGGAAGGCCTCCAGGAGTCCCATCGCCACCTGATCCACGCCAAGCCGGAGTAGGCGGGGCCGGGACACCGGCTACGAGAGGGTCCCGGAGGCCGCGCGGAAGGAAGTGGAGCCGTCGGAGGTCGCGACCTTGACGCGGGTGCCCGAGCAGGTGACGTCGGGCTTGTCCGTACCCGGGACGACGACCGTGAGCAGGGATCCGGTGGCGGGGGAGACCACGACCGAGGCGGGCACCTTCTGCATGTAGGACGGCGACACCCAGCCCTGGTACGGGTTCGTCTGGCCGCGTACCACCGACTGGCCGGAGATCGGCTCGCACGACGGCATGGCGAGCTGGACGAGCGTGGCCTTCCACCCCGCCCTGTCCTTCACCACGATCCGGCCGCCGTTGGTGGACACCGGAGTGAGTGACGGGTCCAGGTGCCAGTAGCTGCGGGCCTGCGCGCCGGACTGCACGGTGTCGAGCACCGCCATCAGGTCATCGCCGTGGTTGACCAGCACCGACCGGGTACGGCTCACGCCGTAGGCCTTGTCGGTGACCTTGTACGACTGCCGGTCGTCCTTGATCGACGAGCGGACCAGCGGCGTGGCCGTACGTCCCCGGAACGGCTTGCCCACCACGACCGGCACGTTGTGCGCCTCCGGGGACATCGTCCAGTAGCGGTAGGCGGTCTTCTCGTAGGAGTGGAAACCGGCCTCCACCAGCACGTCGTGACCCTGCGCGTAGTAGGTCAGGCCCATGTGGTCCTCGTGCCCGTGGAACTTCAGGGCCGGGCCGAACCGGAGGGAGTAGTACGCCGACTCCGGCTTGTCCCACGCCGTACGGCCGAAGGCGTAGCCGGCCTTGAACACCTGCACGGTCTTCTTGGAGTGCTTGTACCCGGAGGGCTTGACGTCGGCGCCGCCGTCACCGATCGGCACCATGAAGCCGCTGGGCTCGGTGGCGTGGGTGATGTACGCCTCCAGCGACTCCCAGCGCTTCTCGATCTCGGACGGCACCTTGCGCCCGCAGTCGGCGATGGCCTCCATCCCGACCTTCAGCCGCTCGTGGACGTAGATGCCGTAGCGCGGGGCCTGTTCCTGGAGCGCGCCCTGCGCGTCGATGTCGAGCTTCACCGATCCGGTCATGCGCCGGATGGCGAGGTCGGTCCACTCCTTGTGCCCGGTACGGCAGCCGATGCGCAGCAGCGCGATGTCCTGGTCCATGCCGTGGTTGTGGCCCTTCTCGTACAGGGCCGGGTTCGACAGCATCTTGGCGTGGTCCGCGAGGCTGCCGGTGAGCCACGACGCCTTGACGTGCCTGCTCAGGCACACGAGCACGGGGGCGCGCAGCGCGATGGGGTGCTCGGCCCAGGCGTACTGGCTCGCGCGGGAGCCGCCGCGCGGGTTGCTCTCCACCCAGCTCTTGACCAGTTCGGTCGCGCGCTTGAGGTAGCTCTCCTCACCGGAGGTCTCGTAGTCGGCGACCAGCCGGCCGACCCAGCGGAGCGAGGAGAAGACCATGTCCCAGGAGCGGTTCTTGTACGGGCTCCAGCGCCAGTCGATCGTCTTACCGATCTTGACGGGCGGGAGGTCGAGGAACTGGACCTCGCCCGACATGACCTGCGCCGAGGTCGGCGTGGCGGGCAGCCAGTCGCCCTGGCACTCCGCGCTGGGTTTGACGGCCGACGGCGCGCCGAGGGCCGCGGCCGGTGCCGCCTGGGAGATCCCGCCGCCGGTCAGGAGGAGGGTGAGGAGAAGACCGAGAGCTCGTGTCCGGCGGCGCACGCGAGTTCCTTCCGTGACCGAAGTGGGGGCGGATCATGCTGACCGAATCCCACCAAATAGGTCAAGTCGCGCGAGCCCCATCGATCACATCGTTAACAAGCAGATGCCGGAGCCCCAGGTAATCCCCAGATTCCGGGTACGCGTACGCCCCCGGCCGCGCGGCGACCGGAGGCGTACGAGACAGGTCACAGGGACCGCGCGCGAACCTGCTCCGTACGGGCGCACGGGTGGCTCACCTCTCCCTACGGACCTCTCCGTACAGAGGAGGTGTCTACTTCCGGCCGGCGCTCTGCACGACCTCGAAGGACCACAGCTCGGAGCCCGTCGCGGCCGGGCCCTGCCCGTGGCCGTGCCCCTGGCCCGCCGCCTGGCCGTGCCCGTGGCCCTCGCCCTGTCCCTGCGCCTCGGCCTCGGCCCTCGCCCGCGCGTGGCCGGCCTGGAACGCCTGGCTCTCCTGCCAGCGCTGGAAGTCCTCCTCGCTGCGCCAGCGCGTGTACACGAGATAGCGGTCGGTGCCCTCGACCGGCCTGAGCAGCTCGAACCACTCGAAGCCGTCGGACGACTCCACCATGCCGGCGCGGTTCCCGAACCGCTGTTCAAGCGCCTCGCGCATCTCGGCCGGGACGGTCAGCGCGTTGATCTTCACAACGGACATGTCCACTCCTCGTCAGGCGTGCTCGTACTCCTCGCCCGGCCGCCGTGGGGCGGTTCCGGTAACGCCACCCTACGAGCACACCGCCGGCCAGGCAGAGCGCCTCACGGCTGATGTCCGGCCATGTGGTGTCCTTGCGGGTTGGCGGGCGGCACTAGCCTTGTGGAGTGCGTATCGCAAGGTTCTCCACAGGTGAAGGTGTCGCGTTCGGCGTGGTCGAAGGCGCTCAGGGTGAGGAGTTCGTCTCCCGGGTCGCCGGGCACCCGTTCGGCGAGATCCAGTTCACCGGCGAGCGTTATCCGCTCCAGGAGGTCCGCCTCGTGACGCCGATGCTGCCGAGCAAAGTCATCGCGGTGGGCAGGAACTACGCCGAGCACGCCCGCGAGATGGGCGGTGAGCCCCCGGCCGAGCCGCTGATCTTCAGTAAGCCGTCCACGTCGGTGATCGGCCACGGTGAGGCGATCGTGTACCCCCACAAGCTCTCCGAGCGGGTCGACTACGAGGGCGAGCTCGCCGTGGTGATCGGCCGGCTCTGCCGCGAGGTGCCGGTCGAGCGGGCCCATGAGGTCGTCTTCGGATACACCTGCGCGAACGACGTCACCGCCCGCGACCTCCAGAGCAAGGACGGGCAGTGGACCCGGGCCAAGGGCTTCGACACGTTCTGCCCGCTCGGCCCGTGGATCCAGACCGACCTCGACTCCTCCGACCTCGCGATCACCACGACCGTGAACGGCGAGCTCAAGCAGAGCGCGCGCACATCCCAGCTCATCCACGACATCCCGAAGCTGATCGCCTACATCACCGAAGTCATGACCCTCATCCCGGGCGACGTGATCCTCACCGGCACGCCGGAGGGGGTCGGCCCGCTCGACGACGGCGACGAGGTCAGTGTGGGCATCGAAGGCATCGGCACTCTCACGAACCGGGTGGTTCCCCGTGACTGATCTCCAGGCCGACCCTGCCCTGAGGGTCCGTTTCGCACCGTCCCCGACCGGCATGTTCCACGTGGGCGGCGCCCGTTCCGCGCTGTTCAACTGGGCGCTCGCCGAGCAGTCGGGCGGGCGCTTCGTCCTGCGCGTGGAGGACACCGACGCCGCGCGCAACCGTCCCGAGTGGACCGAGGGCATCATCTCGGCGCTCGCCTGGATCGGCATCAACGGCGAGTCCCCGCACTTCGAGGGGCCGTACTTCCAGTCGGCGTACGAGGAGCAGCACCGCGCCGCCGCGGCGAAGCTGGTCGCGGACGGAAAGGCGTACCACTGCACCTGCACCCGTGACGACGTCAAGGCGCGCACGGGCTCGGAGCAACAGGGATACGACGGGTTCTGCCGCGACCGGGGGCTCACCGAGGGGGCTGTGCGTTTCCGTACGCCCGACGAGGGCGTGACCGTGGTCGACGACCTGGTCCGCGGCCGGGTGGAGTTCCCGAACAAGGCCATCGAGGACTTCGTCATCGCCCGCGGCGACGGATCCCCGCTGTTCGTCCTCGCCAACGTGGTCGACGACATCGAGATGCGGATCACGCACGTCGTCCGCGCCGAGGAGCACCTGTCGAACACCCCCAAGCAGCAGTTGCTCTGGGAGGCGCTGGGCGTGGCCCCGCCGACGTGGGCGCACGTGCCGGTCATCGTCAACGAGAAGCGGCAGAAGCTCTCCAAGCGCCGCGACAAGGTGGCGCTGGAGTCCTACCGCGAGGAGGGCTACCTCCCCGAGGCGATGGTCAACTACCTCATGCTGCTCGGCTGGGGCCCCGGCGACGACCGCGAGATCATGCCCTGGTCCGAGATGGTGCCGCTGTTCAAGCTCTCCGATGTGAACCCCTCCCCGGCCTTCTTCGACGAGAAGAAGCTGCGGGCGTTCAACGGGGAGTACATCCGGGCGCTGCCGGTCGAGGTCTTCATCAGGCGCTGCGAGCCCTGGCTCGACCAGAGCTGGGGCCGCGAGACCTTCGCCAAGGTCGCGTCGCTGGCCCAGACGCGCATCGCGGTGCTGTCCGAGATCACGGCCAACGTCGACTTCCTGTTCCTGGACGAGCCGGTCTTCGACCAGGCGAGCTGGGACAAGGCGATGAAGCCGGGAGCCGAGGGCATCCTGGCCGGTTACCTCGCGCGGCTGGAGACGGTGTCCTTCGACCCCGAGTCGCTGAAGACCGCGCTGGAGGAGGTCGGCACCGAGCACGGGCTGAAGCTCGGCAAGGCCCAGGCCCCGGTCCGGGTCGCGATCACCGGCCGCACGGTGGGGCTTCCGCTGTTCGAGTCGATCGAGGTGCTGGGCCGCGAGAAGGCCGTCGAGCGGCTGCGCGCGGCCCTGGCGAAGCTGACGTCCCAGGCCTGAGTCCCCCTACAGGCCCTGCCCGAGGCTGAGCAGGGCCAGGGGGACCTTTCGCGACCTGGACGCGCTATGGCGCTCAGAGCAGGCCGCGGCGCTCCAGCAGGGGCTCAAGGCGCGGGTCGCGGCCGCGGAAGCTCCTGAAGGCGGTCATGGCGTCCACGCTGCCGCCCTTGGAGAGCAGCTCGCGGCGGAAGGTGTCGCCGTTCTCCCGCGAGAGGCCGCCGTTCTCCTTGAACCACTCGACGGTGTCGGCGTCCAGGATCTCGCTCCAGATGTAGGAGTAGTAGCCCGCGCTGTAGCCGCCCGCCCAGATGTGGGCGAAGTACGTGCTGCGGTAGCGCGGCGGCACCAGCGGAAGTTCCACGTTGGCCTCGCGCAGCGCCTTCCTCTCGAACTCCTCGGGGTCGCTCCCCGGCTCCCCGTCGAGGGTGTGCCACGCCCAGTCGAGCAGGGTGGCCGCGAGGTACTCCACCGTCTCGAAGCCCTGGTTGAACTTCTGCGCCTCCAGCATCCGGTCGACCAGGTCCTGCGGCATCGGCTCGCCGGTCTCGTGGTGGCGGGCGTAGTTGGCCAGCACCTCGGGCCAGACCGCCCACATCTCGTTGACCTGCGAGGGATACTCGACGAAGTCGCGCGGCACCGACGTACCCGAGAACCGCGGGAACTGGACGGCGGAGAACAGCCCGTGCAGCGCGTGCCCGAACTCGTGGAACATCGTGTTGACCTGGTCGAAGGTCATGAGCGTCGGCTCTCCGGCCGGAGGCTTGACGATGTTGAGGTTGTTGACCACCACGGGCCGCGTGCCGTCGAGGTCCGACTGCTTGACCAGGCTGTTCATCCACGCGCCACCGCGCTTGGACGCCCTTGCGTAGAAGTCGCCGAGGAACAGGCCGAGCGGCGAGCCGTCCTCGTCCGACACCTCGAACACGCGCACGTCGGGGTGGTATCCCACCAGGTCGGAGCGCTCGCTGAAGCTCAGCCCGTACAGCTTGCGGGCGGCGTGGAACACCCCGTCGCGCAGGACGCGGTCGAGCTCGAAGTACGGGCGCATCTGGCGGCTGTCGATCGCGTAGCGGGCCTCGCGGACCTTCTCGGCGTAGAAGGACCAGTCCCAGGCCGCGATGTCGAAGCCGGCCGTCTCGCGCAGCTCGCCCGCCTCCCTGTGGGCGTTGGCCACGGCGGCCGGGGTGAGCTTGCCCAGCATCTCGGTGACGGCCTCGGTGCCGGGCGCGGTCTGGTCGGCGACCACGTACGCGGCGTGGCTGGCGTAGCCGAGGAGCGCCGCCCGCTCGGCCCTGAGCTCGGCCATGCGGACGACCAGCTCGGCGTTGTCCCGAAGGCCCCGCTCGGTGGACGCCTTGTGGATGCGCTCGCGCAGGTCGCGGTTGGTGAGCTCGGTCAGCACGGGCTGGCCGGTGGGCAGCACGAGCGTGAGGACGTACCTGCCTTCGAGCCCGCGCGCCTTGGCGGTCTCGGCGGCGGCCCTGATCGAGTCCTCGGACAGGCCGTCGAGCTCGGCGGCGTCCTCGACCACGATCGCCGAGGCGTTGGTGTCGGCCAGCAGGTTCTGCTCGAACTGCGTCGAGAGCGTCGACAGCTCCTCGTTAAGGCCCCTGAGCCGCTCCTGGTCCTCGGGCCCCAGCTCGGCGCCCGCGCGGACGAAGTCGGTGACGTAGCGCTCCAGCAGCCGCTGCTGCTCGGGGTCCAGCTCGCCGGGGGAGATGGCCTTGATCCGGGCGAAGAGCCGCGTGTTGAGGTGGATCGCGTCACTGTGCTGGGCGAGCTTTGGGGTGACGTCCTTCTGGATCGCCTGGACGGCCGGGTTGGTGTCCGAGGAGGCCTGGTTGAAGAACACCGTGGAGACGCGGTACAGGAGCCGGCCCGAGCGTTCGAGCGCCGCCACGGTGTTGTCGAAGGTCGGCTGGTCGGCGTCGCCGGCGATGGCCTCGACCTCCGCGAGCTGCTCGGCCATGCCGCGTTCGAAGGCCGGCGCGTAGTGCTCCTCGCGGATCTCCGCGAACGGCGGCAGCTCGTAGGGCAGGACACTCGGGACGAAGAAGGGGTTCTCGGTCAACGCGCGGGCTCCTCACGTGGCAAAGGCTCTTTCTTGCAGCGTTACACAGGCGGACCGGTGCTCGGCACTCCTAACCGGGGACCGGATGCCACAGGGCCGGATCCGTGGCTCACCAGGGGTGATCCGCCGCTTCGGCAATCGTTTTGGTCTTGGCCCCCAAGCTGGGCTATTCTTTCGGAGTCGCAAGCGAGCCAGGCAGCAAGCGGGCCGCGAGCAATGGGGTATGGGGTAATTGGCAGCCCGGCTGATTCTGGTTCAGCTAGTCTAGGTTCGAGTCCTGGTACCCCAGCAGGTTCCACCTGTGCAGCGCCTATGCCTTGAAGTAAGGCATAGGCGTTTTTGCTTTCCGGCACCTTCCGGCATCGCGGTGCGATGCCCGTGCGACATCTTGACGATCTCCCCCGCGCGCCGCCGGATCGTCCGGCAGGCTCCGGCCCTCGCGGGGTCCCCGGCCGCTCGGAGCGCTCCGGCCGCGAGGCCGGCGAGCAGGGTCGTGGATCCCTGGCATACGGCCGAGGGCTTCTCTGTCGTCTACTCCAGAAGTGCCGCCTGTGCTGCTCGGATCCGGTCATCGAGGCCCCCGGGCGTACGGGGAAGGGGAATCGGTTTGGCCGTGCTCTGAAGGGTGCGGTAGAGTTACGCCCGTTGCCGAGGCGTCCGCAGGGGCGCCTCAGTCGGTTCACAATCCGGTTCCGGCAGGCAGTGGCAAGGTCCCGTCGTCTAGTGGCCTAGGACGCCGCCCTCTCAAGGCGGTAACGCCGGTTCGAATCCGGTCGGGACTACCACGCTGCCGCAACATTGACCCAGGTCATGCACAACCTGGCTCCGTCGTCTAGTGGCCTAGGACGCCGCCCTCTCAAGGCGGTAGCGCCGGTTCGAATCCGGTCGGGGCTACAGATCGAGAACCCTCGGAAGCATTCCTTCCGGGGGTTTTTCGCATTCTCCAGAGGGCTTCGCATTTGTCCCAGAAGCTCGGCCACGACGGAGGAACACGGCTGAGAACCAGTACGGGTGCGTCACCGTCCGTCGGCGACGCACCCGCTACCCGGGCGACGGGCGAGGCTACGCGCGGCCGGCCCCTCCGGAACGGACCTTGAACAGGGCGCGCTTGGCCGCCTTGGCCACCTGCTTGTCGGGGTGGGCCTCGCTGATGGCCTCCAGCAGCTCCTCGACGTGCGGGTGAGGCACCTTCCAGATCACTTCGAGCAGGCTGCTCAGCACCGGCGAGGGGCCGATGTCGTGCAGGCTGCTGACGAACTCGGGCCTGCCCAGACCCGCCGAGATCGTCCACATGTCGAGGATCAGCCAGTGCGTGTCGCTCTGGCTGGGCTCGGGCGCGTCCTCGACGCCGAGCTGGGCGAGGTGCGTCGCGGCGTACGGCCGCAGCGACGGCTCGTTGAGCGCCTCCTGCCAGGCGGGAACCGCGACGGGCCCCAGAGACCCCACCAGGCTCGCAGCCTGGACTCTGATGAGCGCGTCCGCCTCGTCCTCCGCGGCGGCCTCCAGCAGCTCCTCGGCGGCCGTGGCGGGCTGGCGCAGCTTCATCCAGGCGGCGAACTCGGAGTCGGCCTCCTCCTCGGGCAGATCGGCGCTGAACGACAGCAGGTCGAGAGCGGTCATCGCGTCGATCGCGGGGCGCGCGTCCACCTCGATGTCGTCGTCGTCCAGCAGGTGGACCACGCCCTCGGTGCCGAGCGGCGTGAGCGCCACCCGGTCGCCGGACACGGTCACCATGCCGAACCCGGACAGCCACTCAAGGACGGAGGCGAGCGGGTCGCCCACCTCGGCCCACGCGGTGGCTCCGAGGTCGTCGAACTCGGCGGCGGCCTCGGCCAGCTCCTCGCGCAGGTCGTCGATCAGGCGCTCGCCGCCCGCGACCAGCAGCCTGATCAGCAGCGCGCGGGTGAGGCCGGAGAGCGCGAGGGTCAGATCGTCGTCGTCGAGCTCGGGGTCGCCGTAGTCGACCGAGTGGAGGCCGAGCATCCAGGCGTCCAGGACGTCCTCGTCGTTGTCGAACGGCCAGGCGGCGGTGTCCTCGTCGACGCTGACGGTGTCCTCTCCGTCGGGGGTCAGGAACTCCAGGTCGACGGCGAGGTTCCACAGGTTCCACAGAGCGGGGACCTCGTGGGCCAAGGGCCCCTCGTCGGGCTCGGGAAGCCCGACGACGGCCAGGGCCTGGCGGATCTCGTCGTCGCTGAGAAGGGTGTCCTCGCCGACCTTGCGCGACCTGCCCACCCAGACCGCCAGGTCGCGGGCCTTGAAGATCAGCGGCACCTCGCGGGCGGCCGAGGCCAGCTCGGCGTCGGGGCGCAGGCGGATGGTCGGCAGGTCGGCGAGCTCGTCGGCGAAGGGCTCGAAGTCGCCGAGGCCCTCCACCTCCTCCTCGTCGAGGTCTTCCTCCTCCTCGTCCCAGTCGCGCTCGCCGAGGACCTCCTCCATCGCCTCGATGAAGTCGTCCTCGACCGCGTCGAGCTCGTCGAGCAGGTCGTCGAGGCTGTCGGAGCCCTTCGACAGCCGGCCCGTGACGGACAGGAAGGTGAGGTAGGAGCGCACGGCCGGGATCATGCCGTCGGCCGCGGCGTCGGGATCCTCGACGACCTGGGGCATGCGTTCGACCAGGACCTGGCGGAGATCGTCACGCTTCCACAGGTGGACGTCGTCTCGAGCGATCAGGCGGTGCCAGAGAGCGGCGGGTCCCACCAGGTCGGGATCACTGTCCGGTGCGTTGTCTGATGCCCAGAGAATGAACTCTTGAAGGAGGGGACGCAGCTCCGTTGCCGCTGCCTCGATGCGATCTGTCACTCCGCCAGGCTAGTGCTTGGCGGCGGCCGTCTCTAATCAGTTCGCACGGCTTCGACGCCCAATCGGTCAGCACATGTCCGATTGGCGGGCACGGTCACCTCCGGTTGGCACAACGCTTACCCCGAGATGACGAGGAGTCAGTTCGCGCGGCGCATGGCCTCGGTGATGCGCTCGGCGGCGGCGACCACGGGAGCGGCGTGGATGCGGCCGGGCGTACGGGTGAGGCGCTCGATGGGCCCGGAGACCGAGACCGCGGCGATGACCTTGCCGCCGGCGCCCCGGATGGGAGCCGAGACGCTGGCGACGCCCTGCTCGCGCTCGCCGACGCTGTGGGCCCAGCTCCGCCTGCGCACGCTGGCCAGGGTCGCCGCGGTGAACTTGGCGCCGCGCAGGCCGCGGTGCAGGCGGTCGGGCTCCTCCCAGGCCAGCAGGATCTGGGCGGCGGACCCGGCGGTCATGGGGAGGGAACTGCCGACGGGCACCGTGTCGCGCAGCCCGCTCGCGCGCTCGGCGGCGGCCACGCACACGCGCTCGTCGCCCTGCCTGCGGTAGAGCTGCGCGCTTTCACCGGTCAGGTCGCGCAGATGGGTCAGAACGGGGGAGGCGACGGCGAGCAGGCGGTCCTCGCCGGCCGCTGTGGACAACTCCGACAACCGGGGCCCGAGGATGAAGCGGCCCTGCGTGTCGCGGGACACGATGCGGTGGTGCTCAAGGGCGACCGCCAGGCGGTGGGCGGTGGGGCGGGCCAACCCTGTCGCCTGCACGAGCTGTGCGAGGGACGCGGGGCCGGCCTCCAGAGCGTTGAGCACGAGCACGGCCTTGTCCAGTACGCCGACTCCGCTAGAGTTGTCCATACCCCGATACTGCCGTCTCGCTATCCGAGATGCAACTGGCATTCCGGGGAGGGATGGGTAGGCTGTCCATATCCCGAAATTACCGTCTTATGATATGAGACGTTCCCCAGGGATGAAACGCAAGGAGGCGTTCACGACATGGGTCGCACACTGGCTGAGAAAGTATGGGAGCAGCACGTAGTCCGCCGTGCCGACGGCGAGCCCGACCTGCTCTACATCGACCTCCACCTCATCCACGAGGTGACCAGCCCGCAGGCGTTCGACGGCCTGCGCATGGCCGGGCGGAAGGTGCGACGGCCCGACCTCACGATCGCCACCGAAGACCACAACGTTCCCACGGTGCTCGGTCCGATCGCCGACCCCGTGTCGAAGGCCCAGGTGGAGACCCTCCGCAAGAACGCCGCGGAGTTCGGCGTCCGGTTGCACCCGATGGGCGACGCCGGCCAGGGCGTGGTGCACATCATCGGCCCGCAGTTCGGCCTCACGCAGCCGGGCATGACGGTCGTCTGCGGCGACTCCCACACCTCCACGCACGGCGCCTTCGGAGCCCTCGCCTTCGGCATCGGCACCTCCGAGGTGGAGCACGTGCTGGCCACCCAGACCCTCCCGGCGTACCGGCCGAAGACGATGGCCATCGAGGTCTCCGGCGAGCTGCCGTTCGGCGTCACCGCCAAGGACCTGATCCTCGCCATCATCGCCAAGATCGGCACCGGCGGAGGCCAGGGCCACATCGTCGAGTACCGGGGCCAGGCCATCCGCGACCTCTCCATGGAGGGGCGCATGACCGTCTGCAACATGTCCATCGAGGCGGGCGCCCGGGCCGGCATGATCGCCCCGGACGAGACGACCTTCGAGTACCTCAAGGGCCGCAAGCACGCCCCCTCCGGCGAGGCGTGGGACGCCGCCGTCGCGTACTGGAAGTCGCTCAGGACCGACGACGACGCCGTCTTCGACACGGTGGTGGAGATCGACGCGGCCACGCTGTCGCCGTTCGTGACCTGGGGCACCAACCCGGGCCAGGGGGCGCCGCTCAGTGACGCCGTCCCGGCCCCCGAGGAGACCTCCGACCCGGCCGCCGCCCAGCGGGCGCTCGACTACATGGGCCTGCGCGCGGGCACCCCGCTCAGCGAGATCCAGGTCGACACCGTCTTCGTCGGCTCCTGCACCAACGGCAGGCTGGAGGACCTGCGCGCCGTCGCCGACGTGCTGCGCGGCCGTACGGTCACGGCCCGCACGCTCATCGTGCCGGGCTCGATGCAGGTCAAGGCCGACGCGGAGGCCGAGGGCCTCCACGAGGTGTTCAAGGCCTCGGGCGCCGAGTGGCGCGAGGCGGGCTGCTCGATGTGCCTGGGGATGAACCCCGACACCCTCGCCCCCGGCGAGCGCAGCGCGTCCACCTCCAACCGCAACTTCGAGGGCCGCCAGGGCAAGGGCGGCCGCACCCACCTGGTGTCGCCGGCGGTCGCCGCCGCCTCCGCCGTGACCGGACGTCTCACCGCGCCGGCCGACCTCTGAGAGCTTGGGAACGATAAAAATGGACGCCTTCACCACGCACACAGGCCGGGCCGTGCCCCTGCGCCGCAGCAACGTGGACACCGACCAGATCATCCCCGCCGTGTGGCTCAAGCAGGTCAGCCGCACCGGGTTCGAGAAGGGCCTCTTCGCCGCCTGGCGCGAGGACCCGTCCTTCGTCCTGAACAACCCCGTCTACGAGGGCGCCTCGATCCTCGTGACCGGGCCCGACTTCGGCACCGGATCCTCGCGCGAGCACGCCGTCTGGGCGCTCCAGCAGTACGGCTTCCGCGCCGTGATCGCCGCCCGGTTCGGCGACATCTTCCGCAACAACTCCACCAAGATGGGCCTGCTGCCGATCGTCCTGCCCCCGGAGACGGTCGAGGCGCTGCAGGCCGCGATCGAGGCGGATCCGGCGACCGAGGTGACCGTCGACCTGCGCGAACGTCAGGTGCGCTGGGGCGGCGAGCGGGCCGGATTCGAGATCGACGACTACACCCGCTGGCGGCTTCTGGAGGGACTCGACGACATCGGGCTGACCCTGCGTCACGCGGACGACGTCGCGGCGTACGAGAATGGTCGGCAGCCATGGCTGCCGACGACCGTCTGACCGATCCCGCGAGCCCCGAGCACGAGCTGGCGCGGCGGTTGCGCGACGCTTACCGCCGCGTGACCGCCGCGAGGCTTTCCCCTGACGAGAAAGAGCGGTTCGCGAGGAGGTTCGTAGCGATTTGCGACCTCGCAAAGCGGGACGTCGACCACGCGGACACCCGTCTGGACGCCTTTCTCGCGGATCTCGAAGAGGATTCCGACACGCCGCGTAGGCGAAACATTGCGGAATGTGATTGAGTCCTGGCCGCGTGTCCCTTAATTTCAAGCGGGTAAGGGGTTTCTGACCGTTGACTGGTGGGTGCGTGCCGAAACCCCGCGCTTGGCCACACCGGGTGAGGCGGGGTACGGGCACTGGCCCGCCGCAGCGCTCATCCTCAGACAGCGGTAACAGGGGGAGCAACCTAGATGAACAAGCGAGAACTCGTGGACGCGATCGCAGATCGGGTCGGCGACAGGAAGACGGCCACCGAGGCCGTGAACGCGATAATCGAGGCCATCCAGCACGCTGTCTCGAACGGGGAGAAGGTTTCGATCACGGGCTTCGGCGCGTTCGAGATGGCGCACAAGCCGGCCCGCCAGGCACGGAACCCGTCGACGGGGGAGCCCATCAAGGTCGCCGAGAGCTGGGGACCAAAGTTCCGTGCCGGGGCCGATTTCAAGGATCAGGTCAATGCGGCCGGAAAGAAGGCCGCCAAGAAGAAGTGACGCCTTACCGGCTCACCTGCGCGCCCGGAAACCCCACCAGGGGTTCCGGGCGTCGCCGTGTCAGGGGGCGCGGGCGGCGGGTCACTCAGGCAGCGGGAAGGTCGAGAGGGTGATCGCGGTGATGGCGTCGCCCTCGACGCGGATGTTCACCCGCTGGCCGGCCCGCAGCAGTCGCAGAGGGCCCGCGTCGAAGGCGGCGGCGCCGAACGGGATCTCGGTCCCGTCGTCGAGGAAGACCGAACCCTCACGGGTTTCGAGGTCGAAGACGCGCACCGTTGCCTGCACGCCGGCCAGCCTACCGCGCGGGAAATCACTCCACAGGAGTCAGGAGCTCAGGCAGGGTCGCGCGGCTGGACGTACGAGGCCAGGCCCCGCAGGATGATCTCCAGGCCGAGCTCGAACCTCGCGTCGTTGGTCTCGTGGAACATCATGCCCGCCAGGGCGACCAGGTTGGGGAACCGGTCGGGCGGGAGCGCGTCGAAGTACCCCATGAGCGTGGCGCGCATCTCGTCCCACGTGTCCGCCTCGCTGGTGCGGCGGCGCTCCTCCCACATGCTCTCCTCGAAGGCGAACCCGTCCATGTACGTGGAGATCATGTCGCCCGCCGTCGCGGCCACCTTGTCCGGCAGCCCGGCGCTGCGGAAGATCGCCATCAGCCGCTCGACGTGGGGCAGCAGCTCGGGGGTGAAGGGCACGTGGGACATGGAGATGCGGGCCATGTCACGGTGCGCGAGGAGCCGCGCCCGGCCGTGCCGCGCGAACTCCTTGATCTGCTCCTGCCAGTGCTCGGGGTCCGGATCGGGCAGCTCGTGGCCGTCGAACAGCCGGTTGTACATGAGCTGGTAGAGCTCGTCCTTGCTCCGCACGTGGGCGTACAGCGCCGAGACGGCCACGCTGAGCTCGGAGGCCACCTGGCGCATGCTCAGCCTGTCGAAGCCCTCGCGGTCGAGCACGACGAACGCCGCGTCGACGATGCGCTCGCGCGTCAGCGGGACGCGCACGGGGGCCGGCCGCTTGCGTGCCCGCTCCCAGGGAGCGGCAGAGGGCATGGTCTGGTCGTCGCGCTCTGGCTCGCTCATGCGTCACGCCCCTTGGAGTCCGTGGTGATCGAGTGTAGTTGGCCCGCTGAACAGTGCTCGCCCTACTAGAACACCACTCTATTTCGCGATATATCTTGTCTATCCGGCACATGCGACATATCTTGAGAACGCCGCACTTGCCGTCGAACGGTGTTCAATGGTAGAACACTGCTCAATTCAAGTGAACACTGTTCTATGAGCGTGGACGACGCTCGGTCGCATAAGGAGCCCGCATGACGACGACAGACACCTCCCTGAAGGAGGCACCGCCCGAGACGGCGCCATACCGGTGGCGCTGGGCGGCCCTTTTCGTCATCCTCGCCGCCGAGGTGATGGACCTGCTCGACGCGATGGTCACCAACATCGCCTCGCCCACCATCCGCGACGAGCTGGGCGGGAGCGCCGCGACCATCCAGTGGCTCGGCGCCGCCTACACCCTGTCGATGGCCGTCGGCCTGATCACCGGTGGCAGGCTCGGCGACATCTTCGGCCGGAAGCGGATGTTCCTCATCGGCGCCGCGGGCTTCACCGTGGGGTCGCTGCTGTGCGCCGTCGCCCAGGGGCCCGAGTTGCTGATCGCCGCCCGGGTCGTCCAGGGGCTGTTCGGCGCGGTCATGCTCCCGCAGGGCCTCGGCATGATCAAGGAGATGTTCCCGCCCAAGGAGATGCAGGCGGCTTTCGGCATGTTCGGGCCGGTCATGGGCCTGTCCTCGGTCGGCGGCCCCATCCTCGCCGGCTGGCTGATCGACGCCGACTTCTTCGGCACCGGCTGGCGCATGATCTTCCTGATCAACCTGCCGCTCGGCGTCGCCGCCGTGCTGTGCGGGCTGCGGTTCCTGCCCGAGTCGCGGTCGCCTCACCCGCTGAAGCTCGACTTCGCGGGCGTGGTCCTCGCCACGCTGGCGGGCCTGCTGCTCGTCTTCCCGCTGGTCCAGGGCCGGGAGCACGACTGGCCGCTCTGGTCGTTCCTGATGATCGGCGCGTCCGTCGTGGTCTTCGCGCTCTTCGGCTGGTTCGAGTCCCGCAGGAGCAGGGCCGGCGGCGACCCGCTCATCGTCCCCAGCCTGTTCCGCAAGCGCGCCTTCACCGGCGGGCTGGTCACGGGCCTGGTCTTCTTCTCGGGGATGGTCGGCTTCTCGCTGGTCTTCAACCTCTACACCCAGCTCGGCCTCGGCTACTCGACCCTGAAGGCCGGCCTGTCGATGGTGCCGTGGTCGCTCGGCATGGTCGTCGGCTTCGGCCTCGCCCAGCCACTCCAGAAGTACGGCCGCAAGCTCCTGCACGGCGGCACGCTGCTCATGGCCCTCGGCGTGCTCGCCATCCTGGTCACGCTCAACCTCGCCGGCGTCGGCGTCACCCCGTGGCAGCTCGCCCCCGCGCTGCTCGTGACGGGCATCGGCATGGGCATGCTGATGGCGCCGTTCTTCAACATCGTGCTCGCCGGGGTCGAGGACCACGAGACCGGCTCGGCCTCCGGTTCGCTGACGGCGATCCAGCAGCTCGGCAGCGCGTTCGGCGTGGCGCTCCTCGGCACGGTGTTCTTCGGGATCCTCGGTAGCAGCGTCGCCACGGCCGCCGACGACGTGACGCCGAAGCTGCGCTCCGACCTGGCCGCCGTACGGGTGACCGGCCCCGCGCAGGACCGGATCGTCACCGGGGTGCGCGCCTGCGGGCACGACCGCGCGGTCGCCAAGGACCCGGCCGAGGTGCCCGCCTCCTGCACGCGGCTGGAGGCCGACGCCAGGGCCGCGGCGACGTCCCCAGAGACCGGCGGCGGCATCCAGAAGGCGGTGATGACGGCCGGCGCCGCGGCGGGCAAGGAAGGCTTCAGCGACGCGATGAAGACCATCCTGTGGGTCGTCGACGGCATGCTGCTGCTGACGTTCCTCGTCGCCTTCCTGCTGCCGAAGCACGCGCGTGAGGGTGAGGCGGCCGGCCACTGACCCCATATGAACCGCCGGCCACCGACCGTACCGGCTACCTACCGATCACGAAGGAGTCCTCCACGTGGAGGACTCCTTCAGCGTCTTCACCACGGCCGCGGTGTGCGGGCCGACACCGAGGGCCAGCGCCTCCTCCAGGTCCGAAGGCGTGTCGACGTCACGGCGCACCGAGGGGATGCCGTCCGGCGTCAGCTCCTTCGCGCCGCCGCCGAGATGCCTGGCCCGCGACTCGCCACCGAACCTCGGGGCGAACGCCACGCCGGGCCGTACCCCGTAGAAGGTCGTCCCGATCTCGGCCGCGTCGGGGACGAACGACTGGTCGAAGTCGGCGGCCAAGGCCAGCGCCACGCCCAGCTCCTCCGGCCGCAGGGCGGGCAGGTCGGCCTGGAGCGCCCCGATCGGGTCGCCCGGCGCCAGCCGTACGGCCTCGGCGCCGCCGAACCGGAGCGCGGCGTTGAGCCCGGCGTCCGGGTCGGGCACCACGTGCGCGCCCAGCGCCGCCAGGGCCTCCGCGGGCACGGGATCACCCGTCACCACGACGACCCGGGCCACGTCCCCGCAGGCCAGCGCAGCCGAGACCGTGTCACACGCGATCGCCACGGCGAGCGCGGCGCGGTAGGGCCCGGTCGCCGCGGCCAGGCGGGTCTTCGCGGCGACCAGGGTCTTCACCGGCACCACAATGGTCCAGCCGGAGTGCCGGCCGAGGACGCTACGTTCCGTACCACGCATAGCCTTAGCATCCCGCCTCGACATCTCGTGGAGCCAACCGGGAGACTGATGACGCACAGGCATGACTGGAGGAGTCAATGAGCCGCCCCGGACGTCCGCCCATCCCGTGGGAAGCCCTAGTCGTGGCGATCGTCAAGCCGCTGCTGTATCTGTTCACCAAGCGCGACTGGCGGGGCCGCGCCCACCTGCCGCGCACCGGTGGCGTGATCATCGCGGCGAACCATCTGTCGTGGAGCGATCCGCTGCTGTTCGCGCACTACGCCTACGACAACGGCCGCTGGCCCGTCTACCTGGCGAAGTCCGGGGTCTTCGACATCCCGGTGATCGGCGCGATCATCAGGAAGTGCAGGCAGATCCCGGTGTATCGCGGAAGCACCGACGCCGCGCGCTCACTGAAGGACGCGGAGCAGGCCCTGCGCGACGGCTCGTGCGTGATCTTCTACCCCGAGGGCACGATCACGCGCGACCCCGAGTTCTGGCCCATGGCCGCCAAGACCGGCGTGGCCCGGCTGGCGCTGGCCACCGGCGTCCCGGTGGTCCCCGTCGCCCACTGGGGCGCGCAGGAGATCCTGCCGTACGGCAAGAAGAGGCCGAGGCTGTTCCCCCGCAAGACCTTCCGCGTGCTCGCCGGGCCACCGGTCGATCTCTCGAAGTACGAGGGACTTCCCATGCGCGGCAGCGTGCTCAAGGAGGCGACCGCCGACATCATGGCCGCCATCACCGCCCAGCTCTCCGAGCTTCGCGGCGAGAAGGCGCCCGGCGCCCCTTTCGACGAGGCCGAGAGCCGCGCCGGGTGACCGCGAGACGTCCGGTGGTGAGCGCCGACTCGGCGCGGTGGAGTGAGCGTACGGTGAACAGATGACCAAGGCCGTCGTTTTCGGAACCGGTTCGTGGGGGACCACCTTCGCGATGATCTTGGCGGAGGCGGGCACCTCGACGACGCTTTGGGGGCGGCGCGCCGAGGTGGTCGAGGCCATCGACCGCAGGCACGAGAACCCCGAGTACCTGCCGGGGGTGCGGCTCCCCTCGTCGCTGCGCGCGACCACCGACGCGGCCGAGGCGATGGAGGGCGCCGACTTCGTCGTCCTCGCCGTGCCGTCCCAGACCCTGCGCGGCAACCTGGCCGCCTGGGCCCCGCACATTCCCGGCCACGCCGTGCTCGTCAGCCTGATGAAGGGCATCGAGCTGCGCACGTCCAAGCGCATGAGCGAGGTCATCTGCGACGTCGCCGGCGTCCCGGCCGAGCGGGTCGCCGTCGTGTCCGGCCCGAACCTCGTCGGGGAGCTGATCCGGCGCGAGCCGGCCGCCACGGTGGTCGCCAGCGTCGACGACGAGGTCACCGGGCGCTTGCAGGAGGCATGCCATCTGCCGTGGTTCCGCGCCTACACCAACGCGGACGTGGTGGGGGTCGAGCTCGGCGGCGCCGTGAAGAACGTCATCGCCCTCGCCGTGGGCGTGGCGGCGGGCATGGGGCTCGGCGACAACGTCAGGGCGACGCTCATGACGCGCGGCCTGGCCGAGATCTCGCGGCTGGGCGCGGTGCTCGGGGCCGACCCCCACACCTTCGCCGGCCTCGCGGGAATGGGCGATCTCGTGGCGA
Organism: Sphaerisporangium sp. NPDC049003; assembly: GCF_043197795.1. Classification (NCBI taxonomy): domain Bacteria; kingdom Bacillati; phylum Actinomycetota; class Actinomycetes; order Streptosporangiales; family Streptosporangiaceae; genus Sphaerisporangium; species Sphaerisporangium sp. NPDC049003. Next base: position 19,205 of record NZ_JBICTU010000026.1, read on the forward strand.
CCTGCACGTCCCCGCTGTCCAGGAACCGCACTTTCGGTGAGAATCTTGGCCGGGGCATGACCCTGGCCGAGACGATCGCCGCGACCAGGCAGACCGCCGAGGGGGTCAAGTCCTGCGAGTCGGTTCTCGACCTGGCAAGGAAGCACGACGTGGAAATGCCGATCACCGAGGTGGTGGTGGGCGTGGTCCACGACGGAATGACCCCCAGCGAGGCCGCGATGCTGCTCATGTCGCGTACTCCCAAGCCCGAACGGTACGGCGTGTGACACTCTCTCGACGTATGCGCAGGAGACTCGGCGAGAACTCCCGGGCGGTCCATCTGCCGCCCGCTCCCGTCCCCCGTCAGCTTCCCATCGGGCTGCCCGTGTGGCGCAGCGCCGCCTGGAGCTTCGACAGCTCGGCCGAGTACGCCGACGTGGTCGGCGACCGCGTCCCGGGCTTCGCCTACAGCCGCGTCGACAACCCCACCGTGGCGGCCTTCGCCTCCGGCATCGCCTCGCTGGAGGGGGCCGCGGCTCCCGAGGACGTCGCGGGCCAGGCGTTCTCGTCGGGCATGGCGGCCGTGAGCGCGGTGCTCATGACCTTCCTGCGGGCCGGTTCCCACGTCGTCGCGCCCGCTCCCGTGTACGGCGGCACGTACTCCCTGCTGTCGAACGTGCTGGCACGCTTCGGCGTCTCCGTCGACTTCGTGGACTACTCCGACCTGCGCCGCGTCCACGCCACCGTGCGCTCATCAACCAAGATCGTCTATGCGGAGACGCTGAGCAACCCCACGATGACGGTCGCCGACATCCGGGGGCTCTACCGCATCGCGCGCGACGCGGGCGCGCTGCTGGTGGTCGACTCCACCTTCGCCACCCCCGTGGTGTGCCGTCCCCTGGAACACGGCGCCGACGTGGTCATCCACTCCGCCACCAAGTACATCGGCGGGCACGACGACTGCACCGGCGGGGCGGTGGTGGGCCGTCCCGACCTGATCTCCCAGATCCGCGAGGTGCGCATCGACACCGGGGGCACTTTGTCGCCCGACGAGGCCTTCCTGCTGCGCCGGGGCCTTGAGACGCTCCCGCTCCGGGTGCGGCGCATGTGCGCCACCGCGATGGTCTTCGCCGCCGCCGTGGCCAAGCACCCGGCCGTACGGCGCGTCGACTACCCCGGCCTGTCCGACCACCCCGGCCACCAGCTCGCCCGCCAGCTTTTCGACTCCGGCCCCGAGGGCACCAGGTACGGCGCGTGCGTCACCGTCACCCCGCACGGCGGCTACGAGGCGGGGGTCATGCTGGCGGACGCCGTACGGCTCGCGCGCATCGCCACCTCGGTCGGCGGCACGCACACCAAGGTCGCCCACGTGGCCTCCACGACCCACCGCCAGCTCGACGAGGCGGCCCTCACGGCCTCCGGCATCGACGCGGGCGCGGTGCGCTTCTCCATCGGCCTTGAGGACTCCGAGGACCTGATCGCCGACGTCACGGACGCCCTCGACGCGCTCCGTTCGAACACCGCGACCCGCACCTGACAAGCAGGGACGACACGGGCGCAAGGTAGATTCGTGCATCATGAGCCATCAGCATGAATCCCGGCCTCGTGTACGGGTGGCGGTCGTCTTCGGCGGGCGCAACTCCGAGCACGCGGTGTCCTTGATGGGCGCGGGCAGCGTCCTCTCGGCCATCGACCGGTCCAAGTACGACGTCGTCCCGATCGGCATCTCGCCGGACGGGCGCTGGGTGCTGGCCTCAGACGACCAGAGGTTCGAGATCGAGGGCGGCGAGCTTCCCGCCGTCGACGCGAGCGGCACCTCGCTCGCGCTCCCCTCCGACCGCGGGTCCATCGTCGCGCTCGACGCCGGGCGGATCCCCAGCTCGCTCGGCGAGGTCGACGTCGTGTTCCCCATGCTGCACGGCCCCTATGGCGAGGACGGCACCATCCAGGGCCTGCTGGAGATGGCCGGAGTGCGGTACGTCGGCTCGGGCGTGCTGGCCAGCGCGGTCGGCATGGACAAGGCGTACATGAAGGCGCTGCTGTCGGCCGCGGGGCTCCCCGTCGGCCCGTACGTCGTGGTGCGCGACCGTGACTGGCGCCTCGATCGCGAGCGCGTCATGAAGGACGTCGAGGTGCTCGGCTGGCCCGTCTTCGTCAAGCCCTCCCGCGCGGGCTCCAGCCAGGGCATCTCCCGGGCCGCGGACTTCGAGGAGCTGGAGCGGGCCATCGAGCACGCCCGCGAGCACGACCCGAAGGTCCTCGTCGAGGCCGCCATCGAGGGGCGCGAGATCGAGTGCGCGGTGCTGGAGTCCCCCGGCGACGAGCCGCCCGCCGCGAGCCACCCCGGCGAGGTGCTGGTCAACGAGGACCACGAGTTCTTCGACTTCTCGGCCAAGTACATCGGCTCCGACATGTCGCTCGCCGTGCCCGCCGACCTCCCCGAGGCCGTGAGCGAGGAGCTGCGGCAGATGGCCGTACGGGCGTTCGAGGCACTCGGATGCGAGGGGCTGTCCCGCGTGGACTTCTTCTACACCCCGGCGGGCGGCCTGATCCTTAACGAGATCAACACGATGCCCGGCTTCACCGCCGTGTCCGTGGCGCCGCAGCTGTGGGCCGCCTCCGGCGTGTCGTACGCCGAGCTGGTCGACCGGCTCATCCAGCTCGCGCTCAACCGTCCCGTGGGACTGCGGTGATCCGCCGTGCCGGCTTGATCGCGGCCGTTCAGCCGGGTCAGCCAAGGCAGCCGGGTCAGTCGGGTCGGCCTGGTCAGCCGGGGAAGGCCGCCTTGATCGGGGCGGCGAGGTCGACGAGCACCCCGGCGGACTGGTGCTTGCGGGAGATCGTCACCTCGACATAGCCGTCACGGGTGATCGCCGTGAACAGCGCGGGCCTGACCGGGTCGGCGAACCACGCGACGCCGTTGATCTCGGGCACCTGCTGCATGGGATCCATGGCGACGGGGCGGGACACTCCGCAGCGGAGCGCGATCTCGGCCCCGCCCCACACCGCGACGTACGGCGAGCGGGGTTCGGACGGGACGCGCTCCGCGCCGTCGAGAGTGTGGGGCAGCCGATCGTTCAGCGTGGCGCAAGCGGTAGCCGTGGCGCCCCGCGGAGTGGGGGGATCGACTCTCACGGCCCCGCCGCAGCCCGCGAGCAGCGCCAGGACCACCGCGGCCAAGACGACCCGGACCACGGCTTCCCCCAGAGGTGTCGACGCTCAGATATGGACTATCGGACAGGTAAGGGTACGCGTGATTCCCTCAACGGCCTGAATCTGTGCGACGACGAGTTTGCCGAGATCATCCACGTTGCTTGCCTCGGCGCGAACGATCACGTCGTAGGGGCCGGTGACGTCCTCCGCCTGGGTGACCCCCGAGATGACCGCGATCGCGCCTGCGACCTCGGCGGCCTTGCCAACTTCTGTCTGGATAAGGATGTAGGCCTGCACCATCACGTCCTCCCGCGGGGGCGAAGCTTTGTATCAGTCCGTAGCTAGATCAGTGCCGAATCGCCACCGTACATGCAACACACCTGGAGGTGTGCTATCAGAGTCGCAGATCTTGGTGAATTCGGGATCATTGCACGTATTGTCGGACGCTTGCCACAATTTCCGGCGGTATTGCTTGGCCCCGGCGACGACGCCGCGGTCCTTCGCGCCCCCGATGGACGAGTTGTCGTAACGACGGATCTCCTACTTGAGGGTAGACACTTCCGCCGTGATTGGTCCAGTGCGTACGACATCGGTCGAAAAGCGGCAGCGCAGAACCTCGCCGACGTGGTGGCGATGGGTGCCGATCCTACGGCCATTTTCGTCGGGCTGGGGCTTCCCGGGGATCTTCCGACGGCGTGGCTCGACGGGCTCACCGACGGCTTCGGGGACGAATGCGCGCTGGTCGGCGCAAGCGTCGCGGGAGGTGATATTTCCAGTTCCGAGCAGATCGTGCTGGGGGTGACGGCGCTGGGCGACCTGGGCGGGCGTGCCCCGGTCACGCGGTCGGGAGCCCGGCCGGGCCAGGTCGTGGCCGTGGCGGGCCGGCTCGGCCACGCGGCGGCCGGGCTGGCGCTGCTGCTGGCGGGACGTGAAGAGCTTCCCTATCCCGAGCTGGTGGACGCCCACCGGCGCCCCCAGCCGCCGTACGGCTGCGGACCGGGGGCCGCCGTCCTCGGTGCCACGGCCATGGCCGACGTCAGCGACGGGCTGCTCCAGGATGTGGGGCACATCGCCAAGGCGAGCGGCGTGCGGGTCGAGCTGGAGCCCCAGGACCTGCCGGTGCCGGAACCGCTGGCCGCCGCCGCGGCCGAGCTGGGGGTGGACCCGCTGCGGTGGGTGCTCACGGGCGGGGACGATCACGCGCTGGTCGCGGTCTTCCCGGCGGACGTACGGCTGCCGCCGGAGTGGCGGGTCATCGGGCGGGTCGTCGAAGGGGAAGGCGTGCAGGTCAGAGGCCATGACGAGCCTCAGGGTGGCTGGGATCACTTCCGTGAGTAAGGTGAAAATTGTGACAAATACGTATTAAAGGTGTTATGAAGTGTGGCGTCGTATTTTCTACCAGAAGGGCGCTTCATGCGACGGGGACGCCACACGTCATCCCGAGACCGGGAGTCCGACCCTGGGCGGGCGGGTGAGCACAGGGGTCCGGGGTGGCACGACGACGAGCGCGGCACCCAGGAGTGGCTGGCCGAAGCGACCGGCCCAGCCTGGCTGGACGACCCCACCCCATCCCAGGACGCCCCCACCACCGGTTCGTACGGTGGCGTCCGGTCTCCCGCATGGGACGCCGCTGTGGCCGCTCCGGAGCCGGAGGCAGGACCGCAGGAGCAGGCCGCGTTCCCCGATTCCGAGCCACCGCGAACGAGGCCGGGCCGTGAGGCCATCTCGGTCACCCTGGACCCGGGGAGGCATGGGAGGAGGGCACGGGCGAGCCGGACCCGGTTCTGGCGGGGGCGCCGTCTCATGGCGCTGTCGGCGGTAGCGGCGGTCACCGCCGTCGGCACCGTCGTCATCGGCGTCAAGCTCTCCTCGTCGCAGCTCGAACTCAGACGTGCCCCGGACTGTCCCGCGGGCCAGGCATGCGCCGCCATCGTCACGGGCAAGCCGCCGGCGAACGTGCTGCCCGCACCCACGGACACCGAAGGCCTCACCACACCGGATCCGTCCGGCACCGGGTCCCCTCGCGCGTCCAAGTCGGCCAAGCCGTCGGCGAGCGCCGGCCGTACCCCGGACCGGTCGGCACCTGTCGCCTCCGCCCGCCCCACGCCGGACCGTACGCGCACCCCCACCCCGAGACCGAGCCGGACGGTCGAGGACGCGCCGGAGCCCGTCCCTTCGACCGAGGAGACCGACACCCCGTCCCCGGACGCGACGCCCCTGGCCGACGGGGGCGACCCGTCGGTGTCGCCGGGAACGGTGGCCGCCTGCGACCAGGCGGGCCATTCGAAGCGGACGACGGGTCGCTGCCCTGGCACCGGGCCGGGACCCCGGGGGAACCGATGACCGGTGGCCTTGGTGGGTGCCGCGCCCTGATTTGATGGGTGGGTGACTCCTCCCCGTGTGCTGACGATCGCAGGCTCCGACTCCGGCGGAGGCGCGGGCATCCAGGCCGATCTGAAGACCATGCTCGCGCTGGGCGTCCACGGCATGAGCGTGATCGCGGCCGTCACCGCGCAGAACTCCCTCGGCGTTCAGGGCTACTGGGAGCTGCCCGCCGAGGCGGTGCGCGCCCAGCTCGACTCGGTGCTCGGCGACATCGGCGCCCAGGCGATCAAGACGGGCATGCTGGCGTCCCCGGAGCTGGTCGAGGTGGTCGCCGAGGCGCTGGCCGGTGTGGACGTGCCGGTGGTGGTCGACCCGGTCGGGGTCTCGAAGCACGGCGACTCGCTGCTGGCCCCCGAGGCGGTGCACACGCTCGCGTCCCGCCTGCTGCCCGTGGCGACCGTGGTGACCCCCAACCTCTGGGAGGTCGAGCAGCTCACGTCGGTGAAGGTCGAGGACGAGGACGGCCTGCGCCCGGCGGCCCAGGCGATGCTGGAGCTCGGCTCCACATGGGTGCTGATCAAGGGAGGCCACCTCCCTGGCCCGCCGGTCGACCTCCTCACCGACGGCGTCAGCGAGTACCGCTTCTCCGCCGAGCGGCACGACAACCGGCACACCCACGGCACGGGATGCACGCTGGCCTCGGCCATCGCGTCGTACCTCGCGCTGGGCGAGGACGTGCCGGGCGCGGTCGGGAGGGCCAAGGAGTACGTCACGGGCGCCATCGCCCACGGTTTCCCCCTCGGCGCCGGCATCGGCCCGGTGGACCACGCCTGGCGCCTCCGCTGAGCCGTACGTCCTCACTCACGGCGGCCGGGGCGGTCCGCTGTGCGGACGGGGGCGGTCAGAGCAGGCGGGCTATGGGGTCGTCGGCGAGGCGGCGCAGGAGGACCGCGGTGTCGGCGGCCTGGGAGGCGTCCACGTCGGACCCGGCGCGGGTGCCCGACTCGACGGCGTTGGCCAGGGCGTTCAGCTCGTGGGGCGGCAGCAGGGTGCGGGCCATGCTGTGGAGGCGGAGCCGGATCCTCCGCCCGTCGCCCGGGTCCTCTGCCACCAGATGGGGCACGCGGCGCCCCGTGGGGATCGTGCCCTCGCCATGGGGGTTCCTGACGTACTCCGGCTCTGAGTCGATCCACACGCGCGCCGTGGCCAGGTCGGCCTCCCGGGTGCCGAGCAGGCCGCGTACCTCCAGCACGGTGCCGCTGAGGACCGCCCGCCGCCTGTACGTGCCGAGCACCATGGTGGCGACGAACCCCACCATCAGCACGGCGATCACTCCGAAGAGCACCTTGACCCCGGTGCCGGGGAAGTCGTCGAACGGCGAATCCATGGACCCGCTGGACGGGAAACCTGGCGTGGGACCCCCGAGGACGAGGGTGGCGACCCCGGCGATGGCGCCGAGCACGGCCAGGAAGAGAAGCGCGATGACCGAGACCGTGACCTTCTGGCCGGTGGAGGCGTTCACGCTCAGTCGTACGGGCGGATTCAGCACGAGAACAAGCTACCCAGCGAGCCTCGCGCCACGCCCCCAGACCACACCCGCGACGCAGAAAGCCCGTCGCCCTTGGTGGGTGACGGGCTTTCTGGAAGCTCGGGTCAGCGGGTGACCTTACCCGCCTTGATGCAGGAGGTGCACACGTTCAGCCGCTTCGGCGTGCTGCCCACCATGGCGCGCACACGCTGGATGTTCGGGTTCCAGCGGCGGCGGGTGCGGCGGTGCGAGTGCGAGATGTTGTTGCCGAAAGTCGGCCCCTTGCCGCAAACGTCGCAGACGGAAGCCACGGTCATCGCTCCTTAGATCAGTCAATAGGCCCGAAACCGAGGTAGAAGCGGTGGTCGGGCATGCCGGGACAACCGGCTGGCCACACGAGGGTATCCGATGTTGCGCGGTGCACGCCAAATGGGGGAACCGGCGAACGGAGATAATCTCGTAACGCCAACCGTAGCGCATTACCGGAGACCCCGCGTTCGCGCACGTGCGAACCCGGCGAGATCCCGGACGAGAAGACGATCCCGGACGAGAAGACGATCCCGGACGAGAAGACGATCCCGGACGAGAAGAACCGGACCCCGTACACCTCGGAGCCACGCGAGGCATCCGTGTGCTCACATGACCGTGCCGGAAGATCTTGAACATCCCCGGTGATCTCATGTACTCACAAGGGAGCGCGGAAGGCATCCGCGCAGGAGACTCGTACGTACGGACGCGCACGGGAAGGCGCCCGCGACACACGCGCGAACGAGCGCGGAAACGCGCCCGCGCAGGAGGAAGGAGCCGCATGCCTTCGGAGCCCGCCGATCCGGGTGAGCGCGTCCAGGAGTCGCTCCAGATCCTCGATCCTCCGGAGCCCGCCGACGCCGGTGGGCGTGTCCATGGGTCGTCCCGGGCACTGGATTCCCCGGAGCCCGCCGCTGCCGGTCAGGGCGTGCGCGAGTCGCTCCAGGTTCTCGATCCCCAGGCCGTGCGCCGGTGGTCACGGCTGTGTGCCGACGTCCTCGGCCGCGCCCGTACGGAGATCGACGCGCTCAACGTCTTCCCGGTCCCCGACGGCGACACCGGGACCAACCTCCACCTGACCATGCTGTCGGCCGCCGAGGCGCTCGACGGGCTGCCGCAGGACGCCGACTCCGAGAGCACGTGGCGCACTCTCGCCCAGGGGGCACTGCTCGGCGCCCGGGGCAACTCCGGAGTCATCGTCAGCCAGGCGCTGCGCGGCATGGCCGAGGTGCTCAAGCACACCAAGGGCGGCGGCCGTGACCTGCGAGAAGGGCTGACAAGGGCGGCAGAGATGGCACGCGAGGCCGTGGCGAGGCCCGTGGAGGGCACCGTCCTCACCGTGCTAAGCGCGGTGGCGGGAGCCGTGCAGGACGCGTCCGACGAGCTGGCCGAGGTCGCCAGAAAGGCGGCGGTGGCCGCCCGCGGGGCGCTCGGCCGCACCACGGGCCAGCTCGACGTGCTCGCGCGGAGCGGCGTCGTGGACGCGGGCGCGGCCGGGCTCACGGTCATCGTCGAGAGCCTCGCGGCCGTGATCACCGACTCCTACGTCGATCGGTACGACGTGCCCGCGCCCACCGAGCGATTGGAGCCGGAGGCGTCGCAGAGCCCCGGATACGAGGTGATGTACCTCCTCGCGGCCGGTGAGGACGCCGTGGCCGGGTTGCGCCACGAGCTCGACGGCCTCGGCGACTCCCTGGTGGTGGTCGGGGGAGACGGCCTGTGGAACGTCCACGTCCATGTGGACGACGCGGGGGCCGCGATCGAGGCCGGGATGCGCGCCGGACGGCCGTACCGGATCAAGGTCGTCTACCTGGAGGCGCCCGCCCGCACCCATCGCGCCGGGAACGGGCGCGGCGTGGTCGCCGTGGCGGCCGGCGACGGCATCGCGAGGCTGTTCCAGGAGGCCGGGGCCGTGGTGGTGCGCCGTGAGCCCGGATCGAGCCCCTCGCTGGCGGCCGTGCTCGCCGCGATCAGGGAGGCGGGGACCGAGGTCGTGGTGCTGCCCAACGACACCGGGGTCAACGCGGTGGCGGTGGCCGCCGCCGAGATCGCCCGCGAGGAGGGCGTCGTCGTCAGCGTGCTGCCCACCAAGGCGACCGTGCAGGGCCTCGCCGCACTGGCCGTGCACGACCCGCTGCGCCGCTTCGACGACGACGTGGTGGCGATGACCGACACCGCGGGCCACACCCGCCACGGCCACGTCTGGGTGGCCGACCGCGAGGCCATGACCAGCGCGGGGATGTGCCGCCCGGGTGACGTGCTCGGTGTCATCGACGGGGACGTCGCCCTCATCGGCACGGCCGCGGAGGGCGTCGCTGTGGAGGACGTCGCCGTGGAGGTCGCCTCCCGCATGCTCTCGGTCAGCAGCGAGCTCGCGACCCTGATCGTGGGGTCCACCGCCGGCGCGCGGCTGGCGCCGGCCGTACGGGAGCACCTCGACGCGGTGCGCCCGGACATCGAGGTCGTCACCTACGAGGGCGGGCAGGGCGGCTATCCCCTCCTGATCGGCATCGAATGACCCGGTCCGCGTCGAATGCGCCCGCCGCCCGGGGCCGGGACACGGAGCATCCGTGCTTGCGTGGACGGTGAGCATGGTGTTCTTGTCGGCCGGGAGCGGTAGAACTTGGTGACGTGACGCGTTTCGACGAGCCGCTCATCAAGGCGCTTGACCCCAAGACGGCCAAGCCGCTGGAGAGCTCGCTCAACATCACCACGGTCGGCGAGCTGCTGCGCCACTACCCCCGGCGGTACGCCGAGCGGGGCGAGCTGACCGCCCTCGACGCCCTTGAGGTCGACGAGCACGTGACGGTGGTGGGCGAGGTCTCACGCCTGATGCGCAAGCCCATGCGAAACCGCTCGGGCACATGGCTTGAGGTCGAGGTCGTCGACGCCAGGCGCAACGCGATCTACCTGTCGTTCTTCGGCAAGGTCTCCCACGTGATCGAGAGCCGCCTGAAGGCCGGCACGCGCGCGATGTTCTCCGGCAAGGTCGGGCGGTTCGGGCGCGGCGAGCGGGCCAAGTGGCAGCTCAACCATCCCGAGTTCGAGCTCTTCGAGGAGAGCGAATCCTCGGCGGCCGAGTACGCCGCCGCCCCGGTCCCCATCTACCCGGCGGCCGGCGGCATCTCGTCGTGGGTGATCCGCAGGGCGATCGGCATCGTGCTCGACACGCTGGGCCCGCTGCCCGACCCGCTCCCCGAGGAGCTGCGGTCGCGCCACAGGCTTCCCGGCCTGGCCGATGCGCTGGAGGCCGTCCACCGGCCGCGCGACCAGGGCGACATCTCCCGGGCGCGCAAGCGGCTGAGGTTCGACGAGGCGTTCGTCCTCCAGGCCGTGCTGGCCCAGCGGCGCCAGGCCGCCGCCGCGTGGCCCGCCACGCCCCGGCCCCGCCGTGACGACGGGCTGCTCACCGACTTCGACGGCCGGCTCCCGTTCCAGCTCACCGAGGGCCAGGTCGAGGTGGGCGAGGAGGTCGCGGCCGAGCTGGCACGCGCCCACCCCATGCACCGGCTCCTGCAGGGCGAGGTCGGCGCGGGCAAGACCGTGGTGGCGCTGCGGGCGATGCTCCAGGTCGTGGACGCCGGCGGCCAGGCGGCTCTGCTGGCCCCCACCGAGGTCCTGGCGCAGCAGCACCACAGGTCGATCACCCGAATGCTCGGCGACCTCGGCACGGGCGGCATGTTCGGCGGCACGGCGGTGACCCTGCTGACCGGCTCGATGGGGGCGGCGGGCCGGCGCGCGGCGCTGCTCGACGCCGCGTCCGGTGCGGCCGGCATCGTCGTGGGCACCCACGCCCTCCTCCAGGAGCACGTCCAGTTCGCCGACCTCGGGCTCGTCGTCGTCGACGAGCAGCACCGCTTCGGCGTCGAGCAGCGCGACGCGCTGCGCGAGAAGGCGGGCGGCGGCCGTCCCCACGTCCTGGTCATGACCGCCACCCCGATCCCGCGCACGGTCGCCATGACGGTCTTCGGCGACCTGGAGGTCTCCACCCTGACCCAGCTTCCCGCGGGCCGGGCGCCGATCACGACCCACGTGGTGCCCGCCTCCGACAAGCCCCACTTCCTGGAGCGCACCTGGGAGCGCATCCGCGAGGAGGTCGGCCTCGGCCGTCAGGCGTACATCGTCTGTCCCCGCATCGGCGACCTGGAGGGCGACGAGGGCGACCTGAGCGACGCGGCGCCTGACTCCGATGAGGAGCGGCGCCCGCCTCTGGCCGTGCTGGAGGTCGCCCCGATGCTCGCCGACGGGCCCCTGCACGGCCTGCGCGTCGAGGCGCTGCACGGACGCCTTCCCCCCGACGAGAAGGACGGCGTGATGCGCGCCTTCACGCGGGGCGAGCTGGACGTGCTCGTCGCGACCACCGTGATCGAGGTCGGGGTGGACGTCCCCAACGCCTCGGTCATGGTGATCATGGATGCCGACCGCTTCGGCGTCTCCCAGCTCCACCAGCTTCGCGGGCGGGTGGGCCGTGGCGGGCTGCCCGGCCTCTGCCTGCTCGTCACCGACTTCCCGGCGGGCACGCCGGCACGCGACCGGCTCGACGCCGTGGCCGCCACCCTCGACGGCTTCGAGCTGTCCAGGGTCGACCTTGAGCAGCGGCGCGAGGGCGACGTGCTGGGCGCGGCGCAGTCCGGGCGCAGGTCGTCGCTCAAGATGCTGAGGCTGCTCCGCGACGAGGATGTCATCAGGCACGCGCGCGAGGAGGCGGCGAGCCTGCTGGCAGGTGATCCGGAGCTCAAGGAGCATCCCGCGCTCAAGGCCGAGATCGACAGGCTGCTCGGCGACGACCGCGCCGAATACCTGGAAAAGGCCTGATCCGCCTGGTGATGGGGGGCTGCCCTGGGTCATGAGAATGACCCAGGGCCCAGCCTTGGGACGGCCTCCCCCCGAATGCCGTCCCTGGCTGGGCCCACCCTCGGGTCAGGTGCCGAGGGCACCGGCGCGCGGAAGGGCTCACGATCACGCCGGTCGGCCTTCCCCTGGGTCACCATGAAGGCCGCAGAACTCATCATGTGGGTTCGGGCGGCGGTGGGGAACGACCCTTGCGCATTCGTCGCCGACACTTGGCCACTCTTGACCTTGCGGCTTCGGAAGTCGCGCCGAACCGCGAGAATGGACGGGTGACCCGAGTCATCGCAGGAACCGCCGGCGGGCGGCGCATCGCCGTCCCTCCGGGGCGTGCCACGCGGCCGACGAGCGACCGCGCCAGGGAGGGCCTGTTCTCCTCCGTCGGCTCCCTCCTTGGGCCGCTCGACGGCGCCAGGGTGCTCGATCTGTACGCAGGGTCGGGCGCGGTGGGCCTGGAGGCGCTCTCGCGGGGGGCCGCGCACGCGCTGCTGGTGGAGTCCGACGCGAAGGCCGCGCGCACGATCAAGGCGAACATCTCAGAGCTCGGGCTGCCGGGGGCCGTCGTCGTGGGCGACAGGGTCGAGCGGGTGGTCGCCGGCGCGTGCTCCGAGCCGTACGACTTCGTGTTCGCCGACCCTCCCTACGCCGTCGGCGACCAGGTGGTCCGCCAGGTGCTCGAAGGGCTGCGCGACAACGGCTGGCTCGCCGAGGACGCCCTGGTCGCGGTGGAGCGCGAGTCACGGGGGAAGGACCTGGTCTGGCCCTCGGGATTCGAAGAGGAGAGGGTCCGTCGCTATGGCGAAGCGTCTGTTTGGTACGGTCGCGCCGCCGGGAACCAGTCAAGCTGGGGGTAAGCCTTGCGTCGTGTCGTCTGCCCGGGGTCCTTCGACCCCGTCACCAACGGTCACCTCGACATCATCGGCCGGACGTCGCGCCTGTATGACGAGGTGGTCGTCGCCGTTCTGATCAACGTGGAGAAGAAGAGCCTGTTCACCGTGGACGAGCGCATCGCGACGCTCGAAGCGGTGACGCGGGAGTACGGCAACGTGCGCGTGGAGAAGTTTCACGGGCTGCTCGTCGACTTCTGCAAGCAGCAGGGCATCCCGACCATCGTCAAGGGTCTGCGCGCGGTCAGCGACTTCGACTACGAGCTGCAGATGGCCCAGCTCAACTACCGGATGTCGGGCGTGGAGACGCTGTTCATGTCGACCAACCCGGAGTACTCCTTCCTGTCGTCGAGCAGGCTGAAGGAGATCGCGCGGTACGGTGGAGACGTGTCCGGACTCGTGCCCGATCTCGTGCACCAGATGCTCGTCGAGCGGCTGCGCGGCTAAGTCCTGGTATTCTTTCTCATCGGCCTTGTACGACGGCGGTGATTCGCCATGCCTCAAGAGAGCAGGAAGACGCTGCATAGCCTCGACCCCCGTGCCCCCTGGGTGATTTCCACCCACGATCTGGGGCGGCGACCGGGTTCTATGCGCGAGATCACCCGCTCTCTCCCGGCTCCGGTGAATCTCTCCGTCGGCATGATCGGCGTTCCCAAGGACGCCGAAATCGAGCTGGACATGCGGCTCGAGGCAGTGATGGAAGGCGTGCTCGTCACGGGCACGGCGAAGGCTCCCCTCAGCGGAGAGTGCTCGCGTTGCCTGGATCCGTTGACCTCGGAGATCGAGGTCGGCTTCCAGGAGCTCTTCTTCTACTCGGCGGAAGACGCCGCCGAGGACGACTCACTCCTCGACGGTGAACTTCTCGATCTCGAGCCGACATTCCGCGACGCGGTGGTGCTCGCACTGCCGTTGAGCCCGGTCTGCAGTGAAGACTGCCCCGGGCTGTGCGTGGAGTGTGGGGCCAAACTGGCGGAAGCCGGCCCGGACCACCGGCACGAGAAGATCGACGCCCGCTGGGCGGCGTTGCAGGGCCTGAAATCCGATAACAACAATGACCCGGAGGGTTGACGTGGCCGTCCCCAAGCGGAAGATGTCGCGGAGCAACACCCGCTCCCGCCGCGCGCAGTGGAAGACCGCCGCGCCCGCGCTCGTGAGCTGTAACCAGTGCCGGTCGCCGAAGCTGCCGCACGTGGCATGCCCGACCTGCGGCACCTACAACCGCCGACAGGTCATCGAGCCGTCGGCCTGATCACGCCTGCGGTGGCCGGTGAGCCGGCCGGATGCCTCGCATCCGGCCGGGACGACCGTCCACCGTTCCAAGGCGTGCGGTGGCGGTTCGCCCGCGACCGTGGTGGGCGCCGGGGTTGCCGCAATCTCCCGGCGTCCACCACGTTTTCGGGCATTTCCCGCGTTCCATCCGCCATCGCGACCATGGTCGTGACGTGCTACGTGACGGCCGGAGATTCCCGTCCGAGGAGGAGACGTGGCCGCAGGTGGAAAGCCGATCGCCGTAGAGGTCGCCAGAGATGAGCTTGAGCGAGTGCTCGCCGTCCGTCTGGACGACGCGCTCCTGGAGCGTGCGCTGACGCACCGCTCGTACGCCTACGAGAACGGTGGCCTGCCCACCAACGAGCGCCTGGAGTTCCTGGGCGACTCGGTGCTGGGTCTCGTGGTCACCGACACCCTGTTCCGCGGCCACCCCGACCTGCCCGAGGGCCAACTGGCCAAGCTGCGGGCCGCGGTGGTCAACATGCGCGCGCTCGCCGACGTCGCCCGCGCCCTCGACCTCGGCCGCTTCACCCGGCTCGGCAGGGGCGAGGAGGGCACGGGGGGCCGTGACAAGTCCTCCATCCTCGCCGACACCCTGGAGGCGCTGATCGGCGCCGTCTACGTCGACAAGGGGCTCGACGAGGCGTTCCGCGTGGTCCACCTGCTCTTCGACCCGCTGATCAAGCGTTCCGCCTCGCTCGGCGCCGGCCTCGACTGGAAGACCTCGCTGCAGGAGCTCACCGCCTCCGAGATGCTCGGCGTTCCCGAGTACCACGTCGACGAGAGCGGGCCCGACCACGCCAAGTCGTTCACCGCGGTCGTCAGGGTCGGCGGGCAGGAGTTCGGCTCGGGCGCCGGCCGCAGCAAGAAGGAGGCCGAGCAGCAGGCCGCCGAGGCCGCGTGGACCGCCATCCGCGCCCGCAGCGACGCCCAGGAAAAGCTGGAGAAGGCGACCACCTAGCCCATGCCAGAGTTGCCCGAGGTCGAGGTCGTCCGGCGAGGGCTCTCGCGCTGGGTGGCCGGCCGCACCATCACCCACGCCGAGGTCCTGCATCCCCGCGCGATCCGCAGGCACGTGCCCGGGGCCGCCGAGTTCGCCGGAAGGCTGGCGGGCCGCACGCTGGTCTCCGCCGAGCGCCGGGGTAAGTACCTGTGGATGCCCCTCGGCGACGCCGAGAGCGCCTCAGAGGGCCCTTCGGGTGGCTCCGGGGAAGATGCCCCGGCCGGGGCATCCGACGCCCTGCTCGCCCATCTGGGGATGAGTGGCCAGTTGCTGGTCGTCGAGCCCGGCTCTCCGGTCGAGAAGCACCTGCGGGTGCGGCTCGGCTTCGACGACGGCGGCCCGGAGCTGCGGTTCGTCGACCAGCGCACCTTCGGCCACCTGCTGATCGCCTCGCTGGTGACCCTCGGACGCCCCGTGCCGGAGCCCATCGTGCACATCGCGGCCGATCCCCTCGAAGAGGCGTTCGACGACGACGTGTTCGCGACGCGGCTGAGCGCGAGGCAGACCGAGATCAAGCGGGCGCTCCTCGACCAGTCGCTGATCAGCGGTGTCGGCAACATCTATGCCGACGAGGCGCTGTGGCGGGCCCGGCTGCACGGAGGGACGCCGACCCGGGCCCTCAGCAGGCGGAAGATCGACGAGTTGCTGGCGGCGGTGCGGGCGGTGATGGGCGAGGCGCTCGGCCAGGGCGGCACGTCCTTCGACAGCCTCTACGTCAACGTCAACGGTGAGAGTGGCTACTTCGATCGGTCACTCAACGTGTACGGCAGGCAGGGCGAGCCCTGTGCCCGTTGCGGCGGGCCCGTTCTGCGGGAGGCGTTCATGAACAGGTCTTCGTACAGCTGCCCCCGCTGTCAACCCCGGATCCGGGCATGACAGAGGCGCATGATGCGGGTATGAGTGACATTCGTCTCAACGCCTGGGTGCGCGGCCGGGTCCAGGGAGTGGGTTTCCGCTGGTGGACGCGGTCTCGTGCGCTGGAGCTCGGTCTGGTCGGATCGGCGTCGAATCTCGCCGACGGCCGGGTCGAGGTGGTCGCCGAGGGGCCCCGCGAGGCCTGCGAGAAGCTCCTTGCCCTGCTCAGGGGTGGTGACGCTCCGGGGCGGGTAGATGCAGTGGTGGAGCGCTGGTCGCCGGTTCGCGGTGGTTTTGGTGGATTTGTGGAGCGGTAGGCGCTTCCCTTAAACCCCCTAAATAGGGTACATTTACATGTCGGGAGTGCCCATTGGTGCATTCATGGGGAGCGTTCAACTTGACCGCCTCCATTGCCGGTGCGACTCTTGATAGGAAACACGCGCACCCCTCCCGCGGCATGAAGTGCGCGAACCAGTTTGGTCACTCAGCGTGGAGGACCCTTAACCATGGCGAAGGCTCTACTCGGCCACGTCGGCGGTCTTGACCCTCGAATGGTCTCGGAAATGCGCCGTCTCCAGCAGCGAATCCGGGATCTGGAGGCAGAGCTCACAAGGCTCCAGGCCCAGAACGACGCTCTCGCCGCGCAGTCGCGCGATGAGGCGTTCGCAAGTCTGCAAGATCGCGAGCCGGCCCTCACCTGAGAGGTTCCGGTACGGCAACACACTGTCAGGGACGCCCCGCAAAGGCGTCCCTTGTCATTTACCCGGCTTTTCTTTGCCCAATCGTTCCCCGCCGAGGCGGTTGCGAAGCATCGAGCCGGGATGAAGCGTCTTCCCCTGCCTGAGCATCGCCGCAAGCGACACTCGAACGGTCCCTGAGCCGGTAGTGTGCCCCGCAGGGATCGTCCCAGTGGTCTGCGGGCGATCTCGCAGCGGATGGGGAGGTCGGCGCGCGTGTATCTCAAGAACCTCACGCTGCGCGGCTTCAAGTCCTTCGCCTCGGCCACGGCGCTCCGCTTCGAGCCCGGCATCACCTGCGTGGTTGGCCCGAACGGCTCGGGGAAGTCCAACGTGGTCGACGCGCTCGCCTGGGTCATGGGCGAGCACAGCGCGAAGTCCCTGCGCGGCGGCAAGATGGAGGACGTCATCTTCGCCGGCACGTCCTCGCGCCCGCCCCTGGGCCGCGCCGAGGTGACGCTGACGATCGACAACAGCGATGGCGCGCTGCCCATCGACTACACCGAGGTCACGATCAGCCGGCTGATGTTCCGGTCGGGGCAGAGCGAGTACGCCATCAACGGCGACACCTGCCGGCTCCTCGACATCCAGGAGCTGCTGTCCGACTCCGGCATCGGCCGCGAGATGCACGTGATCGTGGGCCAGGGCCAGCTCGACACCGTGCTCCACGCCGGCCCCGAGGAGCGCAGGGCCTTCATCGAGGAGGCCGCGGGCGTCCTGAAGCACCGCAAGCGCAAGGAGAAGGCGCTGCGGAAGCTCGACGCCATGCAGGCCAACCTCACCCGTGTGCAGGACCTCGCCAACGAGCTGCGCCGCCAGCTCAAGCCGCTGGGCCGCCAGGCCGAGATCGCCAGGAAGGCGGCCGTGATCCAGGCCGACCTGCGCGACGCCCGCCTGCGTCTGCTCGCCGACGACGTCGTACGGCTGCGCACCCACCTCGACCGCGAGGCGGCCGACGAGGCCACGGTGCGCGCCAGGCGCGCCCAGGTCGAGGCCGATCTGGAGCAGGGACAGGCCCGCGAGACCGAGCTGGAGGCGGCCGAGGGCGCCGCCCAGCCCCGCCTGGCCACCGCCCAGGAGACCTTCTACCGCCTTGCGGCCCTCAAGGAGCGGCTGCACAGCGTCGAGACCCTGGCCACCGAGCGGCACCGCCACGCCATCGAGGCGGCCTCCATCGAGCGACGCGGGCGCGACCCCGAGGACTACGAGCGCGAGGCCGCCGAGGTGGCCGGGCGCGAGGAGGCGCTCAAGGTCGAGCTGGAGCAGACCGAGGAGATCCTGGAGCAGGCCGTCTGGCGGCGCACCGAGGCCGAGAGCGCGCTCGCCGCCGAGGAGCGGCGCCTGGCCGCGGCGGCCAGGCAGGCGGCCGACCGGCGCGAGGGCCTCGCCAGGCTGCGGGGCGAGGTGGCCGCCGTGCGCGGCCGGGCCAGGGCCGCGGAGGAGGAGATCGGGCGCCTCGCCAAGGCCCTCTCGGAGGCGCGGCAGCGCAGCGAGCGGGCACAGGAGGAGCACGACGCCCAGGAGCTCAGCGAGCCCGCCGCCGACCCGGTCCTCGCCGAGGAGCTGGCGCGGGCCGAGGAAGGCGTGGCCGAGGCCAAGGCCGCGGTCGAGGAGGCCAGAGCCGCCGTCGAGGAGGCCAAGGCCTCCGTGGAGGGCCCGAGGAGGGCCTTCGCCGAGGCGCGCTCGGCCATGAGCACGGCACGGGCCGCCGACCAGGAGGCACAGCGGGCGGTCGCCGCGCTGGAGGCCCGCCGCGACGCCCTGGAGATGGGTCTCTCCCAGGGTGCCGACGGCGGCGCGACCCTCATGGCGGCGGGTCTGTCCGGAGTGCTGGGGCCGCTCGCCACGATGATGACCGTCCAGGCGGGGGCCGAGGTGGCCGTCGCGGCCGTGCTCGGCGCCGCCGCGGAGGCGGTCGCCGTGGAGTCGCTGTCCACCGTCGTCGACGCGGTCGAGCTGCTCAGGGCCGAGGAGGCGGGCAGGGCCGGGCTGGTCATCGCCTCCGACGCCGCCGTCGCGAGGCCCGCGGCGGTCGACGGTCACCCGTGGGCGGGCGACCTCGTGGTGGTCTCCGACGCGTTCCGTCCCGCCGTTGCGACCCTGCTGTCCGGCGTCGTCGTGGTGGACGACGTCTCGATCGCCAGGAAGCTCGTGGAGGAGCGTCCCGACCTGCGGGCCGTCACCTGGTCGGGCGACCTGGTCGGCGCGTACTTCGCGACCGGCGGGTCCGGCGGCGGCACCTCGGTGCTCCAGGTGCGCACCGCTCTCGACCAGGCGGTCGCCGATCTGTCCGAGGCGCGCGGCACCGCCGATCGTACGGCCGTCGCGCTGACGGAGGCGGCCGATGCCGAGCGCGCCGCCCAGCAGGCCGTGGAGGCCGCCCAGGCATGGGCGGGCCAGGCGCAGACCGGCGTCAACACCGCCCAGGCCGGGGTGAACACCGCCCAGGGCGTGCTCGATCGCGTACGCGGCAGGCAGCGCGAGGCCGACCAGCGGGTGGCCGTCGCGGCCAGGAGGCTGGCGCAGCTCGACGCGGCGGCGAAGGCCGCCCGTGACGAGTGCGACCGGCTGGCGAAGAACGTCGTGGCGGCCGAGGAGGCGCGCGACCGCGACCTCGCCGGCGTGGTCGAGCTGGAAGAGCGCCTGGCCGAGGCCGAGTACGCCGACGAGCTTTCCGCCGAGCCGACCACCGAGACGCGCGACGAGCTGGCCAGTGCCTGCTCGGTCACCCGGCAGGCCGAGATGGAGGCCCGCCTTTCGGTCCGCACGGCGGAGGAGCGGGTCAAGGGCATCGCGGGCCGCGCCGACCAGCTCACGCGGGCGGCCAGGCGCGAGCGTGAGGAGCGGGCGGGGGCCGCGGCCCTGCGGGAGCGGCGGCGCGCCCAGGCCCAGGTGGCCGAGGTGGTCGTCCACGGCGCGGGTCGCGCGCTCGGGGTGCTGGAGGCGTCCCTGGCGCTGGCCGCCGACGAGCGCGACGAGGCCGAGCGAGCGCGCGGCGAGATCGACGCCGAGCTCAAGGCCGTGCGTGTGCGCGTCCGCGAGCTGTCGGGCGAGCTCGACAAACTGGTCAACCGCGTGCACGGCAACGAGGTGGCCCGCACCGAGCAGCGGCTGCGCCTGGAGCAGATGGAGACCCGGGCGATGGAGGAGTACGGCGTCGAGATGGACGCCCTGATCTCCGAGTACGGCCCCGAGCAGCCCGTTCCGCTCGCCGGCGGCGAGATGGCGCCCTACGTCCGCGAGGAGCAGGAGAAGCGCGCGAGGACCGCCGAGAGGCAGATGACCCAGCTCGGCAAGGTCAACCCGCTGGCGCTGGAGGAGTTCGCCGCGCTGGAGGAGCGGCACACCTTCCTCAATTCCCAGCTGGAGGACCTGCGCAGGACCCGGCGCGACCTGCTGACGGTCGTCAAGGAGGTCGACGAGCGGGTGGAGCAGGTCTTCACCGCCGCCTACGAGGACGTCGCGCGCGAGTTCGAGGCGATCTTCGGTCGGGTCTTCCCCGGAGGCGACGGGCGCCTGCTGCTGACCGACCCCTCCGACATGCTCACCACGGGTGTCGACGTCGAGGCGAGGCCGCCCGGCAAGAAGGTCAAGCGCCTGTCACTGCTGTCGGGCGGCGAGCGGTCGCTGACCGCCGTGGCGTTCCTCATCTCGATCTTCAAGGCGCGCCCGTCCCCGTTCTACGTCATGGACGAGGTCGAGGCCGCGCTCGACGACACCAACACCCAGCGGCTGCTCACCCTGTTCGAGGAGCTGAGGCAGAGCTCGCAGCTCATCGTGATCACACACCAGAAGCGCACGATGGAGATCGCCGACGCGCTGTACGGCGTGAGCATGCGCGGCGACGGCGTCACCCAGGTGGTCAGCCAGCGCCTCCGCGAACGCGAGACCGCCTGACGCCGGCCCGTGGGACGGGCGGCCCGTGGGGCGGCGGGCCGCGTGACGCCGGACGGCCGGACGGCGCGACACCGGATCGTGGGCTTTCGGCCAGGTGGGTAAATCAGTAAATATCGGTATATCGGCGCGTCGTGGGCGAGCCCGGGCGTGAGCACGGCCGGTTGTCTGGAAAACTGACATCTTGTGGATGGGTACCTCGGCATCATCGTGATCGTCCTCCTCGTCGCGCTGCTCGCGGCGGGTGGCATGTTCCTGCTCTTCCGGCCCAAGGAGAGGCACGCTCCACCGGTCAGGCCGCCGGAGGCGCCGACCCTCCCCGAGCGGGAACAGGCCCCGGCCACCGGCGTCGTCGAGGACGACGCCGCCACGACCACCGTCCCCCCGCCCGCCAAGCCGGTCGAGCCGGTCGCCCCCGCGCCGCCGGCGATCGAGATCCCGCCGCCCTCGGCCGGCCGCATGGTACGGCTGCGCGCCCGGCTGGCCCGTTCCCAGAGCGCGCTCGGCAAGGGGCTGCTGGAGCTCCTGTCCCGTGACCGCCTGGACGACGACGCCTGGGACGAGATCGAGGACATGCTGATCACCGCCGACGTGGGCGTCGCGCCCACCCGGGCGATGGTCGAGGAGCTGCGCACCAAGGTCAAGGTGCTCGGCTCCCGCAGCGACGGCGAGGTGCGGGCGCTGCTCCGCGAGCAACTGCTCGCCCAGATCGGCGCCGACATGGACCGCACGCTGCACACCGCGCCCCACGGCGAGCGGCCCGCCGTCGTGCTCGTGGTGGGAGTCAACGGCACCGGCAAGACCACGACCACCGGCAAGCTCGCCCGCGCGCTCATCGGCGACGGCCGCAAGGTGCTCCTGGGCGCGGCCGACACCTTCCGTGCCGCCGCCGCCGACCAGCTCCAGACCTGGGGGCGGCGTGTCGGCGCCGAGGTGGTGCGCAAGGACGAGGGAGCCGACCCGGCGTCGGTGGCCTTCGACGCCGTGAGCAAGGGCATCGACGACAAGGTCGACACCGTGATCGTCGACACCGCCGGCCGCCTCCACACCAAGACCGGCCTGATGGACGAGCTGGGCAAGGTCAAGCGGGTAATCGAGAAGAAGGCCACGGTCGACGAGGTCCTGCTCGTGCTCGACGCGACCACGGGTCAGAACGGCCTGCGGCAGGCGCAGGTGTTCGCCGAGGCCGTGAACATCACCGGCATCGTCTTGACCAAGCTCGACGGCACGGCCAAGGGCGGCATCGTGATCTCGGTCCAGCGCGAGCTGGGAGTCCCGGTCAAGCTCGTGGGGCTCGGCGAGGGCCCCGACGACCTGGCCCCGTTCGACGCCGAGGTCTTCATCGACGCCATCCTCGGCGACTGATCCGATAGGCCCCTCAGAGGGCCGGCGGCCGGACGACCTGGCCGTCGCCTTCAGGGTGGACGCCGCCGCCCGAGCCTTGAGGGCCCGGGCCGGAACGTGGGTCAGAACGTTCAGAGCGTGAGGAAGGCGCGGAGCTCGCCGAGCGAGGGTTCGATGTCGATGCCCCGCTCGGCGAGCCAGCCGTCGTCGCCGTACGTGCAGCGGTAGCGCTCGCCGCCGTCGCAGATCAGGGTCACCACGCTGCCCCGCTCGCCGTTCTCGCGCATCTCCCTGATGAGCTGGACGGCCGCGGCCACGTTCGTCCCCGTCGAGCCGCCGACGTCGCGGCCGGTGACCTCGCGGACCCAGCGCATGGCGGCGATCGAGGAGGCGTCCGGCACCTGGATCATGCGGTCGATGACCGTGGGCAGGAACGAGGGCTCCACCCGCGGGCGGCCGATGCCCTCGATGCGGGAGCCGCGGCCGGTCACGCCGGCGTCGCCCGCGATCCACGACGGGTAGAACGCCGACCCGTCCGGGTCGACCACGGCGAGGCGCGTCTGGTGGCGGCGGTAGCGGATGTAGCGGCCGATCGTGGCGGACGTGCCGCCCGTGCCGGCGCCCACGACGATCCACGCCGGTTCCGGATGCCGCTCCAGGGACATCTGCTGGTAGATGCTCTCGGCGATGTTGTTGTTGCCCCGCCAGTCCGTGGCCCGTTCGGCGTAGGTGAACTGGTCCATGAAGTGGCCGCCGGTGTCCTCGGCCAGGCGGCGGGACTCCTCATAGATCGCTCGGGGGTCCGCGACCAGCCGGCACTTGCCGCCGTAGAACTCGATGAGCGCGATCTTCTCCGGAGACGTGGACGCGGGCATCACCGCGACGAACGGCAGGCCGAGCATGCGCGAGAAGTACGCCTCGCTGACCGCCGTGGAGCCGCTGGAGGCCTCGATGACGGTCGTGGAGGGGCCGATCCAGCCGTTGGCGAGGCCGTACAGGAACAGCGAACGGGCCAGGCGGTGCTTGAGCGACCCTGTCGGGTGGACCGACTCGTCCTTGAGGTAGAGCTCGATGCCCCATCTCGGCGGGAGCGGGAAAACGTGCAGGTGGGTGTCGCAGCTGCGGTTGGCGTCGGCCTCAACGGTGCGGATGGCCTCGGAGACCCACGACCGCGTTGTCGGATCATGCCTGTCCACGTACTTCATGGCCCTACGCTACTGGGTGCCCGATCTATGTGACCCTTACCACATTTTCTCATCTTTTGGGTGTTGTCTGTTACTATAATGAGACTTGTCCGGCCTCGGGTGTGAAGTGGCCACCCCGGGCCAATCGCTTCAAGGCCCTCCTGACCAGCTAATACCCTTAACGTCACCCTTATAGGTGAACCGTAAGCATGTGATCAGCCGTCAGATGGAGTAAAGCGGTTACCGAGCCTGCATGGGTTCATGCCGGATGGGTAACGGGGGACAGGCAGGCATGAGGGGGATGAGATGATCTCGATGACCGAACAGCAGCGGCAGGCATGGTTCGAGCGCGACGTCATGCCCGTGACGAACCAGCTCTACGCGTCTGCCATGCGCCTCACCCGCAACACCGCTGACGCGGAGGACCTGGTGCAGGAGACGGTGGCCAAGGCGTACACCTCTTACCACCAGTTCCGCCCCGGTACCAACCTGAAGGCGTGGCTGCACCGCATTCTGACCAACAACTTCATCAACGACTACCGCAAGCAGCAGCGGTCGCCGAAGCTGTCGGCCGCCGAGGACATCGAGGACTGGCAGCTCGCGGCTGCAGAGTCGCACATGTCGACGGGCCTGAGGTCCGCCGAGACCGAAGCGCTGGACCAACTCCCCGACACCGTTGTGATGAACGCCCTGCGGTCGCTTCCGGAGGATTTCAAGGTCGCGGTGTACCTCGCCGACATCGAGGGGTTCGCGTACAAGGAGATCGCCGAGCGCATGGGCACGCCCATCGGCACCGTCATGTCCCGTCTGCACCGTGGCCGCCGCCAGCTGAGGACCATGCTGGAGGGCTACGCCCACGAGGAGGGCGCCCTGCGCCCGTCCCCCCAGTTCCAGGCGGCCTGACAGCGCACGACTGAAGGCAAGGGCCGGTACGGCGTCGCCGTGCCGGCCTCTCTCATGTACCGAGACGGACGGTCTCATGCCCGGAGACGGGCGGCCGAGATCGATCTCATATAGACGTACACTTGGCCCAGTGCCTACGGTGCTCGCCATGACGACACGCAGATTGATCTCAAGCGGTTCCACCTTCGAGCAGGAGGTCGGCTACTCGCGCGCGGTGGTCGACGGCGACTGGGTGCACGTGTCCGGGACCACCGGGTTCGACTACCGGTCCATGACGATCTCGGACGACATCGTGGAGCAGGCCGAGCAGTGCTTGAGCAACATCGCGGCCGCGCTGGAAGAAGCGGGGTGCTCCTTCGCGGACGTGGTGCGGGTGCGCTACATGCTGCCTGACCCAGCCGATTTCGAACCCTGCTGGCCGGTGCTGCACCGGTATCTCGGCGATGTACGTCCCGCCGCCACCATGCTGGTGTGCGGCCTGTCGGACCCCCGTATGCGCATCGAGATCGAGGTGACGGCGCACCGCGCCCCGGGAGCCTGACGCGACGCCGGAGCGCGGCTCCCCGCGCTCCGGCCGTCTGAAGGCTTCTACGCGAACGATTCAACGCGAAGGTGTAAACGACGAAGGTGTAAACGACGAAGGTGTAAACGACGAAGGCTCGACGCGGGGCCTCTACGCGGAGGCGATCAGGGCGACGGCCGCGAGAGCGAGCCCTACCCCCGCCGTCTGCACGGCGTTGAGGCGCTCCCCGAGCACATACCGCGCGAGCAGCAGCGTGCTGGCGGGATACAGCGACACGAGCACCGCCACCAGGGCTAGCAGGCCGCGCTGGACCGCCAGCAGGTAGAGCACGTTGGCCGCCATGTCGAGCACCCCGGCGGCGATGATCGTGGGCAAAGAGCCCTTGCCGGGCCGGAGCGTACGCCCCGTCGACAGGGCCAGGACGGCGACCACGACCACCGAGCTGAGGCGGGCGCCGAACAGCGGCCACATGCCGGTGTCCTCCGGCACCTGCTTGAGCAGGATGAAGAACCCGCCGAACCCGATGCCCGAGGCCAGGGAAGTGAGGATCGGGGTGAGCGCCGCCCGGCCTCCGGCGCCTCCCGTCTCACGGCTGACGAGCACCACCGCGGCCAGCGCCACGGCCACCCCGCCCAGGGCGACCGGTTCGGGCCGCTCGCCCATCAGCAGGCCGACCACCACAGGCAGCGCCATCGACATGGTGGCCGTCGTGGGCGCGACCACGGACATCACGCCGCCGGCGAGCGCCCGGTAGAACAGGATGACGGCGAGCCCGCCGGCCAGCCCGGCCGCCATGCCCCAGGTGAGCGCCCCGAGGCTCGGCGCGCCGGGCAGCAGCGGAAGCAGCGGCAGCACGAAGAGCAAGCCCGTGACCTGGGTGAGCATGACCACGGCGAGCACGCGCGAGCGCCGGGTGGCGAGTCCGCCGAAGAAGTCCGCCGTGCCGTAGACCACGGCGCAGGTCGCCGCCAGCAGTACAGCCGTCATCGCCGGCTCACCCCCAATGGATTGCACTGTTAGGGCAATATATTGGGATAATCCATTGCACACAAATGTCACTACACTGCACTCATGCCGGACCCGGAGACCATCACGGCCGCGATCGCCAACAACGTCCGCGCCCAGCGCGCCCATCGAGGGCTGACCCTCGACGCTCTCGCGGCGCGCTCGGGTGTGAGCCGGGGGATGCTCGTCCAGATCGAGCAGTGCCGCACCAACCCGAGCGTGACCACGCTGACGCGCGTCGCCGACGCGCTCGGGGTGACGGTCGCCCGCCTGGTGGAGGTCTCCGACACCCCGGTGGTCCGGGTCGTCCACGCCTCGGACGTCGTCACCCTGTGGCGCAGCGACAAGGGCGGCTCGGCACGGCTCCTGGTGGGATCGGACGCCCCCGCGATCCTGGAGCTGTGGGACTGGACCCTGGCGCCGGGGGAGTACCACGACGGCGACGCGCACCCGGCAGGCACGCGCGAGATGCTGACCGTCCTCGAAGGCGAGCTCACCCTCTCGGTGTACGGCCGCAGCCACGCCGTCGGCCGGGACGAGGCCGTGCTCTTCAGCGCCGACCGTCCGCATCGCTACGCCAACGAGGGCGAGACGACGCTCCGCTTCGTCATGGTCGTCACGGAGCCTCGGGAGACCCTCGACCAGTAGGGCGACCCTGAGTGTGTGATTGATTCCTCACAGTCACATCACGTCTCGCTCATGGTGGTGCAAAGCCCCGCCCAATGGGGGTACATCATCCTTGTGTGTGCGCTGAAGGCTTACCGTTCTGGCCGGCCGGAGGTCGCGGGGAGGTGGTCAGGTGACTGACTCCCGCGCGGCGATGGCGAAACTCCGCGTGGAACTCGCCGGCCTGGGGGTGACGGACGCGTACGAAGTGTGCGATGACGCCATCCTTTCTGTCTGGATCGGGCTGGTCGTCACGTTCCGTGATGGCTTTTACCATTGGCAGGAGGGTGTGGTGAAACGTCGTCACCTGGGTACAGATCCCGTCGGATGCGCCATTCGTGTGGCGCGTCGTCACGCGGAGTTGCAGGCCGACACTCCTCCCTGGTGGGACGAGCTCGCCAAGACTCTGCGAGGGGAAGCGGCCGAGAACTACCCGTGACCCCTGCCGCTGTTCGGGGGGAGCGTGCGGGTGGCTGTTCTTCGTGTCGGAGTCCTGTGGTGGTCGCTCCCGCTCGCGGTCTCGATGGTCCTCGGACTGTCGGGATGCGGCGAGGTGGTGGCGCCCGTCCAGCAGGGCCGTAAGGACGACGTCGTCCGGGTGCGGAAGTCCGCGCCCGTCCGCCTCGCGGTCGATCCCGCGCTCCTGGCCGCGCGGGTGGTCGCCCAGCAGCCGGGGTGGCCGGGGACGCGCCCGATCGTGGCGCCGCCTCAACGCTCCATACGGTGCGGGCAGGTCAAGTGCGTGGCACTGACGTTCGACGACGGCCCGTTCGACTACACCGGAAGGGTGCTCGACGTCCTCGCGGAGTACCACGCCAAGGCCACGTTCTTCGTGGTCGGGCAGATGGTGAACGCCCAGACCAGGCCCTACCTGCGCCGCATGGTCTCCGAGGGGCATGAGCTGGGCAACCACTCCTGGGACCACCCGTCGCTCACCTCGCTGTCCCACGACGCCCTGCGCGCCCAGCTTGAACGCACCCAGCAGATGGTCAAGGACACCACCGGGGCCACGATGCGGCTGCTGCGCCCGCCGTACGGCTCGACGAACGCCACGGTGGCGCAGGAGGCCGCCCGCGAGGGGCTGGCGCAGATCCTCTGGGACCTCGACACGCTCGACTGGCGCGACAGGAACAGCGTCCTGGTCGCCCAGCGGGCCTCGGTGGCCAGGCCGGGCTCGATCGTGCTGTTGCACGACATCCACAAGACCACGGCCGAGGCCGTGCCGAACCTGCTGCGGGAGCTCACGGCCAAGGGCTACACCTTCGTGACCGTGTCGGAGCTGTACGGGGCCCGTGGTCTGGCTCCTGGAAAGCGCTACGCCGGTGAGGCGGGCGAGGAGGAGCAGGACAAGAGGCGCCGCTGATCCTCCGGCCCTGATCGGGTACGGCCCGCGCCCCCCCGGACGCGAGCCGTACGGAACTCCGGCTCGAACGCGAGCCGTACGGAACTCCCGGCTCTGATGCGAGCCGTACGGAAAGCCGCTCAGGCGAGCAGCAGCACGATCGCGGCGAACGCCGTCCACGCGATCAGGAAGGCCAGTGACAACCGGCCGTGAGCCATCTGCATGGCACACCCCCTATCCCTATGACATGGATCGTCACATCCGGGATTGGGAGACGGCTTGGACCCGGCTTGTCACCGCCCTCAAGTGAGACGGGCGGTGACCTTCGATGGGACCCAGACCGGCTCTGCCGCCTCAGCCTCCGCGCTTGGCGCGGGCGGCGGAGCGACCGCGGATGGCCGCGTCGAGCACGACCTTGCGGATGCGGACGGTGTTCGGGGTGATCTCCACGCACTCGTCCTCGCGGCAGAACTCCAGGGCCTGCTCCAGAGAGAGCACCCGCGGCGGGATGAGCTTCTCGGTCTCGTCACTGGTGGAGGAGCGCATGTTGGTGAGCTTCTTCTCCTTGGTGATGTTGACGTCCATGTCGTCGGAGCGGGAGTTCTCCCCGACGATCATGCCCTCGTAGACCTCGGTGGTCGGGGAGACGAACAGCGTGCCGCGCTCCTGGAGGTTCATCATGGCGAACGCGGTCACCACGCCTGCCCGGTCGGCCACCAGCGAGCCGTTGTTACGCGTGCGCAGCTCGCCGAACCACGGCTCGTACGCCTCGAAGACGTGGTGGACCAGGCCCGTGCCGCGCGTCTCGGTGAGGAACTCGGTGCGGAAGCCGATCAGGCCCCGGGCGGGGACCACGAACTCCATGCGGATCCAGCCGGTGCCGTGGTTGGTCATGTGCTCCATGCGGCCCTTGCGGACGGCCAGGAGCTGGGTGATCGCGCCCAGGTACTCCTCGGGGGCGTCCACCGTGAGGCGCTCGACCGGCTCGTGCAGCTTGCCGTCGATGGTCTTGGTGACCACCTGCGGCTTGCCCACGGTCAGCTCGTAGCCCTCGCGGCGCATCTGCTCGACCAGGATGGCGAGCGCCAGCTCGCCACGGCCCTGGACCTCCCAGGTGTCGGGACGGTCGGTGCTGAGCACGCGCAGCGAGACGTTGCCGACGAGCTCCTTGTCGAGCCGGTCCTTGACCATGCGGGCGGTGACCTTGGAGCCCTTGACCTTGCCCACCAGCGGGCTGGTGTTGGTGCCGATGGTCATCGAGATCGCCGGCTCGTCGACCGTGATGAGCGGCAGCGGGCGCGGGTCGTCGGGGTCGGCCAGCGTCTCGCCGATCATGATGTCGGGGATGCCCGCGATGGCGATGATGTCGCCGGGGCCCGCCTGCTCGGCGGGCTTGCGCTCCAGCGCTTCGGTCATCAGCAGTTCGCTGATCTTGACCCGCTGGATGGTGCCGTCGGTGCGGCACCAGGCGACCTGCTGGCCCTTCTTGATGGTGCCCTGGTGGACGCGGCACAGCGCGATGCGGCCGAGGTAGCTGGAGGCGTCCAGGTTGGTGACGTGGGCCTGGAGCGTCGCGGAGGGGTCGTACACCGGCGCGGGGATCGTCTTGGTGATGGTCTCGAACAGCGGCTCAAGGTCCTCGGAGTCGGGCATGCCGCCGTCCTCGGGACGGTTGAGGCTGGCCCGGCCCGCCTTGGCGGAGGCGTAGACGATCGGGAAGTCGATCTGCTCCTCGGTGGCGTCGAGATCCATGAAGAGCTCGTACACCTCGTCGACGACTTCCTTGATGCGGGCGTCGGGACGGTCGACCTTGTTGATGCACAGGATGACCGGCATCTTGGCGGCGAAGGCCTTGCGCAGGACGAACCGGGTCTGCGGCAGCGGGCCCTCGGAGGCGTCCACCAGCAGCACGACGCCGTCGACCATGGACAGGCCGCGCTCGACCTCACCGCCGAAGTCGGCGTGGCCGGGGGTGTCGATGATGTTGAGGGTCATGCCGGCGTGCTTGACCGCGGTGTTCTTGGCGAGAATGGTGATGCCCTTCTCGCGCTCCAGGTCGTTGGAGTCCATGACTCGCTCGTCGACGTCCTGGTTGGCGCGGAACGCCCCGGACTGCCAGAGCATGGCGTCCACGAGCGTGGTCTTGCCATGGTCGACGTGCGCGATGATCGCGATGTTCCGCAGGTCGTCGCGGCTGTTCAAAGGCATGATGGAGTCTCGCTCAAGGTCGTGGAGGCCGGCCGCGGACACTGCGGCCTCCACCATTTTAGTTGATCGCTGTTACCACCACGTGCCGGGTCTGCGCAAAGAGGGGCAATTCCGGCGAGTTTCACAAATCTGTGGTCTGCCGGTCGCACCCCCGATGACCAGGGATGGAACGCGGAAGAGGAAGATCAGGACCCCGGCCGCAGATGGTCAAGGAATGCGCACTCTGGACTAACACCGCCATGCCCGGGCAGACCTGCCAGCATGGTGGACGAAGGACTGACGCAATTCGCCGCCTCCGCACGCCGGGCCGCCGGACCTGTCGGCCAGTTTCCGTGCAGGCGGCAGATGGGACACCGCTGCCGCCTCGCCGTATGGGCACTCGTGCTCGGCGCCTTCGTGACCGGATGCGTCACGCCGGCGGTGGCCAAGGCCGAAACCCCCTCGGCCATGGCGGCCTCTCCGTGGCACACCTCCTGTGCGGACGCGGATCCGAATAGGCTCGTTCCATGCCTCTTGCCGCAGCATTCCCCGCGACGCTGATCACGAAGGACGGTGTGCGGATCGACGCGGCGCACACCCCCTCGCGAGGCGACACCGATCTCGGCATCGTCCTCGCCCACGGGTTCACCGGTTCCTGGCGTGAGGGGACGACGCGGCGCATCGCGCACGTGCTGAGCGGCTTCGGGGGCGTCGTGGCGCTCGACTTCCGCGGCCATGGCAGGTCGGGTGGCCTGTCCACGGTCGGGGACGCCGAGGTCCTCGACCTCGACGCGGCCGTACGGCACGCCCGTTCCATCGGGTACACCCGCGTGGCGACCGTCGGCTTCTCGATGGGGGCCGCGGTGGCCGTACGTCACGCGGCCCTGCACGGAGGGACGGACGCGGTCGTCGCCGTGAGCGCTCCCGCCCGTTGGTACTACCGCGGCACCCGGCCGATGCGGCAGGTCCACTGGGCCATCGAGAGGGCGTCCGGGCGCTTGGCGGCGCGGCTGGCCAAGCGCACCCGCATCCAGTCGGGGAAGTGGGACCCGGTGCCGCTCGCGCCGTACGAGGCGGTCGCGCGCATCTCGCCCACGCCGCTGCTGATCGTCCACGGCGACGCGGACGACTTCTTCCCCCTGGAGCACGCCCACCAGCTCTTCGACTCCGCGCGCGAGCCGAAGGAGCTGTGGATCGAGCCAGGCTACGGCCACGCGGAGTCCTCCGCCACGCCCGATCTCATCAGGCGCGTCGGCACGTGGATCTCCCGCGTGGGGGCAGACGAGGGTCCCCGGCCTGCGGGGACGCACACCGCCGGTTAACCGCCCTTTCCTGGGGCATCGGTCCCGGACATCATCATCTTTTCCGGGCACAGGGGGTGGACCAGTGATCCTGGTCGTCAACGCCGGGTCGTCCTCGGTGAAGTACCAGCTCGTCGACCTCGACGGGCCCATCCGGCTCAAGGAGGGCAAGATCGAGCGCATCGGGGAGCCCGGGTCGGACGTCCCCGACCACGAAGCGGCCCTCCTGCGCGTGGCCGAGGACGTGTCGATGGACTCCGCCGACCTGACCGCCATCGGTCACCGGGTCGTCCACGGCGGGCCCTTGTTCACCGGACCGGTCCTGATCACCGACGACGTGGTCAAACAGATCGAGGAGGCCGTCCCGCTGGCCCCGCTCCACAACCCGTCGAACCTCGCAGGCATAGAGGTGACGCGCCGGCTCCGGCCCGACCTGCCACAGGTGGCGGTCTTCGACACCGCGTTCCACAGCACGATCCCGCCCGCCGCCCGCACGTACGCCATCGACCGCGAGGTGGCGGAGCGCTTCGGCGTGCGCAGGTACGGGTTCCACGGCACCTCCACCGCGTACGTCTCTCGCGCGGCGGCGGCCCTCGTGGGCAAGCCCGGCACCGCCAACGTGATCGTCCTGCACCTGGGCAACGGCGCGAGCGCCTCGGCGGTCTCCGCGGGGCGGTGCGTGGACACCTCCATGGGCATGACACCGCTGGAAGGCCTGGTCATGGGCACCCGGTCGGGAGATCTGGACCCGGCGATCATCTTCCACCTGATCCGGGGCGGCATGACGCCGGACGAGGTCGAGTCGATGCTGATCCACCGCAGCGGCCTGCTCGGCCTGTGCGGCGACAACGACATGCGCACGGTCATGGAGCGGGTCGAGTCGGGCGACGAGGAGGCCGCCCTGGCCTACAACGTGTACAGCCACCGGCTCAGGAAGTACATCGGCGCCTACTGCGCGGTCCTCGGCAGGGTCGACGTGATCGCGTTCACCGGCGGGGTGGGGGAGAACTCCGCTCTGGTCAGGCGCAACGTGCTCACGGGCCTCGAACCGATGGGCATCCGGCTTGATCCGCTCCGCAACGTTTCGGTCAAGGGGGCCCGGCTGGTCTCCGCCGACGACTCGGCCGTGGCCGTCGCCGTCGTCCCGACCGACGAGGAGTTGGAGATCGCCAGGGAAACTTCCGAGGTACTGGCGCGAACTAAATCCGAGTAAATGTCGTCTACCTCCAAAGGAGGTATGAGATCCACCAGGAGAATTCCAGACCCGGGCATGTCTCTTGGCGGGGGCGATCTCGGACATCCTTGTAATGCGGGGCCGTCGCCCAGCGACGCGGGGGCGCGCTGGGCGGCGGTTGCGCACTCCGTCTCAGCCCAGGCGGGCGATCGACTTGTACTCCAGGTACGACGACAGGCCCTCGGGGCCGAGCTCGCGGCCGACGCCGCTCGCCTTGTACCCGCCGAACGGCGCGGACGGCTCCATGGTGTTCATCATGTTGACGCCGTACGTGCCCGTGCGGACCTGGCGGGCGATGTCCATGCCGTGGTCGGTGTCGGAGGTCCAGACCGTGCCCGACAGGCCGTAGTCGCTGTCGTTGGCGATGCGGATGGCGTCGGCCTCGTCCTGGTACTCGATCACCGACAGCACGGGGCCGAAGATCTCCTCACGGGCGATGCGCATGTCGTTGGAGACGCCGGCGAAGACGGTCGGCGCGACGTACCAGCCCCGGTCGAAGGGACGGTCGAGACCGCCGATGACGGGCTTCGCGCCCTCCTCGATGCCGAGCCTGATGTAGCCCTCGACCCGCTCCTGCTGGCGCTTGGCCACCAGCGGGCCGATACCGGTGGCCGGCTCGGACGGGTCGCCGACCTGCTGGCCGCCGACCATGTCGGCCACGGCCTGCAGCACCTCGTCGTACCGCGCGGAGGAGGCGAGGATGCGGGTCTGGGCCACGCACGCCTGGCCGTTGTTCATGAGGGAGGCGATCGAGAGGAACCCCATGGCCGCGCCCAGGTCGCAGTCGTCCAGGACGATCGCCGCCGACTTGCCGCCCAGTTCGAGGCTGCAGCGCTTCAGCTGCTCGCCGCAGATGCCCGCGATACGGCGGCCGGCGGCCGTGGACCCGGTGAAGGCCACCTTGTCGACGCCCGGGTGCGAGATCAGGTGCTCGCCCGCCTCGCGACCGGCGGCCACGATGTTGACGACGCCGTCCGGGACACCCGACTCCTTGATCATCTCCGCGAGGAGGTAGGAGTCGAGCGGGGTCTCGGGAGCGGGCTTGACCACGACCGTGCAGCCGGCGATCAGCGCGGGGGCCAGCTTGGTCATGATGACGAACTGCGGCACGTTCCACGGCACCACGGCCGCGACGACGCCGACCGGCTCCCGGCGAACGGTGACCGGGCCGAACAGGCCCGGACGCTCGTCCTCGACCGCGAAGGTCTTGCCCAGCTCGCTGAAGTACTGCAACATGCCGAGCGGCTGCGGGGCCTGGGCGAGCTGCGAGAAGGTGATCGGGCTGCCCATTTCGAGCGTGATGATGTCGGCGATCTCGGCCTGGCGGGCGGCGTACAGCTCGGCCAGCTTGCCGACCACCTCGGCGCGCTCGGCCATGGACATCCTCGGCCACGGTCCGTGGTCGAAGGCCTGGCGGGCGGCGGCCACCGCTTTGTCCATGTCGGCGGGAGTGCCGTCGGGCACCCGCCCGACGACCTCCTCGGTGTGGGGGGAGATGACGTCGATCGTCGCCGTGCCCGCGGGGGCAACCCAGTCGCCCCCGATGAAAAGACGGTCGTGCTGAAGCATGTGTCTGCCTCCTGGTCGGGCGGGCCGGGTCCTTACTTGACCGAATGCTTGCTTGTTTTAGTCTTGCCGCCGAGGGCCGGGCTCACAAGGGGCCGCATCGCCCGGTCGCTGAGACAGAATCATGTTCTGTCCCGGTTGGCAAGAGTGGCGGACTCCGGGGAGCGTCCCTCGGTAAGATCGGTCGCCCGGCTGTCGAGGTTCGGTCAACCCTGCGATCAGCGCGAACGTCATCCGGCGTCCGCATGTCCGGTCGAGCCCATTGTCGGGAAACCCGCATGCCGGATCTTCCCAAAGTGGTAGATAGTTCACTAAGGGTGTGTAGGTTCTTCCGATCGTGTGACAGCCCTGAAGATCGGCTTCTATAGTCGGGGCGTCTGAAGTTGGGGAGGGCTGATGCGATCAGGCCGTGTGATGGGGCTGGCCGCCGTCCTCGTCGGCTTGTTCTCGGTGCTCGCCGTGCCGGCGGCCGAGGCCAAGCCCAGCCCCCAGGCCCAGCTCAACAGGCTGACCAAGCAGGCCGCCGACCTGCAGAAGGCCTACCGAGGCCAGATCCAGAGCCTGGAGGACGTCCGGGAAGCCGCGCAGAAGGCCGGCGACCGGGTCAGGAAGCTCCGGGCCGACCTGGCCGACGCCGAGGAGCAGGTCGCGCAGTTCTACCGCAACTCCTACATGTCCGGCACGATCGACGGCCCGAAGGTGTTCACGTACAGCGGTGACCCCGACACGATCCTCGGGCAGGCCGCCACCGTCACCTACCTCGCCGAGGAGAAGAACCAGCGGCTGAAGCACATCAGCTCGCTGATCAAGGACTCGAAGGCCGCCAAGGCGGACGCCGACGACAAGATCGTCGATCTCAAGAAGGAGATCAGGCAGCTCCAGTCGAAGAAGCAGGACGTCGAGCAGCTGCTCAAGAAGTTCGGGTTCCAGACGCCCGGTTCGGCCAGCGGCCTGACCGCGCGCATGGTGAGCGTCCGGGCCCTCATCATGCAGAGCTTCCCGATGCCGTTCAGCGTCGGATGCCTGCGTTCCGGCGACCCGGGCGAGCACGGCAAGGGTCGCGCCTGCGACTTCATGATGAGCACGGGCGGACGCATGCCCGACGCCGCGTCGGTCGCCCGTGGGGACGCCCTGGCCCAGTGGTGCATCGAGAACGGCCGCCAGATCGGCATCATGTACATCATCTGGCGGCAGCGCTACTACGACATCCGCACGGGCGCGGGCTGGCGGCAGATGTCGGACAGAGGCGGCGTTACCGCCAACCACTACGACCACGTCCACGTGTCGGTCTTCTAGCCGTCCCGCCCGGTCACGGCCGGGGCCGGGCGGCGATGCGCTCCCTCAGCCAGTGGTACGACGCCTTGGGTGTGCGCTTCTGCGTGGCGAAGTCGACGTGGACCAGGCCGAACCTCTGGCCGAACCCCTCGGCCCACTCGAAGTTGTCCATCAGCGACCACACGTAGTACCCGCGCACGTCCACGCCCTCGGCGATGGCGGCGCCGACGGCGCCGATGTGCCCGTCGAGGAAGGCGATGCGCGCCTGGTCGTCCACCGTGCCGTCCTGGCCCGGCTCGTCCGCCTGCGAGCAGCCGTTCTCGGTGACGTACACCGGCGGCAGCGTGTCGCCGTACCGGTCCCTGAGCCCGACCAGCAGCTCGCGCAGGCCGTCGGGGACGACGGGCCAGCCGAAGGCCGTGGTGGGGTAGCCGGTGACGCCCGCGTCCTCGAATGGCAGCGGCGCGGGGTCCTGCCCCGGGGCGGGGGCGGCGATACGTGTGGGGTTGTAGTAGTTGACGCCGAGGCCGTCCAGGGGCTGGGCGATGATCTCCAGGTCGCCGTCCCGTACGGCGTCCAGCGTGGTCACCCCGTACGCCGACAAGTCCGGATATTTGCCGAGAAGGACGGGGTCGTTGAACAGCCTGTTGTGCAGGGTGTCGTAGGCATCGGCGGCGGCCAGGTCCTCCGCCGAGCCGGACGCGGGCCAGACGGGCGTGCAGTTGTTGGTGATGAGCACCCGCTCGGCTCCGTGCGCCCGCAGGGCCTGTACGGCGAGCCCGTGGCCGAGCAACTGGTGATGGGCGGCGGGCAGCGCGTCGAGGAACAGCGTCCTGCCCGGGGCGTGGGTGCCGAGGGCGTAGCCGAACACCATGTGGATGAACGGCTCGTTGAGCGTGATCCACATCGGGACCCGGTCGGCGAGGCGCTCCGCCAGGATCCCCGCGTAGTCCGCCAGGTAGAGGGAGGTGTCGCGGTTCAGCCAGCCGCCCCGGTCCTCCAGGGCCTGCGGCAGGTCCCAGTGGAAGATCGTGGCCGCAGGCACGATGCCCTTCGCGCACAGCTCGTCCACCAGCCGGTCGTAGAAGCCGAGCCCGGCCTCGTTGGGCTTCCCCCGTCCCTCGGGCTGGATCCGTGACCACGAGATCGAGAACCGGTAGGAGTTCACCCCCAGGGCGTCCATGAGCATGACATCCTCTGACCACCGGTTGTAATGGTCACACGCGACGTCTCCGGTGCGGCCGTCCCTGATCCGGCCGGGCTCGTGGGCGAAGGTGTCCCAAATGGACCTTCCCCTGCCGTCCTGCTCCACGGCGCCCTCGATCTGGTAGGACGCGGTGGCCGTACCCCAAAGGAACATGGTCGCCTCCGGTGATATGAGTGAAACTCATGTTAAGCCCAGGAAACCGATTCGGGAGGATGATGGGGGGATGACGAACGTCTCCGCAGGGACGCTCCGCCGCCGTCCCGCTCAGCGCCGCAGTGTCGAGCGGGTCGAGCGGATGCTGGACGAATGCGCCCGGCTCCTCGACGAGGTGGGGTACGACGCGCTGACCACCAAGGAAGTGGCCCGCAGGGCAGAGGTGCCGATTGGCACGTTCTACCAGTTCTTCCCCGACAAGCAGGGGCTCGTGCGGGCGCTCGCGCTGCGCAACCTCGACGCGTTCCTCGCCCGGCTCACCGCCCGGCTGGGCGCCGCCGGCGTCTCCGACTGGACCGACGCCGTCGACCTGGCGGTGGACGAGTTCGTGGCGATGAAGCGCACCACCCCGGGGTTCGCCATCGTCGACTTCGGCGAGGTGCTGCCGACCCCCGAGGGGCCACCGCTCAAGGGGACCAACCGCCTGCTGGACGCCGCGCTGGAGAACAACGTCATCGTCGCCGACCGGCTCCGCGCGCTCACCATCGAACTTCTGGGGGCGCCGACCGGCCCCGGTCTCGACCGCGCGCTGATCGTGGCCGTGGAGGCGGCCGACGCCGTGCTGAAGCTCGCCTTCCGGTCACATCCCGAGGGCGATCCCGACCTGATCGCCGAGTGCAGGCGGCTGGTCCGCCGCTACCTGGCCGACCACCTGCCCGAACTGTGAGGCGGCCCGCGCGGTGATCAGGCCAGGCGGTGATCAGGCCAGGGCGGGATCGTCGAGCCGGGCGCGCAGCGTCGAGCATCTCCTCGCCGACCTGCACGTGACCGCCTTCGGGGAGCCGCACGCCCGGCCGGGGGCGCAGGTGCCGCCCGCCTCGACGAAGCGGTCCAGGATCGCGAACGACGTCGCCTCGTCGACGGTCGTACCGAAGGGAATGGTCCCGAGTGCGATGTGTGTCATGCGGCACACCTTGCACGCTGGAGTGGGCTCCAGGTCAACACCCTTGACCTGGAGCCCACTCCAGGTGTCATGCTCGACGCCGTGAGCGTCTACACACCGGGACAGGCCGCCGAGGAGACAGGGTTCAGCCTGGACACCCTCCGTTACTACGAGCGCATCGGCCTCCTTGAGCCGGTCGAGCGGAACGCCGCCGGCCAGAGGCGGTTCAGCGACGAGGACCTCGGGTGGCTCGGCATGGTCAGGTGCCTGCGCGACACCGGGATGCCCATCGCCGAGATGCTGCGCTTCGCCAAGCTCGTCCGCAAGGGGGACGACACCATCAACGACCGCGTCACGCTGCTGGAGGCGCATGACCGCGAGGTCGAGGCGCAGATCGCCCAGCTCCGGGAGAAGCAGGCGGCCCTCCGGCGCAAGATCGGTTACTACCGCGACGTGCTGGCCCTCTCCGAGACGCCGTCCCCGTGCGAACGCGTCGAGGAACCCCAGCCGGGCTGATCGGCCCCGCGCCGAGGGCGCTCTCCCGCACCCATGGTCCCTCCGCCGGGTGGCGGGGGGCTGCGCGCTCATGGCCAAGGTGACGCTGATCCAGGCCCTCCGCCGCGAGGCCCGCCGGCGTTCGCGCTGTAGGCGCTGGCCTGGAGGTTGTAGAGGTCGGCGTAGATGCCGTCGTGGACCATGAGCTGGTCGTGGGTGCCCTGCTCCACCACCTCGCCGTGGTCGAGGACGTAGATGCGATCGGCGTAGCGCACGCTCGCCAGACGATGGGTGATGAGCAGGACGGTGCGGCCGTCGGCGTGCCTGCGGATGCGCTCGAACAGCGAGTGCTCGGCGCGGGCGTCCAGCGCGGCCGTCGGCTCGTCGCAGATCAGCAGCGGCGCGTCGCGGTAGAAGCCCCGGGCCACGGCGATGCGCTGCCACTGGCCGCCCGAGGGCTCGTGCCCGTCCTTGAAACGGCGGTCGAGCAGGGTGCGGTAGCCGTGCGGCAGCTCGGCGACCACCTGGTCGGCCCCCGCGACCTCGGCCGAGGAGATCAACGCCTCCTCGCCCTTCTCAAGGCCCATGGCGATGTTGTCCTTCGCCGTCAGCGGCCAGCGGGTGTGGTCTTGGGCGATGACGGCGATGTGCCGGCGGAGCTCCTCCTGGTCGACGTCCGCGATGTCGACGTCGTCCCACCGGACGTGCCCGCTCCCGGGGTCGTACAGCCCGGCGAGGATCTTCGACAGGGTGGTCTTGCCCGAGCCGTTCTCGCCCACGAGCGCGACCACCTCGCCCTTGTCGATGTGGATGGACACGTGGTCGAGGGCGGGCTCCTCCTTCCCCGGATAGTTGAAGGTCACATCGTCGACCGTGATCCGCTCGAAGGCCGAGGGCGCCCCGCGAGGCCGGGCCGGGCCCATGCGGTCGCGGGCCTGGGCGCAGAAGTCGAGGAAATCGGTGAAGTAGAGGCCCTCCTCGTACAGGTGGTTGGTGGCGTACATCAGGCTGGACAGGGAACTTTGACCCGACCGGATGGCGAGGACGGCGGTGCCCGCCACGGCCAGCGGGACCGCGCCGATCGCGAGCAGGACGCCGAGCGCGACGTAGACGACGGCGGTGCCGACGCCGCCGAGCGCCTCACCGACGATCCTCGCCAGGGTCTGCCGCCGGGCGAGGTCGACCACGACGTCCTGCTCGGCGCCCGCCACCGCGTCGTACAGCCGCATGAGGAAGCGCCGCATGGTGAACGAGCGGACCTCTGCCGCGGTCTCCCTGTCGGCCATGAGCTCGCTCAGGATCCACTTGCGCCGCCGGACCGGGATCAGGGAGAACATCGTGGTGTACCGCATGCGGGCCGCGCGGACGGCGGCCCAGGCGTCGGGGATGACGGCCAGCACGAGCAGGGGCAGCAGCACGGGATGCAGGATGCCGAGCACGCCGGCGGCGGCGCCGATGCCGATCAGCCCGGTGAGCAGGTCGATCGCCGAGTTGACCACGCTGTCGACCATGGAGACGCCGCGCATGCGGGCCCGCTGGAGCGAGTCGTGGAAGTCGGGGTCGTCGAAGCAGATCAGGTCGACGCGGCTGGTCAGGTCGTACAACTGCTTCTCGGCGATGCGGCCGACCTGTGGCTCCAGCCGGGACTGCGCCCACCCGGCCCCGGCCTGCAGGGTCGTGCGCAGGGTGGCGGCCACGCCGACGAGCAGCAGGCTGGGCAGCGCGGCCTTGACCCGGTCGGGAGTCGGGCCGGCGGAGAACAGGGCCTGCAGCACGCCCGTCGTGGCGAGCAGCCCGAAGGCGGTGAAGACGCCGCCCAGCAAGCTCAGGGAGATCGTCGCCACGGTGTCGCGCGGGCTCGCCTGCCAGGCCATGCGGACGGCGTGGCCGATGAGGGCGGGGAGCCTGCGCGCCACCGTGAGGAATCCAACGCCGGTCATCGTGACGATGTGGGCGTTCCAGTCGCTGAAGGTGACCTCGCCGAGATCGGCCGGCGCGTCATCGGCGGCGGAGGCGCCCGGTGGCGAGCCCTTGGGGGTGGAGTCGTCCGGGGAGGAGGTTTCCGGGGGGAGGTCGGCCATGCTCGCAGTGTGACCGGCGGCACCGACAGTTTAAAGCCGTCCTCGTAAAGGTGGGCATTTAAGTTGAAAGTGGCAATTACTTCGGTTGCTCCGCTTGTGCCCGGCGAAGCCGCTCATTACAGGGCTACCCGCGGCGAAAGGGCCTGGCCCAGTCGATCTTGCCGATCGAGGGCTCGGGAAGCTGCGCGGCAAGGCGCTCGGCCTCCTCGTGAAGGGCGGCGATGAGGAGGAGTTCGAGGCTCAGGTCTTCCAGGTCGGCGGTTTCCATCTGAGTCTCCCGACGTGAGGTGCCTTACCGGTCCGAAAGTCGTCCAGGAGGCCGGTGCTCGTGGAATCTTACCTTCCGTGACCGCGGATCGCAGCTTCAGCCTTTGTCGATCACTCTTCGTGCAGAACGGGCGGTCCGTAACGCTGATTTGAGGTGGAACATTTCCTCGGTCCCGGGACGGGCGGGGGAAGGAAAACGGGGGTTCGTTCTCGCGTCACCGTCGGTCTCCGTCGTTGCTCGTCCGATCTGCCCGCTGGAGCACACTTCACACGGGAACGTGCCAGGGCTCGTGTACGGCCCGCTCGGCGAGGCCGTCCATGCGGCGTGATCAGAGCAGAGTAGCCAATAAGATCACAAATACGGAAGGTCGAAAAACGAGAAAGTAGTTAACATTCTGTGGCCGCCGACCGGGATCGCGCCGCCGCCTTGACAGATCTGCTCCCGCGTAGACGAAGGGACTTGGGGCGCCTGGATGGGACAAAGTGCCCGGACGCATTCCCCGGCGACTTCAATCGCCCGCAGAAGTCTACAAAGAGTTCTGATTCTGTCGGCAGATTTGGCCGCCTCCACCAGGGGTGACGCGAATAGCGTCATCAGCCGAGCGCGCTCCGTTGTTTGATGGAACACTTACGCAATGGCCAGCCCCCCAGCCCCCCGAGGCGTATGACCGCCACCACCAACTTTCCGCCGGAGCCCACCAGTTTTGTGGGGCGACACTCCGATGTGGACGAGTTGGCGCACCTCCTCGCCGTGAGCCGCGTGGTGACGCTGTGCGGCGTCGGCGGCATCGGCAAGACCCGCCTCGCGCTGAGGGTCGGAGCCGAGGTGGCGTGGCGGTTCCCCGATGGCGTGCGGCTGGTGGAGCTCGCCGGCGCCGTCCAGCCGCACGAGATCGCCGCCTGTGTCGCCGTGGTGCTCCGCGTCTCGCCCAAGGGGTCGCAGCCGGTCGAGGACGCCCTGGTCGAGGCGATAGGCACCCGCCGCGTGCTCCTGGTCCTCGACGGGTGCGACTCCATGCCCGACGACTGCGCCCGGTTGTGCGGGCGGGTGCTGTCCGCCTGTCCCGAAGCCAGGATCCTCGCCACGAGCCGCCGGCCGCTCGGGCTCGCTCGCGAGACGGCCTGGCGGGTCCCCCCTCTGACGCTTCCCGAAGGCGGCGACGGCCGCTTTCCCGGTGACCTCGCGCCCTGTGAGGCCGTACGCCTCTTCTCCGACCGCGCGGCCGGGGCGTGGGCCGGGTACTCAAGGGTCCGTGACGGAGCCGCGGCCGTCGCGTCGCTGGTCCGCCGCCTCGGCGGCATCCCGCTCGCGATCGAGCTGGTGGCGGCCACGACCACGAAACTCGGCGTCGAAGAGGCGGTCGCGGGCATCAGCGGCCATTTCCGGGCGATGAGCCCGCCCGTCCGCGAGGGTTCGCTCTCGCGCGACCGCGTGCTGGCCGCCACCATCGACTGGAGCTACCACCTGCTCAGCGACCCCGAAAAGGCGCTGCTCCGGCGGGTCACCGTCTTCAGGGACGGATGGACGCCGCGCATGGCCGAGCGGGTCTGCGCGGGGGGCGGCCTCTGGATGGAGGACATGCCGGCGCACACGCGCGGCCTGATCTCCAGGTCGCTGGTGGTTCCCGGCGGCGAGATGGCGGGCGAGGCCCGCTACCGCCTGCTCCGCCCCATTCGTGACTACGCCGCCGAGCGGCTGAGCTCGGCAGGGGAGGAAGACCGCTTCCGGCGGCGTCACCGCGACTACGTCCACCAGGTCGCCGAGGAGTTCGACGCGGCGATCAGGCCGGGCCGCAAGGCGCCCTGGCCGGCGGATGAGCGCCTGTCGCGGCGGCTCGAAGGGTTGAGGCCCGACCTGGCAAGCGCCATCAGATGGTCGATCGAGACCGGCGACCCCGAGCCGGCGATCCGCCTGATCGTCAACCTGCGCTGGGTGGTGATCGGCGATGGGCCGTGCCAGTTCCAGGTCGGCGCGTGGCTGGAGCGCCTGCTCGCCACCGCCCCGCCGCACATGTCGGGCGCCCTGCGCGGGCGGGCTCTCGCCCTGCGAGGCACGCTCGCCCTGATGCAGGGGCGGCTGGACGAGGCGGGCGAGCACGCGGAGGCCGGGCTCGCGTCCTACCGCGCCGCCCAGGGGCCGGCGGGCGACGCGCTCGCCCTGATCCTGCTCGCCCTCCTCGACCAGCCGGTGGGGTCCGCCGAGCAGGGCGGCCCGGCGCGCCTGGCCGGGCCGGGCGCGCCGGTCGGCCTCGCCTCGCGGGGCCATGGGATGACGGTGGAGCAGGCGGTGGCGTACGCCCTGGAGATCACGGCCCAGGGCGATCGCCCTTCCGCGCCCGGCGCCCTTCCCCCCGCCACGCCCGGCGAGCCGCCCGCCTCCCTCGCCCCGGGAACCACCCTCACCGCGCGGGAGCAGGAGATCGCCCTGCTCATCGCCCAGGGGCTCAGCAACCGCGCGATCGCGGCCGAGCTGGTCATCAGCTCGGCGACCGTCGCCCGGCACGTGGCCAACATGCTGGCCAAGCTCGGCTTCTCCTCGCGCACCCAGGTGGCCGCCTGGATGGTCGAGTGGGGCGCCCACAGGTCGGGCGGGCGCGACTGACCGAAGGCCGGCGGGCGTGAGCCCTTACATAGGTGGGCGGGCTCCTGGTCACCTCCTGAATGCGCAGAGTGGACCATGGGCGAGGCCCGGTCTTCCGGCTTAAGTTGGTGGCCTGATCGGTCGGCGGCGGCCGTCCTCCGGTGACCCCGGGCAGGGGGCTCGTGGGAGCGGCGCGGACAGGCCGCCGGCCGGTCGCGCAGGAACGCCGCGTGTCCCGCGTGACGGGTGAGGTCACCTCGGAGGGGTGGAGACCGAGCCCGGGGGTGCGCGGCCCGCGAGCTCGGGTCACGGCGTCTCAGGACGCCGCCGGCCCGAGCTCGTCCCCGCGCGGCCCGTGGGTCGGTGATCGCCTCGCTGCGGCCGGGCTCCGGTCAGGGGGCATGTGTAGGGGTCCACGGCGCGGCTACACAGTTATCTACACACATTGGCGGATCCGGTAGAGACGCGGCAGCCCGTACCGTCGTCCAGATGACGCCCAGCACTTTCCCGGCGACCGCCACCGTGACCGGTGCCCTGCTCGGCAGGGCCGGCGAACGGGGTGACCGGCACGCCCTGGTCGACCTCGCCGGGGGAGCGGTCTACACCTACCAGCGGCTGGCGGCCACCGTGACGAGGGCGGCGGCCGGCCTGGTCAAGCGCGGAATGAAGGCGGGGCAGGTCTCCGGGGTCTACGTCCACACGGTGCCCGCGCAGATCATCGCCCTGCTCAGCGTGATCGCCGCCGGGGGAGTGGCCCTGCCCGTGAGCGTGAGCAGCGGCATCGCCGAGATGGCCGCGCTGTTCACCCACCACGACGTCCGCCTGCTGTTCACCACTCCCGAACTCGTGGAGGCGGCGGGCGAGGCGGCCGACACCTCGCGGGTACGGCAGATCGTGACGTTCGGCCCCACTCCGGACTCGGTCGACTTCGACGAACTGCTCGCCCTGGGCGACCTGCCCGAGCCGCAGCCGGTCCCCGCCACCGAGCCGGCCGTGGCGATGGCGCAAGGTGTGCTGAGCCACCGGGAGTTCCTCGCGGGCGTGCGCACGCTCGACCGTACGGCCGACCTCGTCGCGTCGGACGTCGTGCTGGTGGCCTGGCCGCTCGACGGCGGGTGCGACGTCCCCGTGCTGGTGAGCCTGGCTCTGATGCGCGGCGCGACGGTGGTCGCGGTCCCCGGCCTCACCCGCCCCCAGCTGCGGAGCATCGTCGACGACTTCGGAATCACACTCGCGGCCCTCGTCGACGGGGACCGCAAGGTGATCACCAGGCTTTGAGGATGGGGAGTTTTGCCCTATACGGAGACGTTATTTGCACACCCTTGACGATCTGCTGTGAGAAGTGGCTTGATTGCGTACTGACAACGTTGTCACCAACGGCCTGGTACACGGGGGCGGGCTTACGTGGACAGCCTCCATCGAACCTTGAAGGGACCAAAGAATGCGACGACGGTGGATGTCGGCCGTCGCGGTCACCGTGGCGGGCGTTCTCTCCCTCTCCGCCTGTGGCGGTGGTGG
Organism: Sphaerisporangium sp. NPDC049003; assembly: GCF_043197795.1. Taxonomy (NCBI): domain Bacteria; kingdom Bacillati; phylum Actinomycetota; class Actinomycetes; order Streptosporangiales; family Streptosporangiaceae; genus Sphaerisporangium; species Sphaerisporangium sp. NPDC049003. The sequence continues at coordinate 63,485 of NZ_JBICTU010000026.1, forward strand.
TGGCGCGAGCGACACCGGCGGCGGGCAGACGGCGAGGAAGCAGGTCGAGGTCTTTTCCTGGTGGACGGGCCCCGGCGAGGCCGACGGCCTGAAGGCCATGCGGGAGATCTTCGAGAAGCAGAACCCCAACCTGACGTTCTTCGACGCCGCCGTCGCGGGTGGCTCGGGTGACAAGGCGCGGGCGCTGCTCTCCAGCAAGCTCCAGGCCAACCAGCCGCCGGACACCTTCCAGGGGCACGCGGGCGCCGAGCTGCAGGGTTACATCAAGGGCGGCAAGCTCGAACCGCTGAACTCCCTCTACGACGAGCTCAAGCTCAAGGACGTCTTCCCGCAGCAACTGGTCGACCAGATCACCTACGAGGGCAACGTCTACTCGGTGCCGGTGAACATCCACCGCTCCAACGTCCTGTGGTTCAACCCGGGGGTCCTGAAGCACGCGGGCGTGGACGGGGCGCCGAAGACGATCGAGGAGTTCATCACCGACCTCCAGGCCGTCAAGAAGGCCGGGAAGATCCCGCTGTCGATCGGCTCGGAGTGGACGGCCGTCCACCTGCTGGAGAGCGTGCTGCTCGGCTCCCTCGGCACCGACGCCTACAACGCGCTGTGGGTCAAGGGCGCGGACTGGTCGGGCCCCGCCGTCACCAAGGCGCTCAACGACTTCGGCACGATCATGTCGTTCACCGGCGCTCCGCAGGACGACTGGCAGCCCGCCGCCAAGCAGGTCGCCGACGGCGCCGCCGCCTTCAACATCATGGGCGACTGGGCGTACGGCTACTTTCACAACCCCCCGGACGGCGGCCTCGGCAAGACGTCCAAGCAGGACTTCGACTGGGCGGCGTCGCCGGGCACCGACGGCACCTTCCTGTGGCTGTCCGACAGCTTCACCCTCCCGAAGGGCGCTCCGAACAAGGAGGGCGCGCTCGCGTGGCTCAAGGTCGCCGCGAGCAAGGAGGGCCAGGACGCCTTCAACCCCAAGAAGGGCTCCATCCCGGCTCGCAAGGACGCAGACAAGGCCCTCTACAAGGACTACCTGGAGTGGGACCTCGGCCAGTGGGCGAACGACAAGCTGGCGGGTTCGATCCAGCACGGCGTGGTCGCCAACGACGCCTGGAAGACGGCCATCACCGAGGCGGTCGGCCTGTTCCTGCAGAGCAAGGACCCGGTCAAGCTGCAGGCGGCGCTGGTCGAGGCCGCCAAGGCCAACAATCAGTGAGCTGATCTCGTAGCGGCCCGCGCCCGCGCGTGGCGGGCGCGGGCCTTCACTGGGGGTATGTGTGTCCCGCGTCAAGAGATGGCTGCCAGGGCTGCTCCTGGTGACGCCGTCGATCATCGCGATAGCGGTCTTCGTGTACGGAATGCTCGGCTGGAACTTCAAGCTGGCCATGACCGACCAGCACGACGAGATCTCCGAGGGGAAGTTCGTGGGCCTCACGAACTTCGTCTCCATCTGGGACCAGGAGCGCTGGGGCATCTCGGTCCGGCACGCGGTCGTCTTCACGCTGGTCTTCGTGGGTGGCGCGCTGGTCCTCGGCTGGCTCCTCGCCTTCCTCATGGAGAAGGGGATCAGGGGTGAGGGCGGCTTCCGGGCCATCTACCTGTTCCCCATGGCCATCTCCTTCGTCGCGACCGGAGTCGTGTGGCGCTGGCTGATGAACAGCGGGCAGGACGCCCAGGCGGTCGGGCTGAACCGGCTCTTCGACGGGCTCGGCCTCGGGTTCCTGCAGAACGAGTGGTACCGGGGCCAGGACTGGGGGATGGCCGCGATGGCCATCCCAGCGATCTGGCAGATGTCGGGATATGTCATGGCGCTGTACCTGGCCGGGTTCCGCGGCGTACCCGAGGAGCTGCGCGAGGCCGCGCGGGTGGACGGCTGCAAGGAGTGGCAGGTCTACCGGCACATCGTCTTCCCGTCCCTGCGGCCGGTCACCCTGTCCGCGCTGATCATCCTCGGGCACATCTCGCTCAAGGTCTTCGACCTGATCGTCTCGGTGTCCGGCAAGCAGATCATTACCGACGTGCCCGCCGTCTTCATGTGGGTCGCCGTGTTCGACGCCCACGACCCGGCGAAGGGCGCGACGATCGCCGCGTACATCGTGCTGACGGTCGCCGTCTTCGTGGTGCCGTACCTGGTCTGGAACGCCCGTAGGGAGAAGCGATCATGACCACGGCCGTCGAGGCCACGCCCAGGGCCGGGCACGAGGCTTCGCCCGTCGCCCGGCAGGCGCGCTGGCCGGTCTACGTGCGGCTCGTGCTGCTGATCGGCTTCGTCCTGGTCTTCCTGATCCCCATCTACGTGCTGCTGGTCACCAGCTTCAAGCCGCTGACCGAGGCGGACCCGAGCCAGGCCTGGAGCCTGCCGAAGGTCTGGACGACCGAGGCCTGGCAGGTGGCGTGGGACAAGCTGAGGCCGGGCATCGCCAACAGCTTCCTGCTGGCGATCCCGGGGTCGATCATCTCGGCCGCGCTGGGCGCGATGAACGGGTTCGTCCTGTCCAAGTGGCGCTTCCCCGGTGCCGACCTGGTGTTCACGCTGTTCCTGTTCGGCATGTTCATCCCGTACCAGGGGGTGATGATCCCGCTCGTCCAGCTCATGGTGGACCTCGGCGTGTACGGGGGCATCCCCGGGCTGATCCTCGCCCACGTGGTCTACGGCATCCCGATCTGCACGCTGATCTTCCGCAACTACTACGTCACGATTCCCGACGAGCTGATGGAAGCGGCCCGGGTCGACGGCGCGGGGATGCTGCGGAGCTTCTGGTCGATCGTGATCCCGGTCTCCGGGCCCGCGTTCGCCGTCGTGATCATCTGGCAGTTCACCTCGATGTGGAACGACTTCCTGTTCGCGGTGTTCCTGACCGGCCCGACGTCGTGGCCGACGACCGTGATGCTCAACAACATCGCCGGCGCGCAGACCGTCCCGTACAGCCAGCAGATGGCCGCGGCGATCCTCGCCTCGATCCCGACCATGGTCGTCTACGTGCTGCTCGGACGGTTCTTCATGCGCGGCCTCATGGCGGGCGCGCTGAAGGGCTGACGCTCTTGTAGGGGCTGAGGGGCTGAGGGGCTGAGGGGCTGCCGCGCCGATCGCCGGACGACCGGTCAGCCGCCGTCGACCAGGGCGTCCCCGAGTGGCGTCCGGTGGTAGAGGACCGACCGGCCCACCCGGGTGCCGGTGATCAGCCCGGCCTCGCGCAGCGCGGCCACGTGGTCGCCGGTCCCGCCGACGCTCAGCTCCAGCAGCGCGGCGAGCTGGGTCGTGGTGGCCGGGGTCCGCAGCAGGATCGTCGCCCGCGTCTTCCCGATGAGCCGCGCGAGGCCCTTCGAGGGCCTGTCGTCCACGGCGATCCCCCGGGCGGGGTAGACGATCGCGTACGGCCACGCGTCCTCCAGGTAGACCCCCACTTTGCTCGGGTAGAAGACGCTCGGCACGAGGAGCAGCCCCCGGCCGCCGAGCCGGTGCGTCTCGCTCTCCCCTGACCCGGTCATGCGCACCTGGACATGACCTGACCCGCCGTCCGAACGCCAGCGGACCTGGGGGCTGAGGTCGTCGAGCGCCGCCGCCCACCCGTAGGTCGCGAGGCGTCCCGCGCGCCGCACGAGGTCGCGTTCGAGGATCGCGTGGAAGCGCGGCCAGTCGGGCTCGACGGTCTCCTTCCAGACGGCCTCCAGCACGTCCGCGAACACCTGGACCACGTCTGGCCGGTCGAGGACGGCCATGACCTCCGGAGGCGGTGCCTGCCTGCCGCGCAGGTTCCTGGCGATCTCGTCACGGGCCTGCGCGAGGGGCGTGGCGCGCATCGCCGTCAGCTCGTCCGCGAACGCGACGTTCACCCCGGAGGGGGGCGGGGCGATGAAGTCCGCGTTGTAGTCGCCAAGCCGGAACAGCGCCACAAGGGCCGCGAGACCGGGCATCTCCCGGAGCAGCCGTCCGTACCCCCGCCGCCTCCGCTCGGCCCACGGCCGGTGGACGCCTGCCTCCTGCATCCCCGACAGGATCCACAGGGCGTGCAGGGTTTCGATCAGCGGCGAGATGGCGAACCGGCTGGCCACGACATCCTGCGGGCTGACCTCGATGCGGATCAGCCGTGGCATGCGCTCACCTTTCGTCTATTTCCGAAAGCTTAGCCAGGCCCCCGGCTCCTCGCGCAGCATCGTCCCCGGAAGGGGGAGGTGGCCGTTGAGCGAGGGATCTGAGCGTCAGGCGAGGTTCGGTGAGGTGTTCGCCGTCCGGGAGTTCCGCGTGCTATTCGGCAGCTTCACGCTGCTGGTGGCGGGCGACACGGTGAAGATGCTCGCCTTCTCCGTGCTCGTGTACGGCCGCACGGGCTCGGCGGGACTGTCCGCGCTGGCCTATATGAGCGGTTTCCTGCCGTACGTCATCGGTGGGACCTTCCTGCTCTCGCTCGCCGACCGCCTGCGCCCCCGGCGATTGATGATCGCGGGCGAGCTCGTCCGCGCCGCCGTCTGCCTCGCCCTGGGGTTCGCGGGGCTGCCGGTCTGGGCGATGCTGCTCCTCGTCGTGGCCACCGGGGCGCTGAGCCCGGTCTTCGGGGCCGCGCGCACCGCGACGCTACCCGAACTGCTGCCGGGCGACGCGTTCGTCCTCGGCAGGTCCGTCCTGACGGTCACCTCGGCGGGGGCGCAGATCGGCGGCCTCGCGGTGGGCGGCGCCGTCCTCACGGTCGCCGGGCCGGGAGGAGCGCTGCTGATCACCGCGGCCCTGTCCGCCGCGGGCGCGCTCGTCCTGCGGCTCGGCCTGCCCGACCGCCCCGCGCGAGCGTCCCTGGTACGCGACGCCGGCCCGTCCGGAGCGCAGGCGCCGCGTGATCGCGTGTCGGCCAGGGAAGCCGTGCGGGCGAGGAACCCCGTGCGGGCGACGCTGCGGGTCAACCGGCTGCTCCTCGCCGACGGACGCGTCCGAGGGCTGCTGCTCGCGACGTGGGTGCCGATGATGTTCGTGGCCGGCGCCGAGGCCGTCGTGGTGCCCTACCTCAGCGAGCGCGGGGCGCCGTCCCAGGCCGGACTGGTCCTGGCCGCGTTCGCGGCGGGGATGGCGGTCGGGGACTTCGTCGTGGGCCGGTTCGCCGCCCCCGCGCTGCGCGAACGCCTGTCCTTCCCGCTCGCCCTGGCGGCCGGGGCGCCGATGATCGGGTTCGCCGTACGGCCCGGCCTTGCCTGGTGCCTCGCGCTCGCCGTGCTGACGGGGCTCTGCCTCGCCTACAACCTCGGCCTTCAGCGCAGGTTCGTCGACTCCGTGCCCGAGGACGTGCGCGGCCAGGCGTTCGGCCTGCTGACCTCGGGACAGATGACGAGCCAGGGGACGGGGGCCGCGCTGGCCGGGCTGCTCGCCGAGATGGTCCCCGCGCACCTCGCCATCGCACTGACCGGAGTGGGCGGCGTCCTCGGCGCCCTCGCCCTCGTACGGCATCTGCGCCCGGAACGCCACCCCACCCATCCGGAGCCTCCCCACGCGCGGCCGGATTCCTTCCAGGCGGGCGCGGCTTCCGCCCCCTAGAGCAGCGGTGGGGCGGAGCCGGACCGGGCCAAGTGGGTCACACCAGCAGCAGGGTCTTTCCGATGACCTCGCGGGACTCGATCGCGGCGTGCGCGTCGGAGGCCCGGTCGAGGGGGAAGGTCTGGCCGATGACCGGCTTGACCCGCCCCGCGGCCGCCTCCGACAGCGCGCGCTCGGCCAGCCGCTTGTGCTCGCCGGGGGCGAACTGGACGTGCTGGATTCCGCGCAGGGTGATCTCGCGCCGCCGCGCCTCTTCGGGGTCGACCGGGCTGAAGCCGCCGCTGGGCGCGCCGTGCGCGGAGAACCGGCCCCCACGCGCCGTGATCTCGAACGCGGCCAGGCCGGACTCGCCTCCGGCGCCGTCGAAGACCACGTCGGGACCCGCGCCACCGGTCGCCTCCCGCACCCGCTCGGCCCAGCCCGGTTCGGTGTAGTCGACCGCGATCTCGGCGCCCAGCTCACGGGCCAGGTCGAGCTTCCGCACACCGCGCGCGGCGGCGGCGACCCGCGCGCCGGCCGCGTGCGCGAGCTGGACGAGCAGGATCCCCATGCCGCCGGCCGCCGCCGTGACCAGCACCCACTCGCCCGGCTCGACCTCCGCGCTCTCGAACACGCCAAGGCCCGTCACCCCGTCGTGAAGCAGCCCGGCCGCCTCCGCCAGGCCCAGTCCCTCGGGCACCGGGATCAGCGCCTCCTCCGACACCACCGCCTGCTCGGCGTAGCCTCCGCCACCGCCCGTGCTCGCCACGACGCTGCGGCCGACCCAGCTTCCATCCACCCCCTCGCCGACGCTCAGCACCTGCCCGCCGACCGCGCCGCCCGGTACGTACGGCGGCTCATCGGGGAAGAAATCCCGTCCCCAGCCCATGCGGATCTGCGTCTCGACGAACAGGGTGTCGGCGACCGAGACGTCGATCACGACCTGTCCCGGCCCGGCGACCGGATCCGGCACCTCGACCGTCTCCAGAACCTCGGGCCCTCCGAAACGCGTCACCTGTGCCACCCGCATGCCACTCTCCTTGTACGACGATGACCGATCTCGTGGAGATCAGTCTTGAACCTCAACCAACGTTGAGGTCAAGTCGGCATGTCCTGACGAGCGTGCGGCGCGGAGACGACGAACCGCGCGAGCCGCGGCCGTCCGTCCGTCCGGCAGGAGGGTAGGTGGGTCCGGGAGGTCGGTTCACCTGGACCGGAGCCACTCGTCGGCCTTTCGGGGCGAGGCGAACCGTATGACCTGGAGCGGTTCGAAGCGGGGGTCGCGGGCGCGTCGCCCGATCTCCGCACGGCGGGCGGCGTGCTGGGACCACGCCCACCTCGCGGGATGCTCACGGCTGAGCCAGTCGGACCACGTTTCGACGTTCCCGCCGAAGATCCGCTCACGGCGCAGCGTCCGGAGCAACGACCGGCGCAGGATGCGAGGCATGATCACGGCTCGCGAATAGTCGAGCCAGACCACGGTGTCGGCACGCGTCCACAGCAGATCGCGGACCTCGGGGTACCCGAAGGAGTCGAAGACCCAGCCGGGGGTGGAAGCGATCTTCGCGATCTGCTGGTGAAAGTCGGGATTTGTCGCCCAGTCGGGACCGGCGAAGTGAAGGGAGTCCATCTCGTAGAACGGCAGCCGAAGCCGTGCCGACAGGGCCCGCGCCATGGTGGTCTTCCCTGCCCCGCTGATGCCCGCCACAAGAATCCGTTCCACCCGTGAAGGCTACGGAACGAGCGGCCGCGAACGCCTGACACCGAGATCGTTCTGTTCCGCTCCCTGCCCGTCGGTTCGTAGGTGATCACACTTTGACCTCGCACCAGACGGCCCGGCCGGTCCCGTCCTCGTCGACCCCCCAGCATTGGGAGAGCTCCTCGACGAGGAACAGACCGCGACCGCCCTCGCCGCAGAGGTCACCCGAGACGCGCGGCCGGGAGCCGGAACCGGCGTCCCTCACGATCACCCGGATGGCCTGATCGCATTCCAGCAGCGTGACGCTCACCGGCCCGCCGTCTCGCGAGTCCGAGTGCAGCACGGCATTGGTCGTCAACTCCGAAACCAGGAGCGTCACGTCGTCCAGGGCGGGGTGCCCCATGCCCAGCGTCCCCCGCACGAACGCCCGCACCCCCGCCACCGAGGACTCCGCCCCGACCACTTCCACGCACCCCAACAGCCTGTCCGCCGCCATTTCCACCTCGCCTTGATCGCGGTGAGGGAGTGACACCAAGGGAGCCCGAATTGCTGGGAGAGTGTCATCCGGTCCACCGAGCCTGCCTGTCCGAAGGAGCTTTCGCCTCTCCAGCTTGGCCAGACTGCGCTACTGTGTGAAGTCAATCGGTAACTCTTCGCTAGCACTATTCGAGTGTGACGCTGATGGCTACCGCGAGCTAGCCGGGATTAATCCTGCTCAGGGGAGGATCTATGCCACAGCCAGTGGAGTTGAATCCAGAGGCTTCCCCGATGGCGCTCTTCGGCTTCGAGGTGCGTAGGCATCGTCTGGCCGCAGGGATGACACAGAATCAACTGGGCAAGAGGATTCTGTTTTCCACAAGCATGGTCGGCATGGTCGAACGGGGTGAGCGCAAACCCGAGAGGATGTTCGCGGAACGCTGTGACCAGGTTCTCGGTCTCGACAAAGTGATGACGAGCCTCTGGTTGATGGTCGATCGATGGAAGGACTCCGCTCCCCGCTGGTTCCGTGAGTACCTGGACGCTGAACAGGAGGCCACGGCGATCCGCAGCTGGGATCCGCTCATGGTTCCCGGCCTGTTCCAGACCGAGCCGTATGCCCGGCACATCCTGTCAGGCGAGCCAGGAGTCGCAGCGGACCTGGTGGAACAGCGGCTCGTAACCCGTATGCAGCGAAAAGCAGTGCTCAATCGAGACAGTCCTCCTATGGTTTCCGTCGTCATCGACGAGGGAGTCCTCTACCGGTCGATTGGCGGCTCGGCGGTCATGCGGCAACAACTGGAGTACCTTCTGGAGATCGCACAAGATCCCAGGGTGACCGTCCAGGTCGTGCCATTCGCGGCGGAGTCCACCTGCGGGCTGCTGGGCGCGTTCGGAGCAGCCGAATTGCCCGGTTACCGAACTCTCATCTGGGTGGACTCGTCAGGGCAGGGCGAAGTGACAGATAATCCAGAAGTCGTTAAGCCGATTATGAGTCGCTATGACGCGATTCGCGCCGATGCTCATCCGCAGCGTGTTTCTAAAGGGATCATCGAGGAAGCGAGGGCGAAGTGGAGCTGAGCGACGCCAGATGGCGTAAGTCAAGCCGGTCGGGATCGAACGGGGCAGCCTGCGTCGAAGTGGCGACGAACCTCCCTGGGGTGGTGGGGGTCCGGGACAGCAAGGATCCGGGGGGTCCTGTGTTGGTGGTCGCGGACGGTGAATGGCGTGTCTTTCTTGGGCGGCTGAAGCAGGCGGGGAAACGGTGACGGCCACAGGGCGACGGTGCCCGGAGACCTCTTCCAGAACATGAGCCTGAAGATCATCGAGTGGGAGTCGGCCGCGTGGACCTGAGCGGAGCGATTTGGCGAAAGTCATCCAAATCGGGATCGGACGGCGGATCATGCGTGGAAGTGGCGATGAATCTCTCTGGGGTTGTCGCGGTAAGGGATAGTAAGGATTCGCCTGGGCCGGTGTTGCTGGTCGCCTCTGGGGAGTGGCGGGCGTTCGTCGGCGGGCTGAAGATCTCGGAGTAGCTGGAATCCGGCGGGACGGTGGCCGGGTGCTGTGGGACCTTCGACGTCTTATCGTTGCAGCAGGCAGGAAGGCAGCGATCACGGGTTGGAGTCGACGGTGCACATCGCCGAGTTCGAAGTCGCAGGCGTGCGCGGCTTCTCTGGTCCGCGCGCGGCGAATCTGCGGCTGACCAGGCCAGACGGCAGCCACGCGGGTTGGACCGTCCTCGCTGGGCGCAACGGCTCCGGCAAGACCACACTGCTGCGCGCCCTCGCCCTCGCCCTTGCCGGGCCTTCGGTGGCCCGGAGCCTCGTGCCGGCCTTCGACGGCTGGATCTCCCACCAGGCCACCCAAGGCACATCCCAGGTGCAGATGGTCTTCGATGCGGAGACGGACAGGCTCACGGGCCGTACGCGGCGCCGTCCGCCCGGTACCAGGCTCTCCGCGAGCCTGACCTGGAGCCGCGAGCTCATCGATGAGTCAGGGCACTACGGGACCCAGCCGACCATGCGGGCATATGGAGCCACTGCCCTTCGCGGTCCGTGGGCGGACAATCCGCAAGGGTGGTTCTTCGCCGGGTACGGGCCCTTCCGTCGTCTGGTGGGTGGCTCGTCCGACACGCAGCGACTCATGGTGAGCAGCGGCCCCGTGTCGCGCCTGGCGAGTTTGTTCCACGAGGACGCTTCCCTGGCCGAGAGCGTGAGCTGGCTCGTCGACCTGCACCTACGCCGGCTGGAGCAGCGCGAGGGAGCCGCCGACCTTCTGAACTTCGTCACCGGCCTGCTCAACGACGGACTGCTGCCGGACGGTTTCCAGATCGACCGGGTCGACAGTGAGGGACTGTGGGCCAGGAGAGGCGGGGAGCTCATCTCTCTTCGTGAGATGAGCGACGGGTACAGGACCGTCACAGCACTGGTGCTTGATCTGACCCGTCAGCTCCACCAGGTTTTCGGCACCGAAATGACCACCGCGCTCTCCGGCACGTACGTTGTCCCGCTGCCGGGAGTGGTTCTCATCGACGAGATCGACGTCCACCTGCATGTCAGCTGGCAGAAGAAGATCGGTGAGTGGCTCAAGGAGCATTTCCCGGCCATCCAGTTCATCGTGACCACACACAGCCCCTACATCTGCCAGAGTGCCGATCCCGGAGGTCTGATCCGGCTTCCCGGGGTGGACGAACATGTGCCTCCCCGCGTCGTCGACGACGACCTGTACGAGCGCGTGGTCTACGGCAGTGGAGACGACGCGCTGCTGACCGACCTGTTCGGCATGGATTCGCCCTACTCGAACCACGCCGAGGACATGCGGCGAAGGCTCACCGAGTTGGAACGGGCCGTCCTCCGGGGGACGGCTTCTCCCGCGGAAGCGCAGGAGTACGAGCGCCTGCGGGACACCCTCACCAGCTCGCTCGCCGCGCGCGTCGACGAGGTCGCCGCGAGGATCGCCTGACACCATGATCCGTGTCTATCGAGTCGTCCTCAGTGACGAGCTGAGTGCGCGGCTACGTGAGCATACGAGCAAGCTCCGCGAGGAGAACGCCGGTCTCTCCAGGGCTCGCACCATGTGGAAGAACGCCAGGGCCGTCCGGTCGGGGTTGGCGGACCACCTCGACAGCATGGCGACCGGAATCAGGCGGTGCATGTACTGCGGAGACGGCTTCGGGACCGACATCGACCACTTCGAACCCCTGGCCGATGCCCCTCTGCGCGCCTTCGACTGGCCGAACCACCTCCTCGCCTGCTCCCATTGCAACAGCCACCACAAGCGGGAGTGCTTTCCGCTCGACGAGGACGGATCGCCCCTTCTCGTGGATCCGTCGGCCGAGGACCCGTACGAACACCTTGAGCTGGCACTGAACACCGGCGTCTACCGATCGCTGACTCCCAGGGGCGCGGCGACGATCGACGTCTTCGGGTTGAACCGGGGTGCTCTGCAGCGTGGTCGTGCCGCCGCCTTCATACGAACGGTGTCGATGCTCAGGGACCGCGCACGTCTCATTCAGACTTCGGACGCCAAGGAGGAGGCGGCGGAAATAGCCGACTCCCTCCGTGAGCAGCCTTTCGCCGATGTGCTTTACGCGATGCTGTGCTACCGGAGCCTGCCGGGGGCCGAGACGGTGCTGCGGGGACGCGAGGTGGTCGAGGCGCTCGACGATCCGGCGCTTCATTTCTGGTCGTAAGGCCGCTGTTCGCTGATCAGGTGGTCGGGGGGAGTTCGCCGGAGCCTCGGGGGATGAGGTGGGTGGGAAGCTGGACGCGTTCGGCGGGGCCGTTGTCGCCGGCCAGGCGGCGGAAGAGAAGCTCGGCGGCCGTGCGGCCGAGGCCCGCGGGATCCTGCGCGATCACGGTGACGGGCGGGGTGAGAAGGTCGGCCAGCTCGAAGTCGTCGAAGCCCACGACCGCGATCCGCGACGGCGACCTGCCGCCGAGACCCCCGGTGCCGAGGGCTTCCAGGGCCCGCAGGGTCGCGACGGTGGTGCGGCCGTTGCCGGTGAACAGGGCCGTGGGCGGGTCGCCCCGCTCCATCATGCGCGCGAGGTCGGCGTGGACGCGCCTCTGGTCGGGGGCGCCCATGACGACCAGCGACCCGTCGTACGGCAGGCCGGCCGTCTCCAGGGCCTGCCGGTAGCCGCGCAGGCGCTCCCCGGCGGTGAAGATGCGGGCGCTGTCGCCGAGGAACCCGATGCGCCGGTGGCCGCAGGCGATGAGGTGCGCCACCCCCGATCGGGCGCCGCCGGCGTTGTCGCACAGCACGGTGTCGACGTCGAGCCCGGGACCGGCGGGGCGGTCGGCGAAGACGGCGCGGATGCCGGCGCTCAGCTCGGGGGCGAGGTAGCCGTGGTCCGAGCCGGCGGGCACGATGACCAGCCCGTCCACCCGGCGGGCGCAGAAGGCCAGGACCAGCTCGCGCTCACGCTCGGGATCCTCCCCCGACGAGCCGGTGAAGACCAGTGAGCCGTTGCGGATCGCGACGTCCTCGACCGCGCGGCTCAGCCCGGAGTAGAACGGGTCGGAGACGTCCTCGATGATGAGCCCGATGCTCGCCGTGCGCCCCCGGCGAAGGACACGGGCGCCGTCGTTGCGGCGGTAGCCGAGCAGCTCGATGGCCTGCCGGACCCGCGCGGCGGTCGCCGCGTTGACCCCCGGCTCGTCGTTGACCACGCGGGAGACGGTCTTGAGCGCGACCCCGGCCGTCGCGGCGACATCGTTCATCGTCGGCCGCCCGCGTCTGGTCTCTGCCACGGTCCGCATCATCCCGCATTTCAACGGGGTGTGACAACGTTGTCACCCAATCGGCCCGCCGGGCGGGGGCGGCCGTACGGCGCGGCGCCACAGAGGCGCGGCGCCACAGAGGTACGGAACCCCAGAGGACGGTGGCGGCACAGCACCACGGATTTGAGCCCAAGGTATCCGTTGTGATGGCCACCGATAGGCTCCGGGGCCTATGACCGGTTCGACCACCGACCCCGAGCCCGGACCGGGGTCCGTGCCCCGCCCCACCCCCACCAGGGCATCCGCCCCTGGAGGGCTCGGCCGGGCACGGGTGCTGCTGATAGCGGGTTTCGTGCTGGCCTCGCTGAACCTGCGGCCCGCCATCGCCGGGGTGTCGCCGCTGCTGAGCGAGATCATGGACGACCTCTCGCTGACCCCCGCGGCGGGCGGGGCGATCACCACGGTCATGGTGGTCTGCCTCGGCCTGCAGGCCCCGATCGCGCCCGCACTGGCCACGCGCCTCGGGCTCGACCGCACGCTGCTGATAGGGCTGCTCGTCCTCGCCACCGGCGTCGTCCTGCGCGGGATGGGCGGCCTGACCGCCCTGTACGCCGGGTCGGCCGTCGCCGGCACGGCTATCGCGATCATGAACGTGGTCATGCCCGGTGTGGTGAAACAGCACTTTCCCCACCGTGTCGGGCTGTTCACCGGCATCTACGTGTCGGGGCTGGTGACGGGCGCGGCCACGGCGTCGGCGGTCATGGTGCCCATCGAGGAGCGGTACGGCTGGCGCACGGCGGCCGGATCCGTCGCCGTCCTCGCGCTGGCGGCGGCCGTGCTGTGGGCGCCGCAGGCGGTGAGACGGTACCGCCGCGACCGGGACGGCGGCGGGCACAGGCCGTACGCCGTGCTGCTGCGCAGGCGCGTGACCTGGTACGTCATGGCGTTCATGGGCCTTCAGTCGCTGACCTTCTACATCATGCTCGCCTGGCTGCCGACGATCTTCCGCGACGCCGGGCTCCCCGCGGACCAGGCCGGCTACCTGCTGGCGCTCACCAACCTCGCCCAGATCGCCGCCACGCTCATGGTGCCGGTACACGCGGGTCGCGTCCCGTCGCAGGTGCCGCACATCGTGGTGGCCGCGCTGCTGACCGTCGCCGGGTACCTCGGCGTGGTGTTCGCCCCGGCGACGCTGCCGTGGCTGTGGATGATCGTGCTCGGGGTCGGCCAGGGCGCCTCGATCGCGCTCGCCCTGCTCATCATCGCCCTGCGGGCGCCCGACCCCGCCTCGGTCACCGCGTTGTCGGCGGTCGCGCAGTCGTCCGGCTACCTGCTCGCCGCCCTCGGCCCCTTCCTCATCGGGCTGCTCCACCAGCTCGCGGGCGGCTGGACGCTGCCGCTGGTGACGGGCCTGCTCATCTGCGGCGTCCAGCTGGCCTTCGGCGTCCTCGCCGGGCGCCCCGCATCCGAGCCGGTCAGGGGTTCGTGGGGGTGAGGTCCGCGCCGATCCTGACGGCGGGGTTGAGGCTGTTGTCCACGACGACCATCTCGTACGGCCACCGCCCGATCCCTTCCTTCCACTGGACCCCCACGGGCTGCTGGAGGGCGACGCCCGGAACCGGCCCCCGGGTGAAGTCGAGCACCCCCGAGATCCCCGAGTAGTTCAGTTCCTGAAGCGCGGTCGCGACCGCCTTCCTGTCACGCGGGGTGTCGACCGAGGTGAAGGCCTTCTCGGCGATCTCGAACAGCGAGTAGACCGACCCCAGGGTCTGCAGCCACTGCCTGCCGCTGGCGGACTGGTAGGACTCCGCGAGCTGCTTGGCGGTCTCCCCGTCGAGCGAGGAGGCGTAGGGCATGTACGGGCCCCACCACGAGTCGGTCGCGATGTTGCTGACCAGGCTGCCGAGCGGGACGGTGTCCGCGGGGAACAGCAGGACCTTGGCCACGGTGGCGAGCTTCGGCCGGAACCCCCGCAGGGCGGCCTGCTTCCACATGGCGGTGAAGTCGGGCGGGAGCGGGGCGTTGATGAAGATCTCGCACTGCTCGCGCTTGAACGTGGAGATCATCGAGCCGAAGGCGGTCGTCCCGTCGCGGTAGGCGCCGCCGTCGACCCAGCTGTACCCGGCGTTGTCCAGGATCGGCGGGTACGCGGCGCGGAAGGCGTTGCCGTCAGGGTCGTCCGGGAACATACCGCCCACCACCTTGTTGGTGGAGATCCTGTCCCACATCGGGACGAAGCATCCGCCGAACTGGTCGACCCCGGAGAAGAACATGGTCGTGTACGTGAACGGCTTGGGGTTTCGGGGATCGGCCTGCCGGGAGAAGTACCACGCCTCCCAGGGGACCACGGTCGAGACGCAGGGGATCCCCTGGGCCTCGCATACCGTCGCAACGGGGTTCGTCGTCTCGGGTGTGGAGCTGGCGAGGATCATGTCGGCGTGGTGCCGCGAGATCAGCTCGCGAGCGGCCTGGGACGCCCGGCCCGGGTCCGAGTGGGTGTCCTTGACCACGATCTCCACCTCGTAGGTCTTCCCGCCGACCGTGAAGCCCTTGGCGTACGCGGCGGTGGCGCGCACGCGGTCGACGACGAAGCCGTCACCGGAGGCGAAGCCGGCCAGCGGTCCCGTACGGGGGCTGACGAACCCGATCACGATCTTGTCGCCGGGCCCGGCGCCCAGGCCGTTGACCGAGCCGCACGCGGTCGCGCCGGCGGCGAGGGCTCCGAGGCCCACGCCCTTCAGGAGGGTGCGGCGGGGGAGGGACGGTCCGTTCACGAGAGACTCCTCATGAGGTGTCTGATGTGCTGCCCGACGGGAAGAGCGACCGGCCGCGAGGCCGGGAAGCCTCGGAGGTCGCGAAAGCATGAAACGACGCCGACGCATGACTGATCGTTTTATGTGCAGATGATTGCGGATAAGTGGTGACGGCCGCTGGTGATCGCCGATACTCGTGGCCATCGATGCCGCCAGGCGGCGGCAGGCCGGGAGTCCCCTGCGTGTCGACCGGGGAATGAGCCTCTGACCAGGCCTAACATCGACCGGTGATCGTCTTTGCGTGGGTCGTGGCCGCTGTCGTGTCCCTGCCGCCGGGGGTCACGGCCCCCGGCCCGCAGCCGTACGTGGGAGCGACCGCGGTCTCCGGCGCGCACACCAGCGGGCTCGGTCCTCGCCCGATCGTCATCGGGCACCGCGGCGCCTGCGCCTACCGGCCGGAGCACACCCTGCTCTCGTACGAGACCGCCATCCGGATGGGCGCCGACTTCATCGAGCCCGACCTGGTGTCCACCAAGGACCACGTGCTCGTCGCCCGGCACGAGAACGAGATCTCCCACACCACCGACGTCGCCACGCACCCGGAGTTCGCCACGCGCCGGACCACCAAGGTGATCGACGGGCGCAGGCTGACCGGATGGTTCACCGAGGACTTCACCCTGGCCGAGCTGCGCACGCTGAGGGCCGTGGAGCGCCTGCCCGGGCTCCGCCCCGGCAGCGCCGCCTTCGACGGCAGGGCCCGCGTCGCGACGTTCGACGAGATCGCCGCCCTCGCCCGCCGGGCCGGCGTCGGCCTCTACCCCGAGACCAAGCACCCGGGCTACTTCGCCTCCATCGGGCTTCCCCTGGAGGAGCCGATGCTCGCGACCCTCGACCGGTACGGCTGGCGCGAGCGGACGGACCCCGTGTTCATCCAGTCGTTCGAGACCGCCAACCTGAAGGCGCTGCGCGGCAGGACGCGCCTGCGGCTCATCCAGCTCCTGGAGTCCTCCGGGGCTCCGGAGGACCTGGTCGTCTCAGGGGACCCGCGCACCTACCGCGACCTGGCGACGCCCGAGGGGCTGCGCGAGATCGCCGCGTACGCCGACGGCATCGGCCCCTCCGTGGGCCTGGTGCTGCCGACGGGCGCGGGCGGCACCCTTGGCGCGCCGACCACGCTCGTCGGGGACGCCCACCGAGCGGGCCTGGCCGTGCACGTCTGGACCGTGCGCCCGGAGAACTCGGAGCTCCCCGCCGACTACCGCCTGGGGGACCCGGCGGCCCCCGGGTACGCGAGCGCGCACGGCGACATGGCCGGCTGGCTGACCAGGCTTTACGAACTCGGGGTCGACGGGGTGTTCACCGACGACCCCGGCATCGCGAGGCGTACCTTCGACGGGCTCAGGCCAGAGCCAGGGCGGGGCTCGGGCCGGGGCACGGCCAGGGCTCAGACCAGCGCCTCGGCCTCCGTCGGGCGCAGCTCGTCGGCGTAGCTGAGAGAGACCCGGCGCATGACGCCGTCGTCACTGATCGAGTACTGGCCGAGGCGCCACAGCGGGGGAGAGTAGGCGTGGATCGACACGCTGGTCTCCGCGTGGCCGTTGACCCGGTGGATGTGGTCGGGCCCGAAGGAGATCGAGTCGCCCTCGGACAGCAGGGTCTCCAGGTGCTCGCCCCCGATGCGGGGGTTCGACTCCTTGAGTGTGCCCTCGACGACCCGCAGGGCCCCGGAGGACACATCGTGGTCGTGCCATCCGGTGTCGTCGTCGGGGCGCCAACAGATGAGCCACACGTCGACGTAGGAGTCCCGGTAGAGGGAGGCGTAGTGGCGGGCCTCTCCGGCCTCGCCGAACGTGACGTGGTGCGACCAGAGCTCAGGCCGCTCCGCCAGATCCTCGACGAGACCGCGCAGCTCGCGCTTGTCGAGGAATCGGTCGGGCAATGACTCCCAGCTCATCTGGGCACAACTCCTTCCACAGCTAGCAGGCGCTTCGGATTGGTCACCGATATCTGGTAGGTGGCGGCCTCGCCGAGCAGGGCTTGGGGGGGTGAGGCGTAAGGGGCGTCGGAACCGAGGACGACGACCTCGATGCCGAGCACCCGGCTGATCGCGTCGATGGCCTTGTGGCCGTACGACGAGGTCTCAAGGAAGACGTCCGGGTCGACGACGCCCCTGGTGGAGCCGCCTCGGGCGATGAAACGCTCCACGTGCAGGGGCGCGAGGCCGCTGAGCAGCGCGAAGCAGACGCGGAGCCGCGGGTGCCGCGGGCGGCCGAACGCGTGGAAGGCGTACCAGGCGGCGTGCATCTGCTGGACGTACGAGACGACCGCCGGCCACCACGCGGGACCGTCCGGCGCCCCGGCCGGGCCCGGGTGGACGAACAGCGGCAGGTCGCGCTCCTCCAGCAGGTCGAGCAGGGGCGCGACCCTGGCGAAGCCCTCGGCGTCGAGCAGGGCGGTCGCGGGGAGCTGGAGGCCGGCGAAGCCGTCGTCCAGCACCTTGGCGGTGCGCGCCGGGTCGATCTCGGTGACGCAGGTGGAGGCCCATGCCCTGAAGGACGCGGGCAGGTCGAGCGCTCCCTCGTGGTAGGAGGTGAGCAGCGGCCAGGCGTCGGCGGCCGGCAGGTGCTCGATGCCGAGCGGGCTCGACAGCGACACCAGGGCCAGGTCGAGACCGTGCTCGCGGTTGAACGCCAGCCGGTGACCGAGGTCGTGGTCGAGGGGGTTGGCCGTGAAGGGCTCCTCGCCGTGGAGGAACAGCGTCCAGCCATCGAGGAAGGGAGGCTCCGTGCGCGCCCGCAGCGCGCCGACGAAGCCTGGCGTCCACATGTGCTGGTGCACATCGATGCTCACCGCTGTCACCTCCTGGAAGCACTCTACCCGACAATTCCTATCGACTTTATCGGGTATGCCTGGGGATCTGCTGTGAAACGGTTCACTGATTCGATTCAGTGAACCGCTTCACCTCGTCGCCGTCAACACTCTGTCCAGAGGACGAGACGCGCCGGGCCCCTCGCGTGGCGGGGATTCCGCATAGGCTGGCTTGATGCCGCGCTCCCAGCCACGCAAACGGGCGACGATCCGCGAGGTGGCCCAGGCGACCGGACTGTCGCCCGCGGCCGTGTCCTACGCGCTGCGGGGCATGCAGGTGTCCGAGGAGACCATAGAGCGGGTGCGCCAGGCCGCCGCCGAGCTGGGGTACGAGGCCGACCCCATCGCCCGCGCCCTGGCGAGCGGGCGCACCGGCATGATCGGCCTGCTCTGCGGGTCGCTGGAGGACCTCTGGCAGCAGTCGCTGGCGTTCGGCATCGGGCGGGCCCTGCGCGACAAGGACCGGTACGCGCTCATCCTCGACGCCGCGGGCGACCCCGCGCGTGAGCGCACCCTGGCACGCCAGCTCCGCGACCAGCGGGTCGACGGCCTGATCGTGCAACCGGTCGACCCGGCGGCGCCGCTGTGGGCGCAGCTCGCCGAGACGCTGCCGGTGGTCTCCATCGGCGACGCCCTGATCGACGCGCGAACGGCGGGGGAGGTGGTCTTCGACAACCGCAGGGGGGTCACGCTGGCCCTCGAATATCTCAGGGAGAAGGGCCACCGCCGCGTCGCCGTCCTGACCCCGACGTGGTCCAGCACCCCCGACCGGCCCGCCGACGTCCACGTGACCGCCGAGGCCGAGCGCCTGGGGCTGGACATCGACGTCGTGACCGCCCCCCACGGGCTGGCGGCCACCACGAAGGTGGCGGGCGCGTTGCTCGACAGCGGCGCCCGGCCCAGCGCGGCCTTCTGCTTCTCCGACTCCATCGCCTACGGCGTGTACGCGGCGGCGGCCGAGCTGGGGCTCCGTGTCCCCGACGACATCTCGGTCATGGGGTACGACGACCACCCGATGTCAGGGCTGCTCACCCCCGGCCTGACCTCGGTCAACTGGGACATCGACGGCATCGTGCGGGCCGCCGTGCGGCTGGTGGTCGCCGCGGCGGACGGGCAGAACCGCAGGCGAAGGATCATCCAGGCGCCCGAGCTGCACGAGCGGGGGTCCGTCGGGCCGCCTTCGTGAGGCCGCCTGTCAGTCCTCGTTCACGTCCTTGTCCCAATTTTCGTTTCAGTCCTCGTTTCAGTCCTCGTTGAGGCCGAGGAGCATGTCGAGGATCCAGGTGATGAGGCCGACGAGGATCGCCCCGAGGAAGGCGGCCCAGAAGCCGCTCACGTGGAACGGCAGCTTGAGCTGCTCGGCGATCCAGCTCGTGAGGAGCAGCAGGACGGCGTTCACGATCAGCGCGAAGAGGCCCAGCGTCAGCACGTAGAAGGCGCAGCCGAAGGTCTTGATGATCGGCTTGAGGACGGCGTTCACGATGCCGAAGATGAGGGCGACCGCGATGAGGGTGCCCGCGGACTTCGCCGTGGTCGACCCGGAGACGGTGATCCCGGGAATCAGGCGCGTGGCCGCCCAGAGCGCCGCCGCGACGACAAGGATCTTGATAATGATCTTCACGCTCCCGATGGTCGCACGGGGACACGGGCCGGCGGTAGGGCCGGACGACCTCGGGCCCTCGGTTCCGGGGCCGGTGGAAGATTGTTTTGACCGGGAGTGTTCGCTGGAGGGGTGGCGAATTGAGGATCGAAGGGGGTAAACCATGACACGCGCGATCGTGTTGCGGTCACGGCCCGTCGGCTGGCCGACAAAGGACAACTTCGAGCCGGTCGAGCTGGAGCTCCCGCCCCTGCGCGAAGGCCAGATCCTGGTGCGCGGCCTCTACATGTCGGTCGATCCCTACATGCGCGGGCGGATGAACGAGGGCGAGTCCTACGTGCCGCCCTTCGAGCTGGGTGAGCCGCTGCGCGGCGGCGCGATCGGCGAGGTGGTCGAGACCCGCGCTCCGGAGTTCCAGATCGGCGACATCGTCCTGCACGACTACGGCTGGCGGGAGCACGCCGTGCTGGACGCGCCGGAGGCGCGTGGGATCACGCCACTGCCGGGAGTGCCGCTGTCCGCATACCTCGGGGTGCTCGGCATGCCGGGCCTGACCGCGTACGTGGGCCTGCTCGACATCGCGGCCTTCAAGAAGGGTGACACGGTGTTCGTGTCGGGGGCCGCGGGCGCGGTCGGCAGCCTGGCCGGGCAGATCGCCCGCCTCAAGGGCGCCTCCCGGGTCGTCGGCAGCGCCGGTTCCCCCGCCAAGGTCGCCTATGTGATCGAGAAGCTCGGCTTCGACGACGCGTTCGACTACAAGGCCGAGGGGCCGGTGGTCGAGCAGCTCAGGCGGGCCGCCCCCGACGGCATCGACGTCTACCTCGACAACGTCGGCGGCGAGCACCTGGAGGCTGCCATCGAGGTGTTCCGCCGCTACGGGCGCACCGCGGCGTGCGGGGCCATATCCGTCTACAACGCGGCCGAGCCGGTCTGCGGCCCGCGCAACCTCTTCAAGATCGTCGGCAAGCGGCTCACGCTGCGCGGCTTCATCGTCGGGGACCACGCGGACCGGAGGCCCGACATGATCAGGGAGGTCGGCGGGTGGCTCCAGGAAGGCAAGATCACCTTCGAGGAGACCGTCGTGGAGGGGCTGCGGAACGCCCCGGACGCCTTCATCGGCATGCTCCGAGGGGAGAACCTCGGCAAGATGATCGTTCGACTGGCCTAACGTGCATATCCCCCTGATCACGGGGAAAGGGCCATAAAGGGGGTGAGCCTTAATGGACCAGGACGAGCTGCAGTCGCTGACGCCCAAGGAGCTCCACGACAGGGCGGTGCGCTACGCCGTGGCGCACGGTGACTTCGGCTTCCTGTGGGAACTGCTGAAGGTGATCCCGGCGGCCGAGGCCGCGAGCGGTCACGGGGATGAGACGGCCAACGATCTCAGCCGGGTGTCGGCGCTGCTCAGCGACGCGATGGCCTCCGGTGAGGGCGAGCTCGGGGAGGCGCTGCGTCCCGTCTACCTCGCCTACCTTTCCGAGCACCCCGACGCCTGAGCGTTCCCCGCCGGCTCTAGGCTCCAGAGCATGGCATCGGTGAATGTGGAGCGTACTGACAACGGCTTCGTGGCGCGCAACGCGCGCGGAGCGGAGGTCGCGATGGGCAGTGGTGACGAGGAGGGTGTCTTCACCCCCGTCGAGCTACTGCTCGCCGCGGTCGGAGGCTGCAACATCGTGACCGTCGAGCCGCTCACCGCCCAGCGCGGGCACAGGCTCGTACGGCTGGCGATGACGGTCGAGGCCCAGAAGGCCGAGCCCACGCTGCTCGGCCCGGTCACGATCACGTACGACGTCGAGCTGCCCGAGGGAGACGCGGAGGCGGACGAGGTCTTCCGCGCCGTGGCCCACCGGGTCCACGAGCGGCACTGCACGGTCAGCCGCTCCCTGGAGAGGGGCACCGAGGTCAAGGTCGAACTGCCCGAATAGCCGCTTGGCCCGGCGGGTCCGGCCGTACCCGGTCATCCCAGCGAGTTAGACCGAATCTATACCCGGCGATGACGAGTAGCTCAGGCCCCGGTATGTAGTGTTAAGGCAGGTCAAGGGGGATGCGACCAGCCGCCCGAGAGGGCGCCGCAGAGCTTTTCGCCAGAAGGACGCGGTGGGGGACCGCGTCCGTACAGCGGGACCGCCCGATGCGTTTGGGGGAAGGCATCGGCGCTGGACCGTGAAGATCGGGGCCGGACAGGCGGGGGACTGTCCGGCCCCGATTCATGTCTCCCGGCCCCTGATCTCCCCTGATCTCCCCGATCGTCGCGCCGCACGTCCTCTATAAGCCCCGATGTCTGAAATATAGGGGTTTGTGGTGCGAAGGTAGATCTAATAATGCTTTGTAGCACTTTCGTTTGCTTTGTCCTGACTCGGTGGGTAAGGTTTCAACCACGAAAGGGGCGGTGACCTGGTCTTCAGTCCGAAGGCCGCCGCCCCAAGTGTCGAATCTCCAGGGCCACACCAGGCCCGGGGGAGCCGGGGACCCAAATCTCTTGGGGTGAATCCGCGTGAGCGGTAGGGCGACTCCAAGCCCGAACCCGTCAGCTAACCCGGTAGACGTGATTGGAGAGGAGACCCGAGTGGAGCACCCCACTCCGAGCAGTCATTGCACCGGGCAACCCTAGACCCGGATCTCGCCGTCAGAAGCGGCGGACAAGTCGGCTGGTAGCAGCCGTGCACGCGAGCGATCTACGCCCTCTGTGACACATGGTGGCAAGCCGCCACCGCTGACCGACCACGTACGAATGCGCGCTCAGCGCCGCGATGGACCCCACGAAGCCTCGCCTCACCCTGAGAGCGCTTTCCACCCCCCGCACCGAACTCCTGACCACTCGGAGCGCGGGTCCCCTTGTCTTCTGATGAAAGATCCTATCCTCCCATGCCTCCTTTCAAGATCACCCCCAAGTGTCGATGGACGTCCGGTGTCGCCGGCGTCGTCCTCGCCTGCGCCACCGCCGTCTGCGCCACGGTCTCGGCGCACGCCGACGACAAGCCCCTGAACCCCGTCGCGGTCCAGACCGAGAAGCCGATGCTGCTCAAGGGCTCCACCAGGGCCTCGTACTTCTGGGACGACGCCTCAGGACGCATGGGTGACACGGGACTTCCGGCCATCGGCAAGCCGATGCAGAAGGGCCTGTTCGCCAGCCCCAGCTGGCCTCTCGGCACCGAGGGATACGTCGTCTACAAGGACAAGAAGGCCCCGTTCTTCATCGGCGACCGAGGCCCGGGGATCCCGTCCGAGAGCGGCGTCATGCTCGACATCGACGGGAAGACCTTCGCGGAGCTGACCGGCGGTACCTTCAACAACTCCTCCCTGGTGGTCACCGGCTTCGCCGCCGGACACATCAAGGTCGACTACGTGATCACCAAGTGGGGCGACGGCGTGGGCAAGAAGAACTACCCCGTCCCGTTCTCCAACGGCGCGTGGGGCGTCTACGACACCAATCCCGCCACGCCCCCCACCCCGGTGGTCCTCGCCACCGGCTGACCCGGAGGCCTCCGCGCGACACGCCCGGCGTGGGCCCTGTGGGGAACCACCTGAAAAGCCCCACATCGCCGCTGAGGATGTGCGGAGCCTGGCCAGGACTGCTAAAGTCACCGTAGTCACGCGCCGCTAGCTCAGTTGGTTAGAGCAGCTGACTCTTAATCAGCGGGTCCGGGGTTCGAGTCCCTGGCGGCGCACCACGGCACCGGCCGATGACCTGGGCATTCTCCACTTGACGGAGGGTGCCCACAGTCATTTCCGGGCCTGTGTGGGGTCGTTGTGGGCTCTTTGGTCGCGACCGGGTCTCCGGCATGATCGTTGTCCCCCTTGCAGCAGTTCACGCTTGAGCGTGGCGTTGAACGCCTCCGCCAGGGCGTTGTCCAGGCACGTCCCTGTCCTGCCCGCCGATCTGCGGATCCGACAGCCGTCGCAGAGCGCCGCGAACTCGGCCGAGGTGTACTGACAGCCGCGGTCACCATGAAAGATCACGCCGTCGACCTGGCCGCCTCGCGCTCCGACCGCCGCCTTCAACGCGTCGCTGATCAGCTCGGTCCGCAGGTGGTAGGCGATCGACCAGCCGACCAGTCGCCGCGACCCGATATCGATCACCGTCGCGAGATACATCCACGAGTCACCGACCGGCAGATAGGTGATGTCCCCGCACCACCTCCGGTTGACCCCACCGGCTGCGAAGTCACGTTTGAGCAGGTCAGGGACCGGCGGAGCGAGTTCGTCAGGGATCGTGGTCCGCCTGCCCTTACGCAGATGCAGCCCGACGATGCCATGCACACGCATCAACCGGGCCACCCGCTCGGCGTTGACGCGCTCCCCGGAATCACGCAGGTCCGCGGTGATCCGCGGCGAGCCGTTCGTCCCCCCGAGGCGTCATGAAAGCGCCGGATCTTCTCCACGATCCGCTCGTCCTCAACGGCCCGCGCCGGCCGGCTCCCGCCCCAGCCAGGCGTAGAAGGCGCTGCGCGCCACGTTCACACCCGGCACAGCCGCTTGACCCCGTAGACGAGGCGGTAGGCGGAGATGAACCGCAAGCGGCCGATCAACGATCACCACCCTGCGTCCGCCGCGGGTCATCATTGTGGTCGATGGTGGCGTTGCTCAATGAGCTGTGCGGCCTGCGCGAGTGTCCCGGGGCTTCGACACTGAGTCCGAGCACGGCGGCGCCGTTGCACGGGGCCATGGTGCCGATCCATCGTCATGAGCCGCCCTACGCCGGTCAATCGGCGGCGGTTTCGTAGCAGAAGGCCGCCAGGGCGATCTCCCTGTCGTCTTCGTGAGGGGAACGGTGGTGAGGAAGGAGCTGGCCATGAAGTAGGGTCGGGCCGTCTCCTAAGTCAACGGCGACGCCACCAGGCGGACAGACGCCATGTTCACGGGTGTGCTGAAGCAACTCGGCGGCTGACAGTCCGCAGAGCTCAGGATGGACCCAGAGCGGACCTGCGGTCCCGTCCAGGAGAACCAGCACGGTGAGCTGGCAGGCGCCTTGATCGGTGTGCAGGCCGATGAAGTCGCCTCGCCCGTAGTACAGATAGGACGACACCACAGCCTGCACGGAACGGCCCAGCATTCCACCGAGCCGGTCCACCAGAGTGCGTTGGTGCAGGTCCCAGCGGACATCCCCGCCGGAGGTGTACCAGCCGGAGGCCGGGCTCGTTAGTTGGGCGTCATCCACCAATTTTGGGTCCCGCCGTATCCGGGTGTCCGCGCTAGCGCGAAGACGCAGGGCCTCTGAGCGCAAGAGTTCCTGTTCGCCGGGTGTCACCAGATCGGTCAGAGTTTGATGGAGGGCGCCCATCTGAGACACGGTCTCAGTCGAACTCACGGGCGCGGACGCCGCGGACGAAGGCAGTCCACTCTTCTTCGGTGAAGACGAGGACAGCGCCGGCCGGGTTCTTGGCGTCGCGCACTGCGGCCCCGCGCGTGCCGCGAGCGACCTCGACGCAGCCACCATCAGGGTTGCAGAATGACGATCTCCGGAAGTCCTGCGCCGTCCCGTTCTCGAGTTCCATCATGGAGTCCTCTCTGATCGGATACCGCAATGTTCTCGGCAAATGATAGCGAGGTAATCCAAAATCGGTGCAGGGCGGATGAAGGTGGTAAGGCGGATATGTCCAACCGGAATCCTTTAGGATGGCACTAATTCGACCAGGAAAGAGAACCGTAAGACGATGATGTGGCGCCGTATTTTCCGAGGCGATAGCGATCTTCGCGGCTGGCTTAGCTGGGTAATCCCGATACTCGTGGCCGCTGTCGTCGCGGTTGTCCAATCCGTATGGGGAGATGAGGCGCCGCTCCGGAACCTGGCCGATGCGTGGTCAATCACCGCCGTGGGTGTCATCGCCATCGACTCTTTCAGAGCCACGACGATGTCCGCACTCCGGCGCAGGCTCCTTTGGGCTTCGGTTATCGTAGCCGTGCTGGTGGTCGCATACATGTCGGTCGCCCTACATCGTCACCCGTGGGACTGGCTGTATGTGAGCGGGGTGATGACCTTCATCGTCAGCGTGGAGTTGAGTGAGACTCTGGGCCCGGCGTTGAACCATACAATGCGCGATCTGGTTGACAGCGGAATTCTGCGGCTTACCAATCGCGAGCTGCGTAGACTCCGTCGGGATCTGCGCCGGGTCTGCAAACGGTACCAAGTAATCGCGGGTACTGTGGTCGGCGTGGCCTTGGCCGCTGCCTGGTTCGCCTCCAGCGCGTCCAACTTCGCCTATATCGTTGTGCACAACCCGGCGGGGTTGGCCTTCCAGTCTTTGGCGGGCGTGGTTGCGGGCCAACGACTGGGAAGGATGGTCGCTTACGCTAGGGTGTGGCGGCTCGCGCCCCGGCGCGGATCCCTCTTCGACCCGATGCTGGAGCATCCCGACGGTGCCACCGGCTTGGGTCCGGTCGGCCGATTCTACTTCCGCCAGTCTATGGTGGCGGCACTCCCCGCGGTGTACCTGGCGATGTGGTGGTTTCTCATTCCCCTTCTTCCCTCGTTTCTCTGGCAGTGGCGAACACCCTATCTGGGGCTTTTGGCGATCGCCGTCATTTTCGAGATTCTCGCTTTTGTCCTACCGATGCGGGTAGCTCACCGGGTAATGCGTAACAACTCAGATCAATGGCGATTACAGGCCGCACGGCTCATTCCGCGTATTCGGGTGGCGCAGACATCGTTGACCGAGGTCGGAGAGGACCACGACGAGGTCAGCAAACAGCTCGAAGCCCTGCTGAACCGCTACCGGTTGCTTCTCGCAGCACCCACGTGGCCGGTCGAACCATCCCTGCGCCGATGGGTCACCCTCAACAATGCCGCGCTGTTCATCCCCTTCCTCAGCTACGCGCTCGGAGACAGCGCGTTGTGGCAGCAGATCGCCACGGTGGTCGGTGGGCTCAAACGCTGACGGCCGGGACCCAGGGCTCCGGCCGCGGTGGCCGTGCCGGTCAAGAAGGTGCGGAATCCGGGGCTGCCGACCGGGCAGATGGAGAAGATCGGGAAGGTGAAGGGGAAGCCGCCCAAGGTCATCGGCGTTGCCCAAGACGGTCGGCCGGGTCTTCTTCACCCGCGGCGGCCGCGACTACACCTGCGCGGCGACCTCCGCGAAGGGCACCGAGAAGAGCCTCGTCATGACCGCGGGCCACTGCGTGTACGACGTCGTCGGCCAGGCGGCCGTCAAATCGACCCCGCGCATTCTGTGGCGACGCTGGGGAGCCGGCGGATTCGTCGAGATGGCACGCGGCGTCGTCCGCGGCGCAGGTCAGGCGAAGCGTTCGATCGTGACGGGAATCAGCCCTTGGCCGCGCATCGCCTGCCTGTGGTGGTGGAGCAGCGCCCCGACGGCGGAGGCTGGGCCGGCGCCCGGGCTCACGGTCACGTCGAGGCACCAGGCGATTCCCGGCCCGATGCGGCGCAGTTCCCAGGTGAGCGTGTGGCCGGCGGGGGTCGCCGTCGCCGTGCCGATCACTTGTGCCCGCGGGTCCGCCGGGTCGCCGACCGGCTCCAGCCTCAAGGACGCCCGCAGGTTGGTGAGGCCGGGTTCGTGGACGTCTCCGGCGAACAGGATGCGATAGTGGCGCCCCCCTCCGCCATCGGGTGAGCCCAGATCCAGGGGGGCGGCGGTGGGCAGCGCCTGGCAGTCACCGAAGAAGCCGCGAAGCCGTGCTTCCTGCGGCAACGCGCCCCCGCCGAGCATCGTGCAGGCGCCGGCGGCGTCGGCGCGGCTCACCGGGAGCACCCGCTCACGCAGCAGGGCGTCGGTGCGGATCTCGCGGCTCAGCGCGGGGGAGCTGCGCCAGGCGCCCGTCGCCGGCGTCCACCCGGCGCTGCCGATGCCGGCCGCGGTGTGGTCGTCGTGCAGGAGGAACTCCTCGACCAGGACTCCCGACGGCGGCGCTCCACGGCGCCGGTCACCGGCCGTGGCGAAGATCAGGTAGTAGTCCAGGGGGAGGCCCGCCTCCGGCAGGGCGTACCCGCCCGGCACCAGCGGAGAGCCCCCGGCCATGACCTGCCCGCCGGCCCATCGCGGCCCGTGTTCCCCATCCCTATCCACCGTCACATGATGTCATCGGCGGGTGGCGGCACGGTTCGCGTGCATGGGGATGCCCCACCCTACGTCCACGTAGGGCCGTGACACGGCGACGACATGGCGGCGACGTGGCGGTGCCACGGCGGCGGGCTATTCGCGGGGAGCGGGCCGCCTTCGCCGGATCGACAGGCTGACGAGGAAGGCGCCCAGGATAATCGCCGCCAGACTGCCCGCGACCACGATGCCCACGCTCTGGGCGTCCATTCCGGTGAAGGGGAGTTTGCCGGATTGACGGGGCGCGGGGTTGGGGGCTGAAGGGACGGTTCCGGCGGGGAGTTCGTCGCGTGGTTGGTGGCGTGTTATGCGGCTGGTTTCCGTGTCGGCGGATGGGTCGTGGCCGAATTCACGGACCTCGACGTGATTGCTCCAGCTGTGGGTCTCGATGTCCGGCCAGGTCCCGTAGTCACGGCTTCCTGATTCGTCGATCGAGGTTCCGGCGGGGAGATCGCCGGGCCAGTGGGGCGCCGGGCCGCCGGTGCCGTGCTCGGGCCGATGTGGGCTCGGGAGGGGGGTGGGGCTGACGGTCGGGCTGATGGTGGGCGCGGGAAGTACCTGCACCGACACCCCGGTGGAGCCCGACCCGTCACGACCGGGGACCACCTCGCCATTCGAACGCCGCCCGTCCCCGTCGCCGCCGGATTCCGCTCCGGAGGCGGCCGTGGCCATGGGCGCACAGACGGCCAACAGGACCGCGACCTCGATTCCTAGCACGATTGACTTGAGCCGTCCACGCATGGTTTTCCCCCGGATATCAGTAAAATCTGCTCATTGACCGCCAGTTCCGCACCTACGGGCCTTTCTCGGATTTACCCATTTCGCGGTGGATATCACCGCGATCGGAACCCGTGTCCTTGGTGGCCGCCTAGGGCCTGGTATCTGGTGAACGACGCCGGGGATTATCGGATTCATAACGCCAGTCCTGATCTTTGGCGGTATAAATTCCCGGCAAAATGCTCGCGTAATCCAATACAAAGCCCGATAAAAGCGCTTAATGGTGGGATTGTCGCTTTTGTGGGGGTGTTTGCCGGTGGTCATGATCAACGCGTGACCTGCCGGGACGGATTGCGGCCGATCGCCCTCGACACTCTGAGTGATGGAAACGATGCGTTCGGTGGTGGCCGCGTGGGGGCGGATCTGCCGCGGCGGGGGGTCGCGGGGGTCGTGACGGCTGTGTGCTATCCTCGTGTCAGTTGCAGTTGTGGTACCCATAAACTCTGTGTGCACCTGACGAGATGTAACCATCAGGTGCATTTTTGTTTTGCCGGTCATCTCCGGATGGGCTCATCGCGGCGACGCGGGGTCGGCACAGTGCCGATTCCGGCTCGACCCCCCCTATCAAAGGAGATTGACATGGCTACTGGCACTGTGAAGTGGTTCAACGCGGAAAAGGGCTTCGGCTTCATCGAGCAGGAGGGCGGCGGCGCCGACGTCTTCGCCCACTACTCCAACATCGCCGCTCAGGGCTTCCGCGAGCTCCAGGAAGGCCAGAAGGTGTCGTTCGACGTCACCCAGGGCCAGAAGGGCCCGCAGGCGGAGAACATCGTTCCCGTCTGATCTGACGCGCGTAACAGGGCCGGGGCCCGCACCTTCGAGGTGCGGGCCCCGGCTCGTTTGCTTTCCGGCACCTGTTGGGCGGCGAGCAGGTGGGACGGTCAGTCCTCGGTGCAGCCGGGATCGTCCGGTGCGGTCTTGATGCGACTGAGAAGTCGGTGGAGCTGGGCGATCTCGTCGTCGTCGAGGTCGGCGAACAGTTCACGCTCGACCGCCTCCAGCGCCTGCTCCACTCTGGTGAGCGTGCGGGCGCCCGCGGTGGTCATCTCGACGATGTGCCGGCGCCGGTCGGCGGGATCGCGGCGGCGCTCGGCGAGTCCGTCGCGTTCGAGATCGTTGAGGATCGACACCAGCACACTGGGATCCACGCCCAGCGCCTCGATGAGGACCTGCTGGCCCATGGGGCCGCTTTCGGCGAGGTGCATCAGGGTCACGGCATGCCTCGGGGTCAGGCCGGTCACGCCGAGCGCGTGACGTATGCGCTCGTTCGTGATGCCGCCGTGGCGGGCCAGCAGCAGACCGAGACGGTCCATCGCCCGGGGCGACTCGACGTCCTCGACTCTCATGCCTATACCGTAACACAGCCGAAATGATCGAGCCTGAAATATAATTGATGTGGTTCAACGATATGTTAGGGTCAACGGACATCGCGGACGAGCGGCCGTCGTGAGCCCGGCCCCGCCGGACGCGATCCCGCACAGGAACCAAGATCGGGGATCCTAATGAAAACCATCGCACCTGACTGGCAGCCCACCGTGGCGGTGATCGGCGGCGGATACGGAGGCATCCGCGTCGCCAAGGCGCTCGACGATGTGGCCGACGTCGTGCTGGTCGAGCCCAAGGACGCCTTCGTGCACAACGTCGCGGCGCTGCGGGCCCTGGTGGACCCGGCGTGGCTGCCTCGCATCTTCATGGCCTACGACAACCTGCTCACCCGTGGCCGGGTCGTGCGTGACCGCGCCGCCGCCGTCGACTCCAAGCGGGTCATCGTCGGCTCCGGTGAGGAGATCGCCGCCGACTACATCGTGCTGGCGACCGGCTCCGCGTACCCCTTCCCCGGCAAGACGGACGCCACGGAGGCCGAGGTCGCGCACGAGCGCTACCGGTCCTCGCACCGCGCGCTCGCCGACGCCGGCCGGGTGCTGCTGCTGGGCGCCGGCCCCGTGGGCCTGGAGCTCGCCGGTGAGATCAAGGCCGTCTGGCCCGGCAAGCACGTCACCCTCCTCGACACGGCCGACGACATCCTCGCCGGGCCGTTCATGCCGGAGCTCCGCGCGGAGCTGCGCGGCCAACTGGAGGACCTCGGCGTCGAGCTGCTGCTGGGCAGCGCCCTGCGCGAGGCGCCTCCCACAGAGCCCGGCACCGCCGGGACGTTCACGGTGACAACCGAAGCGGGCACCGAGGTGACCGCCGACATCTGGTACCGCTGCTACGGCACCAGGCCCATCACCGGCTACCTCGCCGATGACCTGGCCCCGGCCCGCACGGCCGGGCATCTCATCGAGGTCACTCCCGAGCTGCGCGTGCTCGGCCAGGAGACCGTCTTCGCGCTCGGTGACATCATCACCGTCGGCCCGCCGATGGCCGGGTTCGCGGGCCGCCAGGCCGATGTGGTCGCGGGGAACATCCGTGCGCTGATCACCGGCGAGGGCGAGGTGCGGGCGTACGAGCCGATGCCGCCCGTCATCGTCGTACCGCTCGGTCCCGAGCGCGGCGCGGGCCAGCTCCCCGGGCAGGACGCCGTCGTCGGAAGCGCCGTCATCGCGGACATCAAGGGCAGGAGCATGCTGGTCGGGCCCCTGGCGGAGATCCTCGGAGTCGCCGAGTAGCCCGGCGTCCCGCGCGGGGGCGGCGCGCACCTGCTGCTGCTCCGCAACCACGCCATCCAGCTGCTGAGGGGGTTCACCCTGGGCCACGTCGAGTCCGGCGTGATCGTGAGCGTGGTGTACCTCGCGGTCATGGGGGCGCTCGGCCTGGTCGTCGCCCGGCGCAGGTGGGCCCGCATCCTGCTCCACTGACCTGGCCGGCTCACTCGTGATGACCTCGCCGGTCACCCGGCCCAGGGAGAGGCGGAGCGCACGGGATCCGTGATACGGATGTGGGAGCCGAAGGAGGGTACAGATGTTGCCGTGGCGGGCCGACCTTGAGGGACGCATCGACGAGCACACCGTCGAGAGCGAGTTGCTGCGCGGGAACCCGCTGGGTGATCCGCACCGGAGACCGTTGTGGGTCTACGTGCCGCCGGGATACGACGACGAGCCCGACCGGCGGTATCCCTCCATCTACGTGATCCAGGGTTACACAGGTCACCTGGCCATGTGGGGGAACCGCACGCCCTTCCGCCAGCCGTTCCCCGAGACCGCCGACCAGGTCTTCGCCCGCCGGGAGGCGCCGCCCGCCATCGTCGTCTACGTGGACGCCTGGACGAGCTACGGCGGCAGCCAGTTCGTCGACTCGCCCGGCACCGGCCGCTACCACTCCTATCTCTGCGACGAGATCGTGCCGTGGGTAGACGCCCGCTACCGCACCCTCGCCGATCGCGACCATCGCGCGATCACCGGCAAGTCCAGCGGCGGGTTCGGGGCGATGATCACCCCGATGCTGCGCCCCGACCTGTTCGGCGCGTTCGCCACCCACGCGGGCGACACCCTCTACGAGCACTGCTACCTGCCCGAGTTCGCCCAGGCGGTCCGCCATCTGCGCGCCTTCGACGGCGACATCGGCCGGTGGTGGCGGGAGTTCAGGTCCCGCACCGCGTTCACCCACCCCGCCGACGGCGTGCTGGTGTCGGTTCTCGGCTGCGCGGCCGCCTTCTCGGCCGGGCCGGACGGCGTCCCCGAGCTGCCGTTCGATCCCGGTACGGGCGTGCTCAGGGACGAGGTCTGGGAGCGCTGGCTCGACTGGGACCCCGTCCGCATGGTCCCGAAGCACGCCGACGCCATGCGCTCCATGCGGGGGATCTGGATCGACGCGGGCACGCGCGACGAGTACTTCCTCGATCTCGGCGCCCAGGCCTTCCACCGGGCGCTCCTCGACCACGAGGTGCCGGGCGACCTGATCCGCTTCGAGCTCTTCGACGCGGGGCACGGCGCCATCGACTACCGCTACCCGATGTCCCTCGCCTGGCTCTCCGAGCGCATCCAGCCCGACCCGGGGGCGTGACGATTCGAGCGCGTCACCGCGGGAGTCTGGTGGCGAGGATCTCGACCCTCTCGATGGTGGGCGGCCGGGTGAAGAGCTCGTCGGACCTCTCCGTCAGGGCCGCCGCGACCTTGCCTGCCAGGTGCGCCTGCCGTGCGGCGTCCTGCTCGAACGCGTCGAAGATGCCGAAGGTCGCGCAGTTGATGCGCAGTGCGAACCACGCGGCCGTCCCCGGCTCGTCTTCGATCAGGGCCAGCCCGTCACGCAGGAAGTTCTCGGTCTCGCGTTCCTTCCCTGGCCGGGCGTTCACGCGTACCAGCAGGCCGACGGTGACCATTCGCGATCCCTCCCTCCGCTGGTCGGACCGCGTTTCCAGAAGCCGTACCCGATCACGAATGCGGACGAACATCCTTAAATCGGAAGTTACGGTGCCTTGGCGGGATACGGGCTCAGCCGGGGAACTGATCGTCTACGACCCGGTCAGCGACGAGCCGGGAGCCCCGGATGGAGTCGTGCGTGCCATGGTGGCAGGGGACGGGACGACGATGGCGGTGAGGACGAGCCCGTTCCCGGCCAGCCAGCGCCCGGAGAATCCCTTGATCTCCGTACCGCCGACGTGGGGGCCCGGCACGAGGAGCCGCGCCTGGAAGGTTCCCCGCTCGGGGTCGATCTCCAGCATGGCCTCTTCGAAGTCGAGCCACAGCCCCGTGAGCGGGAACCACGCCTTGTAGACCGACTCCTTGGCGCTGAAGAGGAGCCGCTCCCAGCGGACGCCCCGGTCGTGGCGCGCCAGCTCGCGCAGATGCTCCCTCTCCTCGGGAAGGGAGATCACCTCCAGGACGCCCTCGGCCAGCACGTCGTTGGGCTCGGCGTCGATGCCGATCGTGGTGACCTCCGCCGACCTGCCGAGGACGGCGCCCCGGTACCCCGCGCAGTGGGTCATGCTGCCGACGACGCCGCTCGGCCACCGGGGCGCGCCCCGCTCGCCCGGGAGCACCGGCGCGGGGGGCAGGCCGAGCGCGCTCATGGCCCGCCGCGCGCACAGCCGAGCCGTCGTGAACTCCCGGCGCCGCTTGTCGACGACGTGCTCGACGATCTTCTCCTCCTCGGGGAACAACTCGGCCCCCGGAGGGTCCTCTGTGAGGTCGGCCGAGACCACGTAGGGGGGAAGGATGCTCTCGATCACGACGTGGCCTCCTCGGGAACGATCACGACGTGGCCTCCTCGGGGAAGACGTGCCTGATCGCCTGCATGCCGTCGATCCCGTACGCGCGCCGCTCGCGCGGGTAGCCGAGGGACACCTCCTCGAAGCGCACGCCGTCGTGCCAGGTCGTGCGGGGGATGTGCAGGTGGCCGTACACCACCGTCGCGGCGTTGTAGCGCAGGTGCCAGTCGGCCGTCTCGACCGTGCCGCACCACTGCGCGAACTGCGGGTAGCGCAGGATGTCGGTGGGCTGGCGGACCAGCGGGAAGTGGTTGACGAGGACGGTCGGGATGCTGGGGTCACGGGTTTCGAGACGGCTCTCGGTCTCGCGCAGCCGGGCCCGGCACCAGGCGTCCCGGCTGGGGTACGGGTCGGGGTGGAGCATGTACTCGTCGGTGCACACCACGCCCGACTTGTGCGCCCACGCGAGCGCCTCTTCCTTGGTGGTGTTCGGCGGGCGGAAGCTGTAGTCGTACAGCACGAAGAGGGGCACGATGGTGACGGGCCCTCCGTGCCCCGTCCACACGGCGTAGGGATCCTCCGGGGTGAGCACGCCGATGCGCCGGCAGATGTCGACGAGGTGGCGATAGCGCTCGTCGCCTCGCAGCTGCACCGGATCGTCCTTCGGCGTCCAGAGCTCGTGGTTGCCCGGCGTCCACACGACGGTGGCGAAGCGTTCCTTCAGCAGGGTGAGCGCCCACTCGATGTCGGCGACGAACTCGCCGACGTCGCCGGCCACCAGCAGCCAGTCGGACTCGGACTCGGGCCGGAGCTTCTCGACGATCTGGCGATTCTCGGAGTACGCCACGTGGAGGTCGCTGATCGCCATGAGCTTGCCGTGGGCCGTACCGCCGATCGTCACATGGCGATCGTAAACCGTGCCGTAGGCGGGCGGGAAACACATCCCGGGCGCGGCAGGGGCAGGGGTGTGTGATGTCCGGCCGGGGCCGGATAGCGTTTACGCATGACCGCCACCATCGTCGCCAAGGATCTCGCGGCCGGACACGGCGACAGGGCCCTGTTCTCCGGGCTCGACCTGGTCGTCGCGCCGGAGGACGTCATCGGGCTGGTCGGCGTCAACGGCGCGGGGAAGTCGACGCTGCTGCGGATACTCGCGGGCCTCGCCGCCCCCGAGAGCGGCACCGTGCAGCTCAGCCCGCCCACGGCGGTCGTCGGCTATCTCCCGCAGGAGCCAGAGCGCAGGCCAGAGGAGACGGTGGCGGACTTCCTGGCCAGGCGCACGGGCGTCGCCGCGGCGCAGCGCGAGCTGGACGCCGCGACCGAGGGCCTGGTGGAGGGCCGTCCCGGCGCCGACGACGCGTACTCCACGGGGCTGGAGCGCTGGCTCGCCCTCGGCGGCGCCGATCTCACCGAACGGGCCGAGGAGGTCGCCGCCGACCTCGGCCTCGCCGTCGATCTCCACCACCCCATGACGGCGCTGTCCGGGGGGCAGGCCGCCCGGGCCGGCATGGCGTCGCTGCTGCTCAGCCGTTACGACGTCTTCCTGCTCGACGAGCCCACCAACGATCTCGACCTCGACGGGCTCGAACGGCTGGAGCGCTTCGTCACCGGCCTGCGGGCGGGCACCGTGGTCGTGAGCCACGACCGCGAGTTCCTCGCCAGGACCGTGACCAAGGTGGTCGAGCTCGACCTCGTCCAGCAGGAGGTGCGCGCCTACGGCGGCGGGTACGAGGCCTACCTGACCGAGCGCGAGGTCGCCCGCCGTCACGCCCGCGCCGAGTACGAGGAGTACGCCGAGACGCGGGCCGGGCTCCAGGCCAGGGCGGGGATCCAGCGGGCCTGGATGGACAAGGGCGTGAAGAACGCCCGCCGCAAGGCCACGGACAACGACAAGATCGGCCGCAGGTTCCGCAGCGAGGCGAGCGAGAAGCAGGCGGCCAAGGCCCGGCAGACCGAGCGGATGATCGAGCGGCTGGAGGTCGTGGAGGAGCCACGCAAGGAGTGGGAGCTGCGCATGGAGATCGCCGCCGCTCCCCGGGCGGGGGCGGTCGTGGCGACCATGCGGGGCACGGTGGTCAGGCGGGGCGCGTTCGCCCTCGGGCCGGTCGACCTGGAGATCGGCTGGGCCGAGCGGGTGGCGATCACCGGGGCCAACGGCTCGGGCAAGTCGACGCTGCTCGCGGCGATCCTCGGCCGGGTGCCCCTCGACGAGGGGCACGCCGCGCTCGGGCCGGGCGTCGTGGTCGGAGAGGTCGACCAGGCCCGTGCCCTGTTCCTGGGCGACGAGCCGCTGCTGGAGGCGTTCGGCGCCGCCGTGCCCGACATGGCGCCCGCGGACGTGCGCACGCTGCTCGCGAAGTTCGCGTTGAGGGCGGCGCACGTGCTGCGGCCCGCCGCGACCCTGTCGCCCGGCGAGCGCACCCGGGCGGCCCTCGCGCTGCTCCAGGCTCGCGGGGTGAACCTCCTCGTGCTGGACG
This sequence comes from Sphaerisporangium sp. NPDC049003, assembly GCF_043197795.1. Taxonomy (NCBI): domain Bacteria; kingdom Bacillati; phylum Actinomycetota; class Actinomycetes; order Streptosporangiales; family Streptosporangiaceae; genus Sphaerisporangium; species Sphaerisporangium sp. NPDC049003. The sequence continues at coordinate 99,494 of NZ_JBICTU010000026.1, forward strand.
AGCCGACCAACCACCTCGACCTTGTGGCGATCGAGCAACTGGAGTCGGCGCTCTCGTCCTACCAGGGCACCCTCCTGCTGGTCACCCACGACCGCCGCATGCTGAAGGCCGTACACACCACCCGCCACCTCCAGCTCTCCGCCGGCCAGGTCGCGGAGACCGGCCTGTAAGCGACGACGCCGGTCCGGCGCGGCGTCCCGCCGCGCCCCGCCATGCCGCCACACCCATCTCCTCCCGTGTGTCGGCCCATCCCTGACCATCCCTGCATTCTGGTGAACCGCTCGACCCCGTCGCCCGTACCTGATGGTGCGAATCGTCGTGGCCGGTCCGTCGAGGTGGTGACGGGCCGGCCACGGCGCGGTCGACCAGGGAAGGGATCCTCGTGCCCGTGCGCAGCGTCCGGAAGGGACTCGTTCCGGCGGTCGCCGGGCTGGCCGTCGCCATGTTCGTGGCGTCTCAGGGGAGCGCCGTGGCCGAGCCGCGTCCCACCGTCGCGCAGGCCAAGGCCAGGCTTGAGAAGCTCCAGGACCAGGCCGACGCGATGGTGGAGCGCTATAACACCGTCGCCGAGCGCTACAAGGCCGCCAAGAAGAAGTACGGCCTGCTCGACGCGGAGCTGAACCGCGAGCGGAGCAAGGTCGACTCGCTCCGGGAGGACGTCGTCTCGACCGCCTCGAACATGTACCAGTACGGCGGCATGCTCAGCGTGCCGGGCGTCATCTCGCAGGACGACCCGGCCGGCCTGCTGTCCGGGCTGGCCGTGGCCGACCAGGTGACGGCGGGGCAGGCCCGCACCCTTGAGGCGTTCGACGCCGCCACGCGCGGGCTGCGCACGCGGCGCGCCAAGGCCAAGACCGCCTACGACGACATGTCCACGATCCTGGCCGACGTCGGCAAGGAGAAGAAGAAGGTCGAGGCGCTCGTCGGCGAGCAGGAACGACTGCTGCGGCGGCTCAACCAGTTCAACGCGGGCGACCCCGGCAGCCGGGGCATCAAGTACGACGGCCCGGCGTCCGGCAGCGCCAAGGTGGCCCTGCAGTTCGCCTACGCCCAGGTGGGCAAGCCGTACCGCTGGGGCGCCACCGGGCCGGGTTCGTACGACTGCTCGGGCTTCGCCCAGGCGTCCTGGGCCAGGGCCGGGGTCGAACTGCCCCGCACCACCTACCAGCAGTGGGCGTGGGGCGCCTCCCGGCGGGTGTCGCTGAACGCCCTTCAGGCCGGTGACCTGCTGTTCAGCAACGGGCTCGGCCACATGGGCATCTACGCGGGCAACGGCAAGATGGTGCACGCCCCCCGCACCGGCGACGTGGTCAAGGTGGTGGCGCTTGACGCCTACTGGCGCGGCCGCCTGGCAGGCGCCGTGCGCCCCTAGGCCCGCCCGACGTCTCGCCCGCGGCGCAGCGCCGTGTGAAGTACTCAGTGGAGGTACGGTACGCGTACTCAGGCGGCGGGCCGGGCCTCGGGGGAGCATCTAGGCATGACGAAGCCCCTGCAGCCCGCGATGAGCGGCGCCTACTACGCGCAGTGCGTCATCTCCTTCGGTATCGCCCTCGCCGGCACCGCGATCGGCATCGCCTACCTGCCCGTCGACGCCTGGATCCGCGCGTTCCTGTCGGTCGCCGTGCTGTACACGGTGACCTCGGCCTTCGTGCTCGCCAAATGTGTGCGCGACCGGCAGGAGGTGGGCAACATCACCAGCCGCGTCGACCAGGCGCGCCTCGACAAGCTTCTCGCCGAGCACGACCCCTACAAGGTGGACACCATCTGAGGTCGACGGCCCTTTGAAGCGGCCCTTTGAACGGCCGCTGAGGCGGTCGTCGAGCCGATCGTCGAGGCGGCCGGCCTCTAGGTCTCGTCGAGGCCGCGTTCGATCGCGTAGCGGACCAGCTCGACGCGGTTGTGGAGCTGCAGCTTGTTGAGCGTGTTCTGCACGTGGTTCTGCACGGTGCGGTGCGAGAGCACCAGCCGCTCGGCGATCTGCTTGTACGAGAGCCCCTTGGCGACCAGGCGCAGCACCTCGGTCTCGCGGTCGGTCAGGCGCGGGCCGTCGTCGGCGGGCGTCTGGACGGCCAGGCGACGGTACTCGCCGAGCACGAGCCCCGCGAGGCCGGGCGTGAACACCGGCTCGCCCTCGGCCGTGCGCCGCACGGCGTCGAGGAACTCCTCCCTGCCGGCCGACTTGACCAGGTAGCCCGAGGCGCCCGCCTTGACCGCCTCAAGCACGTCCTCCTGCTCCCCGCTCGCCGACAGCACCAGGACGCGAGGCGGGTGCTCGCAGGCCGCGAGCCCCCTTGCCACCTCGACCCCGGGCAGGTCGGGAAGCCTCAGGTCGAGGATCACCACGTCGGGCCGTACGGCGGCGGCGACGCGGAGGGCCTGGCGGCCCTCGCCCGTGGTCGCGACCACGTCGTACCGCGCCTCGCCGAGGTCGCGGGCGACGGCGTCCCGCCACATCGGGTGGTCGTCCACCACCATCACCCGCAGTGCGTTCACAACGGCCACTGTAGGTCGGCCGCGGCCTGAGCGGGAGCCGGGACGGTCAGCTCGACCTCGGTGCCTTGGCCGGGGACGGAGACGAAGCCGGCCGTGCCGCCGAGACCGGCGACGCGGCCCCGGATCGACTGCGCGACGCCGAGCCTGCCCTCGGCCTCCGCCTCCGCGAGCCGTCCGGCGGGGATGCCGGGGCCGTCGTCGCGGACGGTCACGGTCACCGACTCGGCGTCCCCCTCGGCGAACACCCAGGCCCGGGTGCCCTCCTCGCAGTGCCGGCGCACGTTGTCGAGCGCCGCGCCCACGGCCGCGGCCAGGTCGCGCGCCCGCTCCGCCCGCAGGAGAAGGGGCGTCGCGGGCGTGGACACGGTCACCGTGGCCGAGCCGTACCGGCGTAGCAGAGCGCCGACGTCGACGAGCCCCGCGTCCTTGTACCCCGCCGCGACCGGCTCGCTGCGGATCATCTCGCGCAGGGCCGCCTCCTGCTCCCCGGCGAGGCGTCCCAGCTCGGCGGCCTCCCCGCCGATCTCCAGCCCGCGACGCTGCACCATGGCCAGCACCTGCAGGACGGAGTCGTGGATGCCCCGGGCGAGGCGCTCGCGCTCGCGGCCGGCGGCCTCCATCTCGACCGCCCGCTGGAGCCGTTCCTCGGCCTGTTTGGTGAGCCGGGCGACGTGGCCGACCACGGCTCCGGCGAGGACCAGCAGCACGGCCCCGTTGACGTGGACCGACAGGTCGAATCCGCGCAGGCCTCGCAGCCACAGGTCGCCCATCGACAGCACGACCGCCGCCACGACCCCCGCGCGGCGCCCGCCGTACACGGCCCAGGCGAGCACCGGGGCGCCGATCCAGGTGGCGGTGACCGGCATGACCCCGGCAGGGCCCGCGTCCGCGCCCTGCACGTACGGCGAGGCGAGCAGGCATCCCATGGTGACGAGCATGTCGATCATCAGCAGCGACCTGCCGCGGGCGATCGAGTAGGCGAACGTCGTGGCCGCGGTCCACAGGGCCATGACGCCCATGACGAGCCATCCGAGGACGGGCCGCTGGTAGCCTCCGGCCCCCGCGAGCAACAGCGCCGCGTACGCGAGCGAGGCGATGCGGTAGACGGAGATGGCTCGCCAGAAGGAGCTTGCTATCTCCATGCATCCCCATCATGGTCGTCGGCGCGTATCGCGCTGAGCCAACTGTAGGCATATGAGGAGCCGCCGGCGCCGGCTTCGCCTAGCCTTGGATGCCTGCGCAGCAGGTCACACGCCCGCGACGCGGCTTGCTTTCTGGGGAGAAGCGAGCGTTCTTGGAGAAAAGAGGTCATATCGCGGCTACGCTCGATTCATGGTCAGGCAGCAGACAGCGGTAGTACCGGTAGACCCAGAAAACCCTGGCACCTGCCTATGCGGGCATCCAGCCGACTACGTGATCGAGACGAGCTGGTTCTCCGGCAGGCGTTCCCGGGACCCGGTGTGCGAGCCGCACGTCGATGAGGTGGTCAGGGGCATCGCCAAGAAGAACGCGGCGCGGAACGGCGGCGCCTAGATCCCGATGACTCCGGGGGTGCGAGGCGGTCACCCGCGTTCACCCGAGGAGGCGTAACAGGGCGGTGGTCGTCACGGCCACCGCCACGACTACCAGGAAAGGCGCGCGGAACAGCAGCGCGATCACGGCCGCGCCGAGCCCGGCGGCGCGAGCGTCCAGGGCGATGTGGTGGCCCGTCGTGAACGTCTGGGTGGCGATGAGGGCGCTCAACAGGCCCACGGGGAGCAGCGCGGCGATCCGGCGCGTGCGGTCGTCCCGCAGGACCCGCTCCGGCACGGACAGCCCGGCGAGCTTGAAGAGGTAGCAGCCCACGCTCGCGGCGATCACGGCATACCAGATCATGAGGCCTCCTCCACAGAATCCGGAGCGTTCTCCGGGGCGGGCCGCGGTCCGGTCGCCTTCGAGGGCAGGAGCAGCGCGAGCACCCCCACCACCAGCGCGGCCAGCAGCACGGGGACGCCCGCCGGCAGCACCGGCGCGGCGAGAAGCGCGGTGGCGGCGGCGAGCAGGGCCGCGACCCAGGGACGGCCGGCGCGCATGCGCGGCGCCAGCAGGGCGAGGAACGCGGCGGGCGCGGCGACGTCCATGCCGAGCACCTCGGGATCGGGCAGGACCTGGGCACCGAGCGCGCCGAGCAGGTTGCCGAGGCTCCAAAGGGCGTAGATGCCGACGCCGGTCGCCCAGAACCCGAGCCGCCCCGCTCGCTCGGTATCGCGGCCGACGGCCATCGCGGTGCTCTCGTCGATGACGAGTTGCGCGGCCAGGGCCTTGCGGGCGCCCCTGACGTTCAGCAGCGAGGCGAGCCGCAGGCCGTACAGCGCGTTGCGGCTGCCCAGCAGTACGGCGACGGCGGCACCGGCGAGGGGGTTGCCACCGGAGCCGATCACCCCGGCGATCGCGAACTGTGACGCGCCCGTGAACATCAGCAGCGACAGGGCGAGCGTCTGAAGGATGGTCAGCCCCGCGGCCGTGCAGATCGCGCCGCAGGACACGGCGTACGCCCCGCTGGTCAGGGCGATCCCGGCCGCGTCGCGGAGCACCGACGCGCGCGCGGCCGGCCACTCGGGGGCGGCCGGTGCCGGGTGGCCGGGAGGATCGCTGGAAGGCCGTGCGGAACGCGGGACCTTCGGATCGTTGCTTTTCCGCTCCCACGGGCCGTCGGCGTGCTCAGGGCCGGCGGGGCGCAGGACGACACGCTTGCCGGTGAAGGTCGGTTTATCGCTGAACGTCACGGAAGAGTGCGTACCACCGACGTGTCTGCCTGGGCAAACGGAATAACCGGAGTACGGCGCGGCGGGACTCGGCGGCCCTCGGACGTTTGAGATCCGTGGGAGGGAAAGTAGGGGGGGCGAGGAGCGAAGGAGGCATTTCCATGACCATAGCCGGAAGCATCTTCCTGATCATGCTCGGCGCCATCCTGACGTGGGCCGTCGAGTTCGACCTCGCGGGCGTCGACATCAACGTCGTCGGCGTGATTCTCATGCTCGGTGGTATCGCCGGACTGCTGTTCGGCATCTGGCGCCTGACCACCGTGCGACGGACCGCCGTCAGCCGCACGACTCCCGTGAGCCCGGTCAGCCCTGTCAGTCCTGTCAGCCCGGTCGACGGCACGCGAACCCAGGTGTACGAGGAGCGGCGTTACGACGACCCGATTGTCTGACCCTGGAGTCCCCGTGGGACGGCGGCGTAGGTGGGGTCCCCGGGAACCGGATGTGTCACGAAAAGTCATGACAGGTTCTTGGGGATGGACGGGCTGTTCAAAGGTTTCGCCGCTCGCGTAGGAAGACGGCGGGGGCGGGGAACGTCATCGAGCGTCTTCGCCGTACCACCACGCGGCCGGCAGCGGTTCTTCGAGGAGGAAGAGGCCATGCCTGGAAAGCAGGAGCTCCCGTCGACCATCGAGCGCTCCCCGAAAAAGGCACAAGCAACATGGATAAAAGCGCATGATTCAGCCGTGGAGACGTATGGGGAGGGCGAAAGGGCCCACCGCACCGCGTTCGCCGCGCTGAAGCATTCGTTCGAGAAGGTCGGCGACCACTGGGAGCCGAAGGCCCACAAGGGCCCGTCCGATGCCCAGGCCGCGCGTGGCACGCCGGCACGGGGCGAGACCGCTGAGGGCGTCGACGCCAACGCCAGCAAGGAACACCTGTACAAGGTGGCCGCCCGGCTCGGCGTAGAAGGCCGGTCGAAGATGAACAAGGGCGAGCTCGTCGAGGCCATCAAGAAGGCGAACCGCAGGTTCACCGCGAAAGCCAGATGACCCGACAGCGAATTCGGCGGCGTTCACATCGGCCGGTCCGGCTCAAGCCGGGCCGGCCTTCTCGTTCTCGCCCTCCGGATGGCTCCTAAGGGCGCGCCGGTGAACGAAAACCCGTTAGAGCCCTTCCTGCGGGGGTAGCGGGGTGCCATGGCAAAGGAGGACACGATGGCGGATATTACGGGCCGGGCGCAGGACGCGCTGACCGAGGCGAAGAAGAGCACGGGCGACCTCGCGGTCAAAGCCGGTGACAAGGCCGGGGTTCTGGCTTCCAAAGCCGGTGACAAGGCCGGAGAGCTGGCTTCCAAGGCGGGCGACAGAGCGGGGGACCTGGCCGCGAGGGCCGGTGACAAGGCCGGCGACCTCGCGGCCAAGGCGAGCGACAAGGCCGGTGACCTGGCTGGACTGGCCGGGAGCAAGGCGACCGAGTTGGCGGGCAAGGCGGGCGACCTCGCCGAGAAGGCCCGCTCCACCATGCCCGACGAGGTGAAGGACGCGGCCGACAAGGTCGTCACCCAGGCGAAGAACCGCCCGTGGGTCACCGCCGCGGTGGCCGCCGGCCTCCTCGTTCTCTGGCGGGTGCTGCGGAGGAAGAAGTAGTCGTGAAGAAGCTTGCCTACAGGTCGGTGGGCGCGCTGTCCGGTATGGCCGGCGGCTTCATCTCGGGCCTGATCTTCAAGCAGGTCTGGAAGCTGGCGGCGGGCAAGAGCGACGCCCCCGAGGCCACGTCCAAGAAGTACGGCTGGGGTGAGGTCCTGATCGCCGCCGCGGTCCAGGGCGCGATCTTCGGTGTCGTGAAGGCCGCCATCGACCGCGCGAGCGCGGAAGGCATCCAGAACGCCACAGGAGAATGGCCGGGAAAGTGACCCCATCCGGCCGGACGGCCCCCAGCACGGCCTAGAAGTCCCAGCAGGGCCTGGAGATCCGGGAATGGCGTGGATATCCAGGCAGAGCTCAGAAGTCCCCGGGAGGGCTCGGAAGTCCGGGAAAGCTCAGAGGCCTCCCGGGAGGGTTGAGAAGATCTGGGAAAGCGAGAGGGCGACGGAATCGATTCCGTCGCCCTCCGGCATGTGAGGCGTTCCCCCGCCCGTTTCCCGTGACCCGGTCTTCCCGGCCGGTCCTTCTGACCGGCTGTCCGCGGCTGTCCGCGGCTGTCCGCGGCTGTCAGCGGCGGGCGGCCAGGACGGCCAGAGCCGCCGCGGCGGCGCCGCCCACGCCGGCGGCGACCAGGTTGCGGTGCTGCGACAACCACACCTGGACGCTGCGGTCCTTGGCACGCTGGTCGAAGCTCCCGTGGGCGCCGTAGTCGCGGTGCTCGTCCGCGGGCTCCCACAGGTTCGCCACACCGCTCGGCTTGTCGTCGGTCTGCTGGGAGTCGACGCCCGTCTTGCCGAGGTAGCGGTCGATCAGCCCGGCGGCGAACTTCTCACCGATGATCGTCGCCGCGGTGCTGCCGCCCACCCAGTACTCCCGGCGGGACGGATGCTCGGCGGCGTACACGATCGCCCGCGCGGCGACCTCCGGCTGGAAGATCGGCGGCACGGGCTGGGGGTGGCGGCGCAGCCGCGAGAGCACCCAGTCGAACTGCGGGGTGTTCACCGCGGGCAGCTGCACCATGGTGATCTTCACGTCGCTGCCGCCGTTGAGCAGCTCCGTACGGACCGACTCGGTGAACCCCTTCATGGCGTGCTTGGCGCCGCAGTAGGCCGCCTGGAGCGGGATGCCGCGGTAGGCCAGGGCGGAACCGGTCTGCACGATGACGCCACGGTTCCTCGGACGCATCCGGAGCAGCGCGGCCCGGGTGCCCCACACGTACCCGAGGTAGGTGACCTTGGTGGTGCGCTCGTACTCCGCCGGTTCGATCTCCGTGAACGGCGCGAACACCGAGGCGAACGCCACGTTGATCCACACGTCGATGGGGCCGAGCTCTTTCTCGACGCTGTCGGCCGCGGCGTCCACCTGCTCGTGGTCGGCCATGTCCGCGGGGAAGACCTTGGCGGTGCCGCCCTCGCCTCCCACCTCGGCGGCGGCGGTCGCGAGGCCGGTCTCCCCCCGCGCGATGAGGGCGACCTTCGCGCCCTTTTCTCCGAGTATCCGCACCACAGCGCGGCCGACGCCACCGCTGGCGCCGGTCACGACGACGACCTTCCCGCTTAACACGTTCTCCCCTTTCAGCCGGCGGACCATGCGATCCGCTGCTTCAGCCGGTGGACCGCGGTCCACCGCCGAGACGGCGCTGGCGCCGTACGGCCAGCACGACGTCCACGACGGCGATCACGGCGACCACGGCGAGGACCACGACGATCAACGTGGCCTTGGCGACCAGCGCCAGCACTCCGAGTGCCACCGCGAGGAACAGGACGAACGACCCCAGGCGTAGGTGAATGACGTCCCGGGGAGTTCCCGTCACCATGGGCTTACCGGTCGAAGACCGCTGTTCCGGCGTTTCGTTCATTGCCGGTCCCCCTTTCGGCTGGACGTCTCCCATACCCGACAGATCCGACGTCATGTGCGCTCCGGCCGGTTGACGACCTGAGCCGATCGATGGAACACGTCCTCTTCCTCCTGCTGGTGGACACCGTTCCCTCCCAGCTACCGTTCAGGAGCCCGTCCAAACCCCTGCCTTCTCGGGGAACGCCTTTCGGGAACGCCGTCCCGGCGGACGGGGACGGAGTCTCAGCGAACGAGGACGGAGTCTCAGCGGACGGGGACGGAGAGGACCTCGCGGCCGGCCGCCACGACGTCCTCCACGGTCACCGACCGGGGATCGGCGCCGCGCGCGAGGGCCCGGTGCCACGGCCTGTCCGCGGGCGGCCCCCACCGGGCGGGCGATTCGGGGCCGAACACCACCACCGACGGGGTGCCGTACGCCGTCGCGAGCTGCGCCATCCCGATGTCCGCGCTGACCACCAGGCCCGCCCCCGCTACCACGCCGGCCAGCTCTTTCAGGGATGTACGGCCGGCCAGCACGCTGCGCGGCGCCAGCTTCGCCTGGGACGCGACCAGCAGGGCCATGGGGCGCTCACGCCGGCTTCCGGTCACGACCACCCTCAGGCCCTCGGCGACCATGGCCCTCGCCACCGCGGCGAAGCGCTCGGGCGGCCAGCGCCTCGCCGCCTCCCTGGCCCCCGGATGGATCACCACGGCTCCGGGCGCCGGGTTGTGGCAGAGCGGGACGGGAAGGGCCAGGTCGGCGGGGTCGGCGCGCGAGCCGTACCAGGTGACGAGCCGGCACCAGCGCGTCACCTCGTGCTCGTGCTCGTGCCAGCCCGGCCCCTTCAGCCGGGGCACGGCCGGGTTGGCGAAGGCCCACAGCCGCCGAGGCCGCAGGTCCATCATCAGGCGATGGCTTCTCGGCCCGCGCCCGTGCATGTTCACCGCCAGGTCCGGCCGCCGGCCGTTCCACGTGAGCTCGTCCAGACCACGCATGGGCAGCAGGCCCTCGACGGCGCCGGTGAGAAGGGCGAGATCGTTCAGCTCCGGCGGCGCGGCGAGGACGACGTTCAGGCCGCCACGGCGCAGCGCCCGCAGGGCCGGTACGGCCGTGAGCAGCTCGCCTATGCCGTGCGCCCGCAGCACCAGGGCGACGCTCATGGTCCAGAGCCCCCCGGGACGCAACCGGGGTTCACGACGCCTTCCTTCCGACAGGGATACGTCCGCGCGCCTCCAGGACCTCCTCGTAGACGGCGCAGGTCTCGGCGGCGATCCGGGGCCAGTCGTACCGCGCGCGGGCACGCTCGGCGCCCGCCGTCCCGTACGCCGCGCGCCGGTCGTGGTCGTGGAGCAGCGTGTTGAGGGCCGTGGCGAGGGACCTCGGGTCGCGCGGCGGGACCAGCGTGCCGGTCAGGCCGTCGACCACGGTCTCGCACTGGCCGCCGACGGAGGAGGCGATCACGGGGAGCCCGCAGGCCATGGCCTCCAGCGTGACCATGCCGAACGGCTCGTACCAGGGGACGCAGACGGCCAGGTCGGCGGAGCGCATGAGGGCCGGGACGCTCTCGTGGGAGACACGGCCGACGAAGCGGACCCGGCCGGCGACCCCGGCCTCGGAGGCGATACGGCGAAGCCGCGTGACCTCGGGGTCATGGTCCAGTTCGCGGGCGGGCGGCCCTCCCGCGACGATCAGCTCGGCTCCGGGGACCAGGCGCATGGCCTCGATGACGGTGTCGACGCCCTTGCGGGGCACCAGCCGACCGATGGACAGCACGCGCGGGCCGCGCGGGCGCGGCGCGGCGGGCCCGTACGGCCCGAACTCCCCGCAGTCGACGCCGCAGGGTACGACCTGGACCGAGCGGCGGGGGACGTCCAGCCGGATCAGCTCCTCGGCCTCGTCACCGCACGTGGCGATGACCCGGTCGACGCCCCGGGCGACGACGATCTCCGCCTTCAGTCGCTCGCGCGGGCTGGAGTCGTCCGTGCCCTGGTGGCGCCGCTTCACCACGCCGAGGGCGTGGAAGGTGTGGACCACGGGGATCCCGGGATCGCGGGCGGCGGCCAGGGCCGCGAGGCCGCTCATCCAGAAGTGGCTGTGGACGACGTCCGGGGGCTGGAACATCCAGCGCTGCCGAAGCCAGTGCCCGAAGTCGGGGACCCACGGCAGGATCGCGTCCTTGGGGATCCTTTCCGGCGGACCCGCGGGGACGTGGACCACCGACACGCCGGGGCCGAACGCCACCTCTTCGGCGATCTCGGTGCTCTCCCTGCGGGTGTAGACGGTCACGTCGTGACCCCTGGCGGCCACGCTCCGGGCGAGGGCCGCGACGTGGACGTTCTGGCCGCCGGAGTCCACGCCTCCGGCGAGGGCGAGGGGACTCGCGTGCTCGGACACCATTGCTACCTTCACCGGATCTCCTCCAGGTTGGCCGATCCCTGCTGGCTTCCTGGCTCGGGGGCATCGAGCTCAGGGAGGGGGCGCCCGAAATCGGGCTGGTCGATGCCTGATGGCGTGTGGAGCATGCGCTGGCCACCCGGCGCGGCACGGATCACGAACTTCCGCGTGGATCAGAACCTCGGCGCGGATCGGAACCTTGGGGGATCAGAACCTCGGGGATCAGACTTCGGCACGGATCGACTTCGGTCACAGATCACGAGCAAGGGTGGACCATACGGAGGGCGGCCGCGGTCGCGAGGTGCACGGGGGGCAGGGTGCACGGTGGCGACGTCGGCGCCGGCGTCGTACTCACTTCTTGTCAACGCGCTGTTCTATCCTGAGAACGACCCATCAAACCTCCCCGGTTTCGCGGCCGGTACGTCGGGCAGGGCGAGACCTGTACTCGATCGGAGGGGGGTAGACGATGTCCCACGAGGCTCAGCACGACGTCGCCTCGCATCACGACGCTCCGCACTACGACGCTCCTCACTACGTCGCCGCCCGCGTGCAGCGGGCGCTCGCGGAGGACGAGCGCACCTACGAGCTCGGGATACGCGTCGACATCCGCGGTGACCAGCTTTTCCTGGGCGGCCAGGTGGAGTCGCACGAACGCCGGCTCCTCGTCGCGGCGGTGGCCGGTGACACCGCGCCCGGCCTGAAGATCCACAACGAGGTCACCGTGGTCGAGGTGAGGGAACCGGGAGAGGAGGAGACCCTGTGAAGATCAGAGTCGCTGCCGTCGGCGACGTCCACCTGGGTGAGGACATCCGGGGGAGGTACCGCCGCAGGCTGGACGGCATCGAGGAGCGGGCCGACGTGCTGCTGATCGCGGGCGACCTGACCCGTCACGGCACCCCCGAGGAGGGCAGGGTCGTGGCCGACGAGTTCCGCGACCTGCCGGTTCCCGTGGTCGCCGTGCTCGGCAACCACGACTACCAGTCCGACGCCGAGGACGAGATCGTCGATCTGCTCCGAGACGCCGGGATACGCGTCCTGCAGGACGACTCCACGGTGATCGAGTGCGGCGACGTACGTCTCGGCGTGGCGGGCGGCAAGGGCTTCGGCGGCGGGTTCGCGGGCAAGTGCGCGAGCGAGTTCGGTGAGCCGCAGATGAAGGCGTTCGTCCGGCACACCAGGGAGATCGCCGAGCTCTGGCACAAGGCGCTCAAGGGCCTGGACACCGACCACAAGGTGGTGCTCAGCCACTACTCGCCGGTCAAGGACACCCTCGCGGGAGAGCCGCTGGAGATCTATCCCTTCCTCGGCAGCTACCTGCTCGCCGAGGCGGTCGACGCCGAGGGCGCCGACCTCTTCATCCACGGGCACGCGCACGCCGGTGTCGAGAAGGGCGTGACGCCCGGTGGAGTCCGCGTCCGCAACGTGGCGCTGCCCGTGCTCAGCAGGGCGTACGCCGTCTACTGCCTTGGCGGTGAGGACCCCGAGATCTGCTGACCCGCCCTGACACGCCCGCCGACGTCTTTCCGCCCCGCCCAGGATCTCTCCTCGGCGGGGCGAAGGCTGTTCCGGGCGGGCGGACGGTCTGAGAGGGCCGCATGGTGAGGCGCGGTTCAGCCAAGGGGATCGGCTGACCGCTGAGATTTCTCGTTTTTCTCTTTTCGAACGCTCGAATCGGTGCCTGTGAGGGACCGTTGGCATGGGGCCGCGGCGGCGGGCCGGATGGGCCGGTCCGCCGCTTCCGCGTCCCAACTTCGCCTGGTGTTCTAGGTGAACGTTACGGATGGAAGATGCTGACGCCACCGGGCCCGACGAGAAGGCCGACGACGATGAGGACGATCCCCCAGAGGAGGTCGCGACGGGCCAGGATGACGTAGATCCCGGCGATGACGAGAACGACGGCGATGAGCCAAAGAAGTGTACCCATGGGCATCCCTCTGCCCTGACAAATGCTTCATTAACGTGTTTGCGAATCAACTCTTGCTATCGCTGGGTTAATGTTCAAGCCACAGCCAAGTATGGGGCTGGCCAGCGCAAACGTACGGACGCCTCCCCTCGTCGCCCGACGTGGGGAGGCGCCTGTAGAACGTGTCAGCCCTCCTGTGCGCGGTCCCGCCCGCGGTGGCGTGAGACGAGGGGCTCCACGAACCACAGCCAGCCGCTCAGTCCCGCCACTCCTCCCGCCAGCAGCGCCGCCGGCAGGAGGCCGAGGAAGGCCTCCACGACCAGGCCGGTCGAGCAGGTCATGGAGATGGCGAGCGCGATCCCTCCCACGACGCCGAGCCGGTTGGCGCGTTTGAGCATGAGCTCCTTCAACTGGGTGCGGAAAAGGATGCGGTGCTGCGTCGCCGGGGCGATGAAGCAAATGGACGCCACGGCGGCGCTCAGCATGGCGACATAGAACAGCCACCGTCCTGGCTCGTCGACTTTTCCGAAACCCGTGGAGAAGGGAAGTGTGAGAAGGAAGGCGAAAAGCACCTGCACGCCCGTGGCCGCCACGCGTAACCCCTGGAGGAGTTCGCCGAGCTCACGGTCGACCCGTTCCTTGTGGCTCTCTTCGGACTCGGGTCCGGCCATGTCACTCAACGTCATCTGTACTTCCTGATCCTTTCGCGCCGGTGGGCCCGTACCATGCGCCGCACGGTGAACAGGGCACCCGCCAGTGCCGCGTAGGCCAGTAAGCCCAGGAGGACCGTCAGCCAGACGGCTCCCGCCAGGCCCGCCACGACGCTGAGGAGGGTGAACGCGACCAGTCCGAGCGCGGCGAACCCGAACCACTTGCCGTAGGGGTTGTCCTGCAGGGCCTTCAGCGACGCGCTGAGGGAGATCTCGGTCATGACTCCTCCTCGGGCGGCTCCTCGGTGGGCCGCATCAGGCGCGCGTACCCGAGTTGTAACCAGTCGGAGACGGCGACGGCGGACATGGTGGCCCCCACGAGGCGGGTGAACGCGGGGGCGAAGACCATCCCGGCGGCGTAGGCCGTGGCGACCCACTGCGCGACGCAGAAGGGGCAGGTCACAAGCTCGCCTACGGCATGCTTGATGCCGTGGCCGCGAACCTCCTCCCTCAGTTCGGCAGGTCCGCTCAACCCGGCGTAGCGTGTGAAAGGTGCCCGGAACGGGCTCGTGACCGGGTCCTTCGTGATCGTCCGGGAGAGTCGGTGTGTGCTCAGCCCCATGAAAAGCAGATCCATCGGGGGGATCCGCGCCGGTGGCCTGGCGCCCGTCAGCTTGCCCAGGGCGAGCAGTCCCGCCACCGTGCCGCCGTAGACGCCGAGAACGCGCAGGTAAGATCCAAGCGGCCGATCGGCTCCGTTCTCGTAGGCCCGTTCCTCCTTACGAAGTGTGCTCGTGAATATGTTGGTCATAGGCCGCCGCCTACCCTCCCGGGGCACGACCATGCGCCGTGTTTGGCCTACGGGGAAGGCGGGTAGGTGCGATCTTCAGCCTGCGCTCGTTTGGGGGTGAGCCTTGGGAAGTCACACGCATGAGGTGACCGACGCGATCATCGACACGTTGAAGCGCGCCGGGTCCGTGCTCAAGGCCGAGGGTGTGCGGTTCGCGCTCGCCGGCGGCTGTGCGGCCTATGCCCGCGGCGCCGCCCCTTCGTTGCACGATGTCGACTTCGTGCTGGTCGAGGAGGACGTGCCTCGCACGCTGGAGATGCTCAGGGAGGTCGGGTTCCGCACGGCCAGGCCGCCGGAGGACTGGCTGGTCAAGGCGTTCGACGAGGGCGACAGACTGGTCGACCTGATCTTCAGGATCGAGGAGCGCCCGGTCACGCCGGAGATGATCGGCAGGGCCGACATGATCAACACGGCGGCGCTGAGCCTCCCCGTCCTCGACGCGACCGACCTCGTCATCTCGTGGATCCTGCCGATGTCGGAGCACAGCTGCGACTACGGGTCGATGCTGCCGCAGGTCCGCGCCCTCAGGGAGCAGGTCGACTGGGACCGGGTCGCCGTCGTCGCGTCGGTCTCCCCGTACGCCTCGACGTTCCTGACCCTGCTCGACCGGCTCGGCGTGGCCTGCCCCAAGCCCCCACCCGACGACGCCGACACCCGCTGGCCCTGATCTCTCGGCTCGCCCGGCGATGGCCTCAGGCTTTGTACGGTGACGAACTCAGGCTTTGTACGGTGACGAACTCAGGCTCAAACGGCGATCTCCGGCGTATACGGCGGAAGACTGGCGATCTCCGGGCTATACGGCGGAAGGCCGCGCCTTGGAGGCGCGGCCTTCGCTTCTTCCCGGGCGGGTGATGGCCTAGAGGGTGCCCGGCCCAAACGGGAAGCGGCCATAGTAGTCGCCCACCTGGTTGCGGTACGCGGGCTCCTTGAACGCGGCCTCGTCGAACTCCGGCGAGTCCTTGATCTCCTGCTTGGTGCGGCTAAGGAAGATCTTCTTCTCCTGCGGGTCGATCTGGGTGACCGTGCTCGCGGGAAGCATGACCTTCTTACCGAAGATCCAGGGACCGGTGTCCACGATCAGGTAGCTCTCGCCCACCTCGTAGGTGGCCTCGTCGACTGAACCGATCTTGCCGTCCGTGGCCTCGACGTGGTATCCGACCACGTCGAAGTTCTGGTTGGCCCCGGTGACGGTCGGGCTGTAGCTCCAAAGATCCTGCTGCATGTTCGCGTTCTCCCTTCGATTGCCTTCGTCGGGACTCTCCGCCCTACCCGCTCATCCCCCGCCAAACGTCGTCACGCGGATACGTCGGCCTTGCGCGACGGTAAGGCCGACCGACGAGCGGCCCGCCGGCACGTACGATCCTGGAGAGACACGCCTGGTAGACACACCCGTTGGGGTTCTAAGCCGGGCAGATGTCACAGCCACCCCGTTTGTACCGCTAATCTGGATGGGGTCGCGCGCCGCTAGCTCAGTTGGTTAGAGCAGCTGACTCTTAATCAGCGGGTCCGGGGTTCGAGTCCCTGGCGGCGCACCACGGCTGACGCTGATGACCTGGGCATCCTCGTTCACGACGAGGGTGCCCAGAGTCATTTCGCGGCCCTCGCCCGGCAGTCGCCGGGTGGCCTGACCTGCAAGTAGCCGGCGTGTCCGGGAGCGCCGCCTCACCGAGCAGCACCCGATCAGCGATCAGCGGGTCCGAAGCATCGGCTGGAGCGGCCCATGAGGTCCCAAGCCTAGAAATCCTCATACGCCCTGATAAGCCATGATCGCTGCGTGCGACCGGCATCTCACGGATCAAGCATTGACAGGCCCCCGGCCTCGAAGCAGTCGTTGGATGTGAGGTGGAAATGATCGTGAAGCAGATAGTCGGCTTCGCCGCAACGGGTGATCTGAAGGGACTTGAAATTGGAGATCCCTGGTTTAAGGCGCTACGTGTGCTTGGTCCTCCGGACGGCGAGACCGAGGGGCCGGATGACAAGATGTATGCCTTCGCGGGAGTCCAGATTGGTAGATCGCGCAGCGATGTCATCTGGTATATAGCAATAGAGCCTGCCGGGGAAAATGTGAACCTGCCGGTCGGTCTATGCGATTCGGGAAGAGGGCTGACTCCTCGCCGAGATGAGCTGCTTGCCGCGTTGCGCGACCGGGGGGAGGTAGTCATTGAAACCCAGCCCTACGTGCCGGATGAAACATGGTGGCAGGTGGTCGGGTCGGGCGTCCTCATGGACTTCGACGAAGATGGACTCCTCTCCGTTGTGGTGAAGGACGATTTAGCGCTGAAATCCTAGTCGAGCTGGTGGGGGTAATCGCCTTGCTCGGTCGTCGGGGGGTGGATACGTTCGGCAACATGGCAGACGAAAGCGTGCGTGTCGCGCGGCTGTTGGACGCCCAGGCCAAAGCGGCCGAGCTGTTCCGCGAGGTGGAGACGCGGGGCCTGATCGCGAGTGGGCGCGGCGAACGCGCGGTCAGTGACAGCATCCGTGATCTGGCCAACGAGATGTTCGGCACAACCCGCCACTGGCACAAGCGGATCGTGCGATCCGGGCCCAACACCCTCCAGCCGTACCAGGAGAACCCTCCGGATCGGATCATCGGCGAGGACGACATCGCCTTCGCCGACTTCGGCCCCATCTTCGAGGCATGGGAGGCCGACTTCGGGCGCACCTTCGTGCTCGGCGACGATCCCGTCAAGCATCGGCTGCGCGAGGATCTGCCCGCGGTCTTCGCCGCCGGACGCCGCGTCTTCGAGGCCGAGCCGGATATCACCGGGGAGCGACTGTATGCCGAGGTCGAGCGGCTGTCCGCCGAGGCCGGGTGGGAGTTCGGGGGTTCGATCGCCGGGCACCTGGTGGGCGAGTTCCCCCACGAGAAGATCGACGGCGCCGACATCGAGTCCTACATCGCACCCGGCAACGAGACACCGATGCGACGCACCGACCGGGCCGGACGGCGCTGCCACTGGATCTTGGAGATCCATCTGGTCGATCGGGAACGCGGGTTCGGTGGCTTCTACGAGGAACTGCTCGACCTTGGATGACCCGCCCTTCGGGAGCCCGTACACCGACTAGGAGGCGGCGCGCCGCGGCTGGGCCCTGCTCGCCTGCGACCCCGGTGACCACCCATGAGACCGTCGACGCCTTTCGGTATCCGTCGAAACCCGGGTGAACCATCCGCGTTGCCTGTGGCGTCTTTCGGCCTGAGGCGGTCCTGATGGGGAATGAGGCAGGCGATGGCAATATCGATCAAGGGAGTGTCGGCCATGCGGTTGAGCGCGCGCAACAAGATCCCGGCGAGGGTGACCGCCGTGACCCACGGTGAGGCGACGGCGAATGTGGAACTGGACGCGGGTGGAGTGCGGTTGGTGGCTTCGATCACCACGGAGGCCGCAGAGGAGCTGGGCCTGTCGCAGGGCAGCGAGGTGATCGCGCTGATCAAGGCCTCCGACCTGATCTTGGCCGTGAAGGACTGAGGACGGGACCCACGCCGGACGGCCAGGATGGAACGGCCGTCCGGCTTGGTGAGACCACCGCGCCGCTGGGGCCAAGCGCACCGGGTTCGGTAGCCTTTGCGCATGGTGGAGAGCGATCGCGAGAGGTTGCGGGAGACCTTCAGCGAGGACGCTGAGCTGTATGACCAGGCCCGTCCGGGTTATCCGCCTGAGGTGTTCGAGGATCTGGCTGATCTGGCCGGAACCCGCGCGGGGTGCCGGGTGCTGGAGGTCGGCCCCGGGACGGGGCAGGCTACGGTGCCGTTGGCCGAGCGGGGTTGCCAGATCGTCGCGGTGGAGCTCGGGGCGGCGATGGCCGTGGTGGCTCGCCGCAATCTGGAGCGTTTTCCGCTGGTCAACGTGGTGACCTCGGCGTTCGAGGAGTGGCCGCTGCCGGAACAGCCGTTCGACGTCGTGCTGTCGGCGACGGCGTTCCACTGGATCGACCCGGCGGTCAGGGTGGGCAAGGCGGCCGACGCCCTGCGCGTCGGTGGTGCGCTGGCCACCATCGCCACCCATCATGTCGCCGGCGGCAGCGAGGACCTCTTCCGCGAGGTGCAGCACTGCTATGAGCGGTTCGACCCCTCGACGCCGCCGGGACTGCGTTTGCTCCCCTCCAGCGACATCCCCGCCGACAGCGCGGAACTGGACGGGTCTAAGCGG
The DNA here is from genome assembly GCF_043197795.1 of Sphaerisporangium sp. NPDC049003. Taxonomy (NCBI): domain Bacteria; kingdom Bacillati; phylum Actinomycetota; class Actinomycetes; order Streptosporangiales; family Streptosporangiaceae; genus Sphaerisporangium; species Sphaerisporangium sp. NPDC049003. The sequence goes on from NZ_JBICTU010000026.1 coordinate 118,159, forward strand.
TTCGGACCGGCCGTCTTCCGTCGCTATGAGTGGGAGTTGTCGTACTCGACCGCGCGATATCTCGATGTGCTGCGTACCTACTCCGGTCACCGAATGCTGGAGGAGGGTGCGCGAGATGGGCTGCTGAGCTGCATCGGATCTCTGATCGAGCGACACGGCGGCCAGATCAGCAAGCGCTACCTCACCGAGCTGCGAGTCGCCCACCGCCTCACCTGAGGCAGCGGGGGAGAGCCGGTCGCGTCATGGTCGAGCATTCCGACGATGACCGGCTGGGCATGGGGATTAGTACCGTTCGGCGTTATCGTGGGGTCAAGGTTCGGTCATCGGAATGGATGTGCGATGTCTCCACCGGGTGCGGTGGTACCGGTGAGTGGTGCCGGTGCCGGTCGGCATCAGTGCGGAGTGTTCGACTCGGATGCCGCGCGCAGGAAGATGACCGCTGACGCCGTACGGGCGGGCCTGTCCGGCGGGCAGCGGGTGATGTACTTCAGCGGCGGGCGCGAGCCTCACGAGGTTCTGTAGGAGCTTCAGGCCTATGGGAGTGCCCGCGCCGCTCGCTCCGTGACCCCCGCCGGTCAGCCGGCGGAGACTGTGGCGGTCCTGCCGTTGGCGTTCGAGATGTCCGCCGGCGCGGGGTCCAGATGGCCGCCCTCGCGGTCGTGACGGTCGGCGTCGGCGTCGTCGAACCAGACTCCTCCGTCGCCCAGGTAGCGGAAGCAGATGGGCCGATCGGCGGGGACGGAGATCGTCACCTGGTAGACGTCGTCGTCCTGCCGCATCGGATGGGCGTAGGGATCCCAGGCGTTGAAGTCGCCCACGAGGGAGAGGCCGGCCGGCGCCTGGTCGACCGGCACGGTGAAGGTGAGTTCGACAAGCCCGTTCTTGGCGGGCCGACCACGTTTGATCATCGTTTGTCCTCCAACTGCCGGTCATGTCCGCGACGAGAGAACGTACGAAGTGGTCATCTGACCGCCGATGTCGCGGAAAGCTGCCCCCCGGGCAGCCGTATCTGCGTCCTACCCCTGGCCGTCGTCGGGGATTCCTGCGCGTGTGCCAAGCACAGCCATGGATTCGCTCTGGCCCTTACAGGCGGCCGGGCTAGTGGTACACGGGCATGAAACCGTCCGCGCCGTCGGGCCGGAAACCCTCGGGCGGGAAGCCGTCAGCCCTCTCTGGTAGGAGGTCGGTCGTCTGGAGGACGTCACAGAGCCGGGTCAGCTCCAGCACGCGGTGGAGGAAGCCGTGCACTCCGCTCAGCCGGAGAGAGCCACCGGCCCTGTCCGCCGCCATGTGGCCTTCCAGGAGGGCGTCCACGCCGGTCACATCGCAGAAATCCAGGGCGGACGCGTCCACGACCAGGGTGGTGTGCCCGTCGCGCAGGAGATCGTCGAGGGTCCCGGCCAGGAGGCCGGTCGTCGCGAGATCAAGATCGCCTGCCAGCCTCAGCACCGTGACAGGCGGATGGTGTGACACGGAGATTATTAATTGCATGGCTATTTAGGTGCTTTCATCGGATTTGGGTGCTATTTCCAAATCACGCTACCCCTCGGCATCTCATCTATCGGTAACGTCACGGCCTGCCGTTCGACGTGCGACGTCGTGCTGTTCCAGGGGGAGTCACGGTTCGGGCAAATACGCAAAGAGGAAGGAGCGTCCGCGTCGACAGGGACGAGGATCAGGGGCGTCGTCCCACCCCCGGTGGACGGCGCGCGGATCCGCCCGCGTGCCCCCCGTGTAGGGCTCCATCGGCGGCGTGCCCATCCCGGCGCGGCTTTCGGCCGGAGCCCGGTAGGGCACACCGGGTCAGGTCGTGGCGGGCTCGCCGGGATCGCTCGGGGCCTTGAAGCCGGTCGCCTTGTGCGAGCCGTCGCAGAACGGCTTGGTCGACGACCGGCCGCACCGGCACAGCGCGACCGTCGCCCTGCCAGGGTCGATGGGACGCCCGTCCTGGGTCATCAGGGCGAACGGCCCACGTACGAGAAGCGGGCCGTCCTCACACGGCGTCACCGTGACCAGGTCCTCACTCCGCTGAGCCATCTCTCCATCGTGCCCGGCCGGGGGAAAGCAAATCCACCACTCCACCACGTGGGGAAACATCCCACTTCACGGGGAGACCCCCGCCTTGGGCATGGGAGGAAACGCGGCACCGTGCCGCAGGGATGGGAACACACAAGCGAGGATCGACCGATCGCGCGGTAGCATGTGGCGCGTGGCGCAGATGGGTGAGTGGGCGTTCAAGTTCCGCTGGAAGTCCCGTAAGAAGTCGCGTGCGAGCCGGTGAACCCTCGGTCACCCGCCGCTTCGGGTAGGGGGTTGGTGTGGACCTTTCCGCCGCCGAGAGCGAGCTGTACGGAGGCACGCCCGACGACTTCGTGGAAAGGCGCAGGCACCTGGCCGCCGAGGCCAAGAAGGCGGGTGACGCCGGGCTCGCCAAGCTGATCGGAGCGCTGCGGCGCCCCACCGTGTCGGCGTGGGCGGTCAACCGGCTCGCCAGGTCCGATCCGGACGAGCTGGCGCGGCTGCTCGACCTCGGCGCGGAACTGCGTTCGGCGTGGGCGTCGGGCGAGCCGATCGGCGGCATCGACCAGCGGCGGGGCGAGCTGGTCTCCGGTCTGGTCCGTACGGCCCAGTCGCTGGCGAGCGAGGCGGGGCGCCCGCTGCGCGAGCCGGCGACCCGGGAGGTCGAGGACACCCTGCACGCCGCGACGATGGACCCGGCGGTGGCCGAGGAGGTACGCGCGGGCTCGCTCGCGCAGCCGCGGAGCTACGCCGGGTTCGTCCCGACCGGCGAGCTCGCCGAGCCGGGCGCGGCGCCGACCGCCGGGACCGTACGGCCCGCCGCCGAGCAGCGAGGTGACGGCGCGAAGCGCGGTGACGGCGCGAAGCGCGGTGATGCCGGGAAGCGCGGTGACGGCGCGAAGGGTGGCGACGGGGCCGCGAGGAAGCGGGCAGGGAAGCCGGACGAGGCCGCCAAGAAGCGCGAGGAAGAGGAACGGCGCCGTCGGCTGGCCGAGCGGTCGGCCGCCGCCGACGCCGAGGCGCGCGACGCGGAGCGGGCCCTCGGCGAGTGGGAAGCGGAGGTCGGCGACGCCGGGAGGGCCCGCGCGGCCGTAGCGGAGGAGACGGAGCGGCTGCGCAGGGAGCTCAAGGCCGCACTCGACCGGCAGGAGACGGCCGAGAAGCGGCTGACCCAGGCCGAGCGGGAACATGGCCGCGCCGCCCGCCGCGCCGCGGAAGCCCGCCGCCACTCCGACGAGCTCCGGCGCAAGCTGTAAGCGCCTCCGGTCGAGAATCCGGCCCGTGATGAGGGGAGACGCGCAACCGGGGTAGGCATGGAGGTAGGCCCTCGTCGTCTCGTGCGACCGGGGCGGTCCGGCGTGGTGGCCCTTCCCGGGTCGCCACGGCGCAGCGGCGTGCCGAACACAGGGGGAAACACCGCGATGAAGAAGTTCTCTCTCGTAGCCGTGGCTCGCCGGCAGATGGAACGCGCGGCCGAGTCGACCGGCGGGCAGGCGGCCGACACCGTGGTCGGCGGGCACGAGCGCGTCCTGCGGCAGACGGTGGTCGGGCTCACGGAGGGCACCGTCCAGAGCGAGCACGAGCTCCGGGGAGAGGCGACGGTGTACGTGCTGTGGGGGCGGGTGCGTGTGGTGTCCGGCGAGGTGTCGTGGGACGCCCTGGCGGGGGACCTGCTCATCGTGCCGGACTCCCGCCACCACCTGGAGGCACTGGAGGACTCGGCGATCCTGTTCACCGTGGCCATGCCGCGCTAGACCCCGCGGCCGGCCACCCCAGCCGTGCGACATGGCATGTCAGCCGTGAGCCATGCCACGTTGGACGTGCGCCATGCCACGTTGGAGGTGCCGCCCGTGCGGCATGGGCTGGACGTGCGGGATGCCGCGCTGGGCGGTGCGCGTGCTCCCGCGGGTCCGTTCAGGCGAGGGTGGCCTCCCTGGGGTCCCAGTCGGCGGGCAGGGGCTCGGGTTCCTGGGCGGTGGTCTCAAGGTGCCGGAACTCGCTGCGGTCGGCGGACTCGATGATCGCCGTCATGGCCTCCAGCACGTGCAGGGCGAGCGCGCCGGAGGCGCGGTGGGGAACGTCGGCCCGCAGCGCGCGGGCCATGTCCAGCACGCCGAGGCCCCGCCCGATCGTGGTCCCCTCAAGGGGCAGCTCGCGCCAGTCGCCATCGCCCGCCCCGCGTACCCTGAGCGGCCCCTTGAACGTGTTGGGGTCAGGGAGCGAGAGCGTGCCCTCCGTGCCGATGATCTCGACCATCGTCACACCGGCCGGCGAGTCGAAGCTGAACGTCGAGGACGCGCTCGCCCCGCCGGTGAAGTCGACCAGCGCCATGACGTGCGTCGGCACCTCGACGGCGAAGCGCGTACCGCCCTTCGGCCCCGAGCCGATGACCCTGTGCGGCCGGGCCTGCCGCGCGGTGGCGGCGACCTTGCAGACCGGGCCGAGCATCGCGACCAGCGCGGTGAGGTAGTACGGGCCCATGTCGAACAGCGGGCCCGCGCCGCGCTGGAACAGGAACTCGGGGCTCGGGTGCCACGACTCCGGTCCCGGGCTCTGCATCACGGCGGTCGCCGCCACCGGCGTTCCGATCAGGCCGGACGCCAGGGCCCGCTTGGCCGACTGGAGGCCCGCGCCGAGGAAGGTGTCGGGCGCGTTGCCGATGCGCAGCCCGCGCGAGGCCGCGTCGGCCAGGAGCTTGTCACCCTCGCCGGGGTCGAGCGTCAGCGGCTTCTCCCCGTACACGTGCTTGCCGGCACGCAGGGCGGCGGAGGCGACGGACGCGTGCGCGGCGGGGATCGTCAGGTTGACGACGATCTCGACGTCGGGGAGCGCGAGGACGGTGTCGACGTCGCCCGAGACCGGGACGTCGTACGCCCGCGCCTTCGCCTCGGCGCGCTCGGCGTCGAGGTCGGCGACCCCGAGCACCCGAATGTCGGGGAACGTGGTGAGGTTGCGGAGGTAGGCGTCGCTGATCGCGCCCGCGCCGACGATGGCGATCCCCACGGGCCCGGTCGTCATGCGCCCTCCAGCCCGGTCAGGTACGCGTGGCTTCCGGCGAGGGCCTCGACGATGTCGGTGGCGCAGTGGTCGAGCTCGACGATGCGCCACGCGCCGGGTGCGGCGGCGAGGATGTCCGGCACCGGCATCACCCCCTCGCCGACGGCCGTGTGGGGTTCCTCCTTGACGCCGGGGCCGTCCTTGACGTGCAGGGCGGTGACGCGGTCGCCGAGGCGTCCGAGCAGCGCGGGCACGTCGGCGCCGCCCACGGCCGCCCAGTAGGTGTCGATCTCCAGGAACAGCTCGGGGGCGAGCATCCCGGCGAGCACCTCGATGGCGTGGACTCCGTCGATCTTCGGCTCGATCTCCCACCAGTGGTTGTGGTAGCCGAGCCGCATGTCGTACCGGGCCGCGTGTACGGCGAGGCCGTTGAGGAGGTCGGCGGTACGGGCGAGACCGTCGCGCGTCGTGAAGTCCTCATGCGGGATGCCGCCCGGGATGATCACCAGGTCCGTGCCGACGGTGCCGATCGCGTCGAGGACGAGGTCCGGGTCCTCGCTCAGCAGAGCGTAGGCGTGCGTGCTGGAGACGGTGAGCCCGAGATCGTCGATCACCCGCCGGAAGCCCTTGGGATCGTCGGTCGGGTCGTACGGTTCCACGGCGCCGTAGCCGATCTCCGCTATCCGCCGTAACACTCCGTCGCGATCCTCCTTCATGTGATCGCGAACGGTGTACAGCTGCACGCCCAGCGGCTTCACCATCAGGGTCGAATCCTCCTGGCTCACATGGCGGAGTGCTCGTGCGGAGATGCCGCACGCACTTGCCGGTAATGATTCGGTAAAACGCTAAAACGTTGCATATCGAATGACAACGGGTTAGTTGTGTGCCGACGGGGAGACGCCAGCCTCCGGCGGGAGGCCGGGCCGGTCGTGGCGGTTTACCGAATAAAATTCTAGAAGTCTGCGGATGAATGTACGAGAGGCGAAAAGGTGGGGAGGCCGTCCCCGGCCTCCCCACGGTCGCCACGGCCTCCCCGTGGTCCCTACGGCTTGCCCGCCGTCGTTACGGCCTCCCCACACGATCCCTACGGCTTGCCCGCCGTCGCTACGGCTTGCTCGCGCCGCTCACGGCGGGCTCGCTCGGCGTCTCCTCGATGGGAGGCGCGATCGGCCGCGAGCCCCGGCGGCGCTCCCGCCGGGCCCGGCTCTTCTCCTTGCGGGTCTCGACCATGGTGTACAGGGTCGGCACCAGCAGGAGGGTGAGCAGGGTCGAGCTGATCAGGCCGCCGATGACGACGATCGCCAGCGGCTTGGAGATGAACCCGCCTCCGCCGGTGATCCCGAGCGCCATGGGCAGCAGCGCGAAGATGGTGGCCAGGGCCGTCATCAGGATCGGCCGCAGCCGCCGCCTGCCGCCCTCGACGACCGCCTCGTGCAGGGGCATGCCCTGCTCGCGGTACTGGTTGATCAGGTCGAGCAGGACGATGGCGTTGGTGACCACGATGCCGACCAGCATCAACATGCCGATCATCGCGGCCAGGCCGAGCGAGGTGCCCGTCACCAGCAGCAGTCCGATGGCGCCCGTGGCCGCGAACGGGATCGAGACCAGCAGCACCAGCGGCTGGATCAGGCTGCGGAACGTCGCCACCATGACGAAGAACACCAGGGCGATCGCGGCCACCAGCGCCAGCCCGAGGCTCCCGAAGGCCTCGGCCTGGTCGGCGCTCACCCCTCCGATCTCGTACGACGCGCCGACCGGGAGGGTGAGGGCCTTCAGCTTGGTCTGCAGCGCGGCGCTGGTGCCCCCGAGGTTGGACCCGGTGGCCTTGCCGGAGACCGTGGCGCTGCGGTCGCCGTCGATGCGGGTGACCTCCACGGGCCCGTTCACCGTCCTGACGCTGGCCACGTCCCCGACGGTGACCTTCCCGGCGATCTTCAGGTCGCGCAGGTCCGCGAGGGAGGTGGGGGTGTCGCCGCCGCGCAGGATGACGTCGGCCGTGGTGCCGTCGAAGGCGAGCTGGGTGACGGTGGTCCCCCTGAACGCCTGGGAAACGGCCTGGCCGATGGCCAGCTCGCTGAGGCCCTTCTCCGCCGCCTTCTTGCGGTCGACGGTGACGTCGATGCGCGGGGCGGTGTCGGCCACCGTGCTGGTGACCTCGCTGACGTCGGGCACGTCGGCCATGGCCTTCTGGACCGTCTGCGCGGCGGTGCGCAGGGTGTCCAGCTCGGCCGCGCGGACGACGACCTGCAAGGAGTCGCCGCCGAAGCCGCCGGACTGCCCGACGGTGATCTCGCCGGCGTCGGTCAGCCCGGCGAGGCGTTCGGTCAGCCTCTTCTCGACGGCTCCCGCGTCGGTGCCGTCGCGCAGCGTGAGGGAGTAGCTCGCGCGGGCCGTGCCGCCCCCGCCGCCGCCGAAGCCTCCGAACCCGCCGCCGCCACCGCCCACGGTGACCTGGTACGACTCGACCTCGCTCGTGCCGGTTACCACCTGCTCGACCTTCTTGGCCATGGCGTCGGCCGAGGCGAGGGAGGTGCTGACCGGGAACTTCTGCCTGACGCTGATGGTGTTCTGGCCGGAGTTGTCGATGAAGCTCGTTCGCAGCAGCGGGACCAGCCCCAGCGTGCCGACGAAGATCACCATGGCGATGGCCACGGTGGTGATCCGGTGCCGGGTGGCGAAGCGGATGACCGGGACGTACATGCGCTGGAGGGGGCTCCTGCGCTCCTTCTCGTCGGCCGCCCGCCGGATCGCCTCTGCGTCGCCGGCCTTGGGCCGCTTGAGGAACCAGTAGCTCAGCACCGGCACGACGGTCAGCGACACCAGCAGCGAGGCGAGCAGCGCGACCGTCACCGTGATCGCGAACGGGCTGAAGAGCTCGCCCACGAGGCCGCCGACGAACGCGATGGGCAGGAACACCGCCACCGTCGTCAGCGTGGAGGCGGTGACCGCGCCGGCCACCTCGCGCACGCCGTTCTCGACGGCCCGGCGCTTGTCCTCGCCGTACGACAGGTGGCGCTTGATGTTCTCCAGGACCACGATCGAGTCGTCCACCACCCGCCCGATGGCGATGGTGAGCGCGCCCAGGGTCAGCATGTTCAGCGAGTAGTCCTGGGTCCACAGGGCGATCAGGGCGATCAGCACCGAAAGCGGGATCGACACCGCCGTCACGATCGTGGAACGCAGCGAGAACAGGAACAACAGGATGATCAGCACGGCCATCGCCAGGCCGAGCAGGCCCTCGGTGGTGAGGCTCTCGATGGCCTGTTCCACCGACGGCGCCTGGTCGAAGATCACGGTGAACTGCGCGCCGCCGCCGAGGGACTTGGCCAGCTCGGGCAGCTTGGCCCGCACGTCGTGCGAGATCGCCACCGCGTTGCCGTCGGGCTTCATGGTGATCGAGACGCCGAGGCTGGGCTTGCCGTTGGTACGGGTCAGCGTGGTGGACTCGGCGAGACCCAGCTTGACCGTGGCGACGTCGCCGAGCCGCGCGGGTTTGGGAGCGGCGGCCGGACGGGCGGGTGCCGCCGCGCCCTGCGCGCCGGGAACGCCCTGGCCACCCGGCCGCTGTGCCTGCGCCTGACCGCTGGGGGCGGCGGCGGACGGCGGGAGGTAGAGGTCGGCGATGTCCTTCACCGAGCCGAGCGCGGTGCCGACCTGGACGGTGAGGGACTGGCCGGTCTTGGTGAGCGTGCCCGCGGGCACCGGCGCGCCGGCCGACTGGATCGCGCCAGCGATCGCCGAGGCGGTGAGCCCCCGCTTGGCGAGCTCCTTGTCGTCGGGCGTGATCGTGATGACCTGCTTGCGCGTGCCGGTCACCGACACGTCCCTGACCCCGGCCACGCCGCTGAGCGCGGGGACCGCCTGCTCGTTCAGCTTGTCGGCGAGCTGCTGCTGGCCCTCGGACGATGCGACCGCGAGCTGGACCACGGGGATGTCGTCGGTGCTGCCGACGACCGCCTGGGGGTCGACGTCGGCGGGGAGCTGCGACTTGATCCGGCTGATCGCCTGCTGGATCTGGCCCTGCGCCGCGTCGATGTCGGTCCCGAAGTCGAACTGCACCTGGAGCGTCGCGCTTGACTCGCGGGAGGTGGAGGTGACCCCCGTGACGCCCGTCAGGCTCCGGACGCTGTCCTCAAGCGGCCGGGTGACGCGGTCCTCGACGATCTGCGGCGCGGCCCCGGGGTAGGGCGCGACGATCGACACCGCGGGGAAGGACAGCGAGGGCAGGAGCTGTTGCTTGAGCGCCGGGATGGTGTACACGCCGAAGGCGGCCACCACGATCGTGATGAGGGCGACGAGCCCGCGGTTGGCGAGGCTCAGTCTGGCGAGTAACGACATCGGTCCACTTCTTGTCGGTTCGGCGGGGATGCCGGGTGGCGTCCTGGGAGAGGTCAGGGCTCGGGCGGGCCGGAGAACAGGCCCGCTCTTCAAGGCTCATCGCTGCCGGAGGTGCGAACGTCCGTCGCGGGGAGGGTCTTCGACTACCGCGATCGCCGTAGATCCCGCCCCGGAGTACCACGCGCGCCGGTCGGGGCGGCGAAGGACTCAGCGCGGCTGGGGGCGCACCAGGCCGGTCTCGTAGGCGATCACGACGAGCTGGGCGCGGTCGTGGGCGCCGAGCTTGAGCATCGCCCGGTTGGCGTGCGTCTTGGCGGTCATCCGGCTGATGCCCAGGTGGTCGGCGATCTGGTCGTTGGTCAGCCCGGAGGCGACCAGCGTCATGACCTCGCGTTCGCGGTCGGTCAGCGCGGCGAGGCTGTCGGGCGAGTGGTCGGCGCTCGCGCCGGGAGCCGACAGGAAGCGGGCGATGAGGCTCTTGGTGGCGCCGGGGGAGAGCAGGGCGTCGCCGCGCGCCACGACGCGGATGGCGTCCTGCAGTTCGCCGGCCTCGACGCCCTTGCCCAGGAACCCGCTGGCCCCCGCGCGGAGCGCGGCGAAGACGTACTCGTCGATCTCGAAGGTCGTGAGCACCAGGACCCGCACAGCGGACAGGCTCGGATCGGAGGTGATCACCTGGGTCGCGGCGAGCCCGTCCATCTCGGGCATGCGGATGTCCATCAGCACCACGTCCGCCTTGGTGTCGCGGGCGAGCCGCACCGCCTCGTGGCCGGTGTGTGCCTCGCCCACCACCTCAAGATCGGGCGCGGAGTCGACCAGGACGCGGAATCCGGCCCGTACGAGGGCCTGGTCGTCTGCCAGCAGGACGCGGATGGTCACAGGGCGCTCGTCACGGGCGCGGGCAGGACGGCGTGGACGCGGAAGCCGCGCCCCGGGGACGGCCCGCCGCTGAACGTGCCGCCCACCGACAGGGCCCGCTCGCGCATGCCCAGCAGCCCGTGGCCGGTGGTCGCGGCGGTGGCGTGGCCGAGGCCGTCGTCGGTGACGTCCACGGTCAGGTCACGCTGCCCGTAGGTGATGCGCACCCGCGTCGTCGCCTCGCCCGCGTGCTTGCTCACGTTCGTCAGCGCCTCCTGGACGACGCGGAACGCCGTCAGCTCCACCGGGGAGGGGAGCGGCCGTGGAGTGCCTTCGAGATGGCAGTCGACCCTGAGCCCCGCCGCCGTGAACGACGTGATCAGCTCGGGGAGGCGGTCGAGGCCCGGCGCCGGCTCGGTGGGCAGCTCCTCGGTGGTGCCGGGCCGGCGCAGCAGCCCGACCGTGGTGCGCAGCTCGTCGAGCGCGGCCCGGCCGGCCTGGCGGATGTGGCCGAGCGCCTCGCGGGCCTGCCGGGGCTCGTCGTCCATCACGTGCGCGGCCACCTGCGCCTGGACGTTGATCAGCGCGATGTGGTGGGCGAGCACGTCGTGCAGCTCTCTGGCGATGCGCAGGCGCTCTTCCATCACCCGCCGCTCGGCCTCCTCCTCACGGGTCTGCTCGGCCCTCCGCGCGCGCTCCTCGACGGCGGCGACGTACGCGCGGCGGCTGCGCACCGAGTCGCCCGCCGCCGTCGCCATGCCGATCCACGCGATCTGGCCGACCACCTCCGGTCCGTACCACGACACGTCGGAGAAGGCGACGCGCGCGGCGACGAGAACGAGCGCGGAGATCATCCCCACCCTCCACGCGGCGCGGCGCGGGCTGTGGGTGGCCATGGTGGCGATCGCGATGGCCGGGATGAGGTCGAGGGGGGTGCGCGTGGCGCCCACGACCAGGTGGGCGACGAGGGCGGCCAGGGTCACGGCCACGACCACGCGGGGCCACGCGCGCCGGAACACCAGGGCGGCGCACATCACCCCGCCCAGCACCGCGCCGGCGGGGGTCAGCGGCAGGGCCTCCCTGGGATGACCGGCCTGCGGGGCCATGATCGTCACAGCGAAGGTCACGGCCGCGATGACGGTGTCCACCACGTACGGGCGGGAGCGGATGGCGTCGCGCAGCCTGGTCAGACGACTCACGTCCCTACGTTAGGGGTGACCTGGGCGTGTTTCCTCGTCCGTGGGGACAATACGCCGCTACGGCGATCGCGGTACGCGGCCCTGGCGGGTACGCCGGCCGCGTGACGCGGGCCAGGGTTGACCGGTGCGGGTATCTCGCTGTGGAAAATCCGCGTCAACTCCTCATAAACGGGAACCGTGATCCATGCGGAGACGGTAACAGTGCCGATCGACACCCCGCAGGTGACCGGCGGTGGGGATCGGTCTTCGCCCTGACGACGGTCCTCCGGCCGCGGCGAGTCGTACGGCGGCTCGCGGCGAGCCGCACGGCGACGGAGTAAGGAGAAGACATGGCCCGACCGAGGGAAGTCCCCACCCTGCTCGGTGAGCTGGCCGCGGAGTTCGCGGGCACGTTGATCCTCATCCTCTTCGGCACGGCGGTCGTGGCGCAGGTGGTCGCGGGCGGCGTCGGCGGCCACGACAGCATCGCGTGGGCCTGGGGACTCGGCGTCACGCTCGGCGTCTACACGGCGGGCAGGATCAGCGGCGCGCACCTCAACCCCGCCGTCACGGTCGCCCTCGCCGTCTTCAAGGGCTTCGCGTGGCGCAAGGTCCTGCCGTACTCGCTCGCCCAGACCGCGGGGGCCTTCGTCGCCGCGCTCCTGGTGCGGTGGAACTACAGCGAGGTGCTCGCGATGGCCGACCCCGGTCACACGATCAAGACCCAGGGCGTCTTCTCCACGCTCCCGGGCAACGGCGCCCTCCCCGTGCACGAGTGGGGGGCCTTCCGCGACCAGGTGATCGGCACGGCGATCCTGCTGTTCCTCGTCCTCGCCGTCACCGACCTCGGCAACAACTCCCCGGCCGCGAACCTGGCGCCGTTCGTCGTCGGCCTCATCGTGGTGGCGATCGGCATGGCCTGGGGCACCAACGCGGGCTACGCCATCAACCCCGCCCGCGACTTCGGGCCCCGCCTCGCCTCGTTCCTCACCGGGTACGGCACGGCCTGGCGCGACCAGTACGGCAACCTCTACTTCTGGGTGCCCATCGTGGCGCCGATCATCGGAGGCGTGCTGGGAGCAGGGCTCTACCAGGTGCTCGTCGCCCGCTTCCTGCCCACGACGGCGGAGCCCGAGCCCGGTACCGTCCCTGCCGAGAGGGAAGTCGTCTGAGGCACCGGCCGGCACATTCGCAGGGCACAAAGGAGGCAACATTTCATGGCTGACTTCGTTGGAGCGGTCGACCAGGGCACGACGAGCACCCGCTTCATGATCTTCGATCACGGCGGCAACGAGATCGCCCGCCACCAGCTCGAACATGAGCAGATCCTCCCGCAGGCGGGCTGGGTCGAGCACAACCCCGTGGAGATCTGGGAGCGCACCCGCGCGGTCATCGAGACCGCGCTCGGCAAGGCCAACCTGTCGGCGTCCGACCTCGTCGCGCTCGGCGTCACCAACCAGCGCGAGACCACCGTGGTCTGGAACCGCAGAACAGGACGGCCGTACTACAACGCCATCGTCTGGCAGGACACCCGGACCGACCGCATCGCCAGCGCGCTGGAGCGCGAGGGCAAGGGCGAGGTCATCCGCCGCAAGGCCGGGCTGCCGCCGGCGACGTACTTCTCCGGCGGCAAGATCAAGTGGATCCTCGACAACGTCGACGGCGTTCGTGAGGCCGCCGAAGCGGGGGAGGCGGTCTTCGGCAACACCGACACCTGGCTGCTGTGGAACCTCACCGGCGGCACAGACGGCGGCGTACACGTCACCGACCCCACCAACGCCAGCCGGACGATGCTGATGAACCTGGAGACGCTCGACTGGGACGACGAGCTGCTGTCGTTCTTCGGCGTCCCCCGCCAGATGCTGCCGGAGATCCAGCCGTCCTCCCACCCCGGCCTGTACGGCCTGACGCGGGCCGACGGGCCCCTTCGCGGGGAGGTCCCGCTCTCCGGCGACCTCGGCGACCAGCAGGCGGCGACCGTCGGCCAGGTCTGCTTCGGCGTCGGCGAGGCCAAGAACACCTACGGCACCGGCAACTTCCTGCTCCTCAACACCGGCAACGAGCTGGTCAGGTCCAAGCACGGCCTGCTGACGACCGTCTGCTACCAGTTCGGCGACGACAAGCCGGTGTACGCGCTGGAGGGCTCGATCGCCGTGACCGGCTCGGCCGTCCAGTGGCTGCGCGACCAGCTCGGCATCATCTCGGGCGCCGCGCAGAGCGAGTCGCTGGCCCGGCAGGTGGAAGACAACGGAGGGGTGTACTTCGTGCCCGCCTTCTCCGGGCTGTTCGCGCCGTACTGGCGGTCCGACGCGCGCGGCGCGATCGTCGGGCTGTCCCGGTTCAACACCAACGCGCACATCGCCCGGGCCACGCTGGAGGCGATCTGTTACCAGACCCGGGACGTCGTCGAGGCCATGCAGAACGACTCGGGCGTCCACCTCGACGTGCTGCGGGTCGACGGCGGCGTCACCGCCAACGACCTGTGCATGCAGATCCAGGCCGACATCCTCGGCGTGCCGGTCTCCAAGCCGGTCGTGGCCGAGACCACCGCGCTCGGCGCCGCGTACGCCGCGGGCCTCGCCCTCGGCTTCTGGAGCTCCACCGACGAGCTCAAGAGCAACTGGAACGAGGACAGGCGCTGGCTGCCGACCTGGGCGGAGGAGAAGCGCGCAGAGGGGTACACCGGCTGGAAGAAGGCCGTGGACCGCACGCTGAACTGGGTCGACGTCGACTGATCAGGAGCAGTCCCCCGCTTCACCTGGAGGCCTGACCGGTTCGCCGGCCGGGCCTCCGGCAGGTCCGGGCACCCTTTCCGGGGTCGTGGGTGGTGCCCTGGGTGCTGGATATCGCCCTGTTCATCCGATGTTCGCGGGGCGTTCGGGCCGGGCGCGGCGCCGTGGGCCGCCACCGGGCCCGTGTTCCCCCTGGTAGCCGCCATTCCCTCTGTGGATAGCGGCATCTCCTAACCAATTTGACCGATTGGTGTCAGCAAAGCCTGATATTTCCCGACATGTTGTGCGATGAAATGGTCCGTCTGTCTCATCAACCCCCCTTGGACCTGGCGCCACCCCTGAGCCCGGTCCAGAGACAGAAGGAGAGACTCGTGAGACGAGTCGCGTTCCTCGCCACGGCCACCGCTCTCACGTTCGCCGTCACCACAGTGACGACGAGCACCGCGGCCAACGCCTTCACCCCGCCGAACATCCCCTCCGCGAGCACGGCGAGCTCCGAGCTGGCCGCGCTCACCGTCGACATCGAGAGGAACTCCGGGACCTACAACCGCGACCTGTTCCCGCACTGGATCACCATCTCGGGCGCCTGCAACACCCGGGAGACGGTGCTCAAGCGCGACGGCTCCGGGGTGGTGACCAACTCCAGTTGCGCCGCCACCTCGGGCAGGTGGACCTCCCCGTACGACGGCGCCACCTGGACCGCCGCCTCCGACGTGGACATCGACCACATGGTATCCGCGCCCGTGACACCTAGAGGGAATTGAAATGGCAGGTCAGGCTGTCAACGGCATGGTGCCGACATGCACTGAGCTGATGCGTCTCAGGGGTGAGCGCGGGTACGAACTCCGGGGAGCGCCAGAGCGTCGCAACACATCAGGACGAGTTGAATGGATACGGCGGGGCCTGGAGATGACGTCTCCAGGCCCCACGTTGACATTGGCCAGGACGTGCCCCTCGGCACAATCACTTCGATCAGCGTCGACCGAGGTGTCGCAGTGGGAGCCACACGAGCGCCACAAGGCCTTGTTGATCGTTTCAGGTGACATCGCGGCCGGGGATGGCGTCCCGAGTCTTGGTGCCGCTGCCCAATAGACCTATGATCATGACGAGTCCGTACACCAGGAACGGCCACCCGTATGGGTGGCGTGGCGCCCATTGGTCGAAGGTAATCGCCAGTCCGGTCAGGATGATGCATCCAGCTAGGAACCAGCCCAGGATTCGACCAGTGGTGTGCTGACGGAGTAGCAGGATCGCGAGGATAATAGCCGTCACGACCCCAGGCCATGCCAGCACGGGATATTCCCAGCCGTACGTGACATTAACTGCTTCTCGGAGCCAATAATTGATCGGTATTTGAATAATAGAAACAGGAAGGGCGATGAGTGTCATAACAATTGCGCCATGCATTTGGTCGCCCAGATGGTTTTCGATAGTGAGCCATGTGAGCGTGCATACAGCTAGAGCATATGGTAGCGCGATAAGACTTAACGAGAGTTCGCGCCGTTGACGCGCAAAGCGAATCATTGAGCACTCCCTTTCTGTTACAAAGGTTGGGGCTGGCCCGGATGCGTAGAGCACATCCGGGCCAGCCCCATTGATTATAATGCCGAGCCGCCAAACGCTCGCACGCCGTTGTAGTACATGCGAGCAGAGTCCAGGCATGAGACCTTTTTGGAAATTGGGTAACCTCTAGAGTTTCTCCACGTTCCCGTCATTTTGGCACAGATGCGTTCCTTGAGGATGGTGTAGAAGACGGCATCAACAGCAGCACGCTTCGACTTGGGTAGGCCATTGGCCTCGCCGTTCATCTTGTTTCGAATCAGGCCATAACCGTAGTCGTGTGAGTCGCAGGCGGCCTTGAAGCTAACCCAGTCATAAGGCTTATTCGGAACGCTACTGCAGCCATCGTTGGTGATACCCATGACTGAGCCACCTGTGTAGGTACCCTTCCAGAGGGGCGTGCGGAAATCGTATCCGGCACCCTTTAGAACGTCCACCCGGACCTGACACCTGCCGTAGAGCATGTAGTCAGCGGCGCTGGGTGCCGGACACGATGTGGCTGCGACGGCGAACCCTGCGGCTGCGGTGGCGCTCGTCATCTTGCCAGGCGCCGAGTAGGTGAGTGTCCAGGTTCCGTCCTCGGCGGTGGTCAAGCTTGTGATGTTGCCCTGGACATCGTAGGCGTAAGTAGACCGGCGGACAGGATCACCGTCGGCTTGACGGCTGTCCTCTACCTGACGGAGGCGCTTGGCGGAGTCGTACTTGTAGGAAACAGCTGTGACTGCTGCGGTATCGCCGGCAGCGTCATAGCTGATCGTTTTGAGTTGGCCTGCGACGTCACCGAGTGTGGAGGATGTTGCGGTTGTCGTGGTGGCGTACTGGAATGTTGCTGTGGAACATGCGGCAGGAGCACTCACGCAATTGGAGTCCGGCGTGGGCGGAGAGATGATGCGCGTGAACCGTCCGGTGGTTTCGTACTCGATGAGCTGCTTGCCGCTGTCCTTGCCTCCAACAGCGGTGACCAAGTACTCCTGGCCGACCTTGGTCCAGGTGTAGACAAGATCGGCGCTTTCCAGGGTCTGGGTGAAGGTGCCGTCGGCATTCTTCACCAAGGTGCCACCCCCGTCCGTGGAGGTGTAGGTGCCGTCCGGGTTGAGCTGGAATCGATAGCGCTCGGTGCCGATGTTGAGGGCGATCTCGATGTAGCCGTTGGCCGTGAAGTCCTTGAGCCTGTTGCCCAGTACGCCACCTAGAGGCTCCAGCTGCCAGTTCGGTCCAAGGACCGCTTCGTTGTCTCGGACGGCGTCGACTCGTTGCCCGGCAGTGTGGTTGCGCGTGACCATGAGCCCATCGTCGGTCAGGTCGATCGCCGAGGTGATCCAGTTGCCGGTCAGGGGCTCGACGTGGCCAGGCTTGAAGTCCGCAGGGCCGGGGTCGGCGGGGTCATCGCCTTCTCCGGGGGTGATTACCTCATCGGAGGTGACTTGCAGGATGGGGGCGGCCAGTCCGTCGGTGTTCTCAGCTGAGGCGAAGATGCGGTAGTTGGCCTGCTTGGCTTCTGTGGGGGACTGGAGGACGAACCCGTGGTTGGGTGTGCCGGCGGCCCATTTAGCCACGATGGGGGTGACGTTCCAGGTCATGGTGCCGCTGCCGCAAGAGCCGAGCTGGGAGCCTTCGGTGGAGATGACGGCGTCCTCGGTGGTATTGCTGGGCTGCGGAGTCCAGGTCTGGGTGGTGGCATCCCAGTGGCTGGTGATGCGACGGACCTGAATGCCGGCCGAGACTGTGGGACCACAGCTGGGGGCATCGATGTTGGTGAGCTTAAGCACCGCATTGGTCGGGGTCTTCAGACCTCGGGTGTCGAAGCGCAGGTAGGTACGGGCTTTCTCACCGTCGGTCTCGGTGCCGGCTTTCAGGTACTCACCAGAGACGTTGTTGCCGTCGAAGGCGCTGTTGACGTCGGTGTCATCGTTGAGCGGCAGCACGACGGAGGGGTCGACGGTGACAGGGTAGGCCGTGGCTGGGTTGGCGAGAAACTCGGTCGACGGCTTGAGGATCAGGGTCTTGCCCTCGCCACTGGCGGCCACTTCAGTGGCAATGTCACCGACGCGCTCCTGGCCGCCTTGCAGTGTGCGGAACTGCTGGCTTTTTCTGCTGTGGGCGGCGAGTGGGGAGGTGGCGTCGTACATGACCGGGGTGGAGGAGACGGCGACGACCTTGTCGCCCTCCTTGACCGTCAACCGACTGCCCTTCTCCTTGCTGACCTCCAGTCCCTTGCCGGTGACCGGGACCTTGATCTCGACCGGTCCAGTGGGACGGCGGTTGAGCACGACGTCGAAGCGCAGACCGGTGGGCAATGCGGTGGCCACCAGATCTCCGGCACCATCAGCGACCACGCCGCGGTAGATGGCCCTGCTGCCGTCGATTTCCGGCTTTGGGAGCTGACCGGCCCAGCCGAGCTCCAACACCGCACCGGAAGGCTGCTCTACCTGGGCGAAGGGACCGGCCCCTCCTGCAGAGAAGCGCACGTCGCTCGTTGCCACCTTGGGTCGCAAGGTGGAGCCGTCGGCGACGAGGTGGGTATCGATATCGGCCCAGCTGCCATCGGCCTGCTTGACGCGGATCGGTCCAGCGTGCAGCTCGGTGAGGATCTTGCCGTCCGCCAGCTTGTAGGCGGTAGAGGTTTCCGTACGGTCGACGACCATTCGCTCAGCGCCGGTCGATGTCACGGACGGGGAGGGCTGAGGGGTAGGCGAGGCGTAAGCCGCCGTAGTGGCAGCAAGAACAGCCCCAGCGCTTAGTGCGCATGCTAACGCCAGCCTTCGAGAATACGTCATTGACTTCCTTGAAGAAGGGGGTAAGGACAGAGTCAAGTTACACAGCGAACCTTCAGCTTGACCAGAAAGATCAAGCAAGAAATCACGTCGCCGGGATTCTCGATCGACCGGTCAAGCATTCACCACACAGAAGAAATGGCCACCTAATCAGGCAAGATCACTGTACGCAGCGGCACGAAAACTCAACCAGTGTGCCCTAGATCACAATAGGCTCGATCTCCTGGTCATGAGTTGATCGCACACATCCGACCGAAGAGCGGAAAGGAAGCAAGAAAAATTCGGCGCCCTTTATCATTAGCATTAAGGTTCGACCATCGTGGAGACCACGTACATCGCGCCGGCGATCCAAAGCTCGGTGGTCTGGCGAGGGCACCGTGAGGTTGACCGAGAAGGTAGTCAACTCGCACCAAGGCAGTCCGCGTAGACTGCACGCGACCTAATGGCCTAAGCAGTTCACACGTTTTCGGATTTCCGAAATTCGCTGCCCCATAACAACATGGCCTGGTGAGTCCAGGAACCTGGGATCTCCTTTAGGTCATCGAACTGTCGTAACCGATGCCACTGATGTTGCGCTCAGGTCATCTCATATCGTGCGAGCCGGCGGCGGAGTTCAAGGTTCTCGCCCTGTGCGATCTCCAATGACTTCCGGAGCAGGGCGACCTCTTCCCGGTGGATCCGCTGTTGCTGGCTGAGTCGTGCGCTCAGTGCGCGCACGGCGGCTGACGTCGACGAGGTCTCGTCCAAGGGGAGAGGGCGGCTGGGCGCTGGACCGGCCTTTGCGCGGTGCCGCTCGATCAGGGGGCGGAGTTCGTGGTGCCTGTAGAGGAAGTCGGTGCTCACGCCGGCTTTGCGCGCGAGGGAGGCGAAGCTGATCGACTCGCCGCTCTGGGTCATCTGGGCCAGGGCGGAACGGGCACGTTTCTCGGCGTTGTCGGTGCGCGCCCGGACGGCCTGGCGCAGGTGATCGGGCAGTGAGCTCATGTCGTCGGTTCCTTCGATGGCGATGCGGGCAGTTGTGCTCGGTCGGCTGCGCCGGCTCCGCGTACGGCACGAAGCTTCCCGCCGTCGCGCACGCCGATCTGATCGAGCGTGATCAGGACCTTGCGCAGGGCCTGGGTCTCGCTCAGACGTCCGGCGAGCCACACGTTGTCCTCCTCCATGGGCTGGCCGTAGCGAGCGGTGAACTGTGCCTGGCGACGGGCGACCAGTTCTTCGGTCTGGGCGAGCTGGCGTGCGAGTTCGTCACGGTGGCTGGCGTCGGTGACGAACTTGTCGCAGGTGAGGCACGCGTTTCCCTTCGAGCAGACCTGTTTGGGCGGCAGCATGCACCAGCCGTTCGGGAGTACGCGGTCGGCGCGCTGGTCCAGGTGCAGGAGGTCATAAAGGTCGCTCGGGTCCAGGGCTGCCGTCCTGCCGTCGGCGGTGACCTTCTTGTAGCGCAGGAACTCGCGTTCGGCGGTGATCGCGAGGGTTTTCGCGTAGTGCATGGTCATGGCCGGGGTCAGATGGCCTAGATAGCGCATCACGACGTGAACCGGAACTCCGGCGTTGATCAGGTCGGTTGCCCGCGTGTGCCGGAAGGTGTGGGTCTTGGAGACTCTGACCGGGCGGCCGACACTGTCGGTGATCGCCAGCTTCCGGGTCAGCACACCGAGCCGGACGTGGAACGTGGCCGAGGCATAGGGCCTCAGCCCGAGGCGGTTGTTCCTGGTCTGCAAGAAGAGGTAACGCGGCGTGGCGCCTTCCGGAGCGCCATGGGAGACGATGAACTCGCGGGCCCATTGCTGCTGCAGGCGGATGATGTCGACGATCTCCTGGTCCACTGGGATGGTCGGCGGATCCCCGCTGGTGATCTTCGTCTGCTGATACCTCAGCCGGGCAACGAAGCCGTCCGCTTCCTTACCGTCCTGCTGGCCTACCGTGATCAGTGGCAGCAGCGGATCGAAGTCCATCATCAGGACCTCGTTCATCCGGCGACCGGTCCGGATCAGCAGCATGAGCGCATGAAATGCCTGCCGGTCGCCCAGTCCCCCTTCGGTCTTGGGCTCGGCAAGGATGCCCGAGCCTGCGGCGATCTGGCTGACCACCTGGTCTTCCAGAGCCATTGTCCTGTGACAGCGAACCTTGAGTTGTGACAACGAAGGTTGAGCGGTCAGCGCGTTGTCTGGTTGTGGACATAGAGCCTGATCCGGCCGTAG
>NZ_JBICTU010000027.1:0-116823 GCF_043197795.1 Sphaerisporangium sp. NPDC049003
CATCCCGATCATGAACCCCCCGGGCCAACCAACACGCCGCACACCTCTGCACGTTTACCCGTACCTGGCTCTGCACAGGAATCCGTACGCCGACACGTTGCTGCTCGATCCCGCTAGGCGTGAGGGATAAGGACCACGGATCGGGGGTGTGGTTTCGCTTGTTGCCGGGGTGCTCGCCGGGGTATGCGGATGGCGCTGATCTGGTGTCCAGGTTTCTCGGCTGTTCTCGCACACTCATGCGAATAATCGTGGATGGGCTGGCACACTTTCCCCTATGCGGCTTCGTTACTCCTTTCGCATCGATCCGACGCCGGGTCAGCGTGTCGCGCTGGCGCGGGCGTTCGGGTGCGCGCGGGTGGTGTTCAACGACGCGTTGGCGATCCGCACCCAGGCTTACGAGCAGGGGTCGCCGTTCGTGACCGATGCCGAGCTTTCGGTGCGGGTGATCACGGCGGGCAAGACGCGTGCTGACCGGGCGTGGTTGGGTGAGGTGTCGGTGGTGGTGCTGCAGCAGGCGCTGGCCGACTGCACGACGGCGTTTCGCAACTTCTTCGCCTCGATCAGCGGCAAGCGGAAGGGGCCCAGGGTGGGCGCTCCCCGGTTCCGGTCCCGCAAAGACCATCGGCAGGCGATCCGGTTCACCCGCAACGCCCGCTTCTGCGTCACCGAGGCGGGGCGGTTGCGGCTGCCGAAGATCGGGGATGTGCCGGTGCGCTGGTCGCGGGACCTGCCCGCCGCCCCGTCCAGCGTGACCGTGATCAAGGACGCGGCGGGCCGGTATCACGCGTCGTTCGTGGTCGAGGTCACCGCACAGCCGCTCCCGGTAGTCGACGCCGAGGTCGGGATCGACCTGGGGCTGGGGCACTTCGCCGTTCTCTCAGACGGCCGGAAGATCAGCTCTCCCCGGTTCCTGCGGCGGGCCGGGAAGAAACTGAAGAAGCTGCAAAAGGCGCTGTCGCGTAAGGAGAAGGGGTCGAGTAACCGGGCCAAGGCCCGGTCGAAGGTCGCCCGGGCGCACGCGGGGGTCGCGGATGCGCGCCGCGAGTTCCATCACCAGCTGTCCACGGCGATAGTTCGCGATAACCAAGCGATCTATGTGGAGGACTTGGCGGTGCGGGGGCTGGCGCGGACCAGGCTGGCCATGAGCGTGCATGATGCCGGGTGGTCGGCGTTCGTGGCCATGCTGGAGTACAAGGCGAAGCTGTACGGTCGGGTGTTCGTGCGGATCGACCGCTGGTTCCCCTCCTCGAAACTGTGTTCGGCGTGCGGGGTGATCGCCACCTCGATGCCGCTCGGGGTGCGGGAATGGTCCTGTGCCTGTGGTGCGGTGCATGACCGGGACGTCAACGCCGCTGTGAACATCCTCGCCGCCGGACGGGCGGAGAGGCTAAACGCCTCCCACATCCGTGGGCGGGACGGCGCAAGCCGTCCCGGTGGAGGCCGGGTAAGACCACCGTTCACGGTGGCACCAGCCGACGAAGCAGGAAGCCACCGAGGTGCCGCATGAACCCATGCGGCACGGGCGAGAATCTCCGGCATTCATGCCGGGGAGCGCGTCAAGAGCGGACTCCGGCCACCGGGGTGAAGCCTTCACTGTCGAGCACGTGTACGCGCGCCGCCCCGATGTCGAAGTAGAGGCCGACCAGCTGCAGCTGCCCCGACGCCTCCAACCGGGCCACCGAGGGGTACGTGCGGAGGTTGTCGAGCTGCTGAGCCACATTAACCCTGCACAGCCTGTCGAGCGGCCCCTCGTCCTCGCCGGTGCTGTCGGACAGGACGTAACGCGCGAGCGTGTGGTCGCCATGGCGCAGCCAGCGTCCCAGCCCCGGCAGGCCACCGGTCTGCTCCCCGGCGCTGAGCACGGCCGCCATCGCCCCGCATCGCGAGTGCCCGCAGACCGTGATGGTCCGGACATCCAGCGCGGTGGTGGCGTACTCGAGGGCCGCGACGAGGGAGTCGTCCGAGGGAGAGGCGCCGTACCTCGGCACGAGGTTGCCGACGTTGCGCACCGTGAACAGGTCGCCGGGGCCGCTCGCGGTGATCAGGTTGGGCACCACGCGGGAGTCCGCACAGGTGATGAACAGGTGCGAGGGCTCCTGACTGCGTGCCATGCGGTTGAGGAACGGCCGCACCAGAGGCGCCGTGCTCCGCTGGAAGTCCAGGGCGCCGGCGAGCAGGTCGGGCACGGCGTCCGAGCGCCTGGCGGGCTCGTCCCGCCCTGCCCGCGAGGGCACCCACACGCCGCCGTGGCGTACCGGGATGCTGGACAGCGGCCCGCCGCGCCGGTAGGCCCGGGGGAGCCACCAGCGCTCGGGGGCACGGGGCGGCGTCTTGGCCGTGGAGGCGCGGGTGCCGCCCGCCGCCGAGGTGTACCACTCGTCGTGGATCTCGTCGATGGTGATGGTGCCGCCCGTGCGCTCGTGCTCCAGGCGCCAGCCGTGCAACGCCTCGAAGGCGGCGTTGTCCATGAAGTCCACGTTGAGGTCGAGGTCGACCGCGGCGCCCGCCGGGATCGCCCGGAGGTTGTCGGTGAGGCGTGGCACGCCCACGAAGGTGAGCGAGCCGGTCACCACGACGTGCCAGCGGTCGTCCGGCTCCAGGCGCACCTGGACCGACACCCTGGTCAGGCGGCGCAGCGCCGACAGCGCGGCGAGGCCGAGGCCGATCAGCACCCCCTCGGCGAGGCCGATGACGACGACGGCGCCCATGGTCAGGATGTAGACCGGCAGCTCGCCCTGCCCGTGCAGGCCGCGCACCGTGCCGAGGTTCACCATGCGGATGCCGATGAAGACGAGGAGGGCCGCGAGGGCCTCCATCGGGATCAGCGTGACCATCCAGCCGAAGCAGACGGCGAACAGCAGCACCCACACGCCGTGCAGGATGGTCGACCACCGGCTGCGCGCCCCGGCCTTGACGTTGGTCGTCGTACGGACGACCACCCCGGCGACCGGCAGGCCGCCGAGGGCCCCGGACACCAGGTTGGCCATGCCCTGCCCCGTCAGCTCGCGGTCGAGGTCGGCGCGCGGGCCGTCGTGCAGCCGGTCGGCCGCCACCGAGCACAGCAGGGACTCGACGCCGGCAAGCAGCGCGACCAGCAGCACGGCCCCGGCGATGCCGTGCCAGTCGCCGACCGGCATGGCCGGCGCCGCCCACTCGCTGAAGCCCTTGGACAGGTCGGCCCGCGCGATGTCCCAGCCGAACACCCCGGCCGTCGCCGCGGCGATGGTCAGCGCCGCGAGCGGAGCCGGCAACACGTTGACCCGGGGCAGGCGGGGCCACAGCAGCAGCACCGTGATGGTGAGCACGCCGACCGCCACGGCGTGGTTGTGGTTGTGCACGATCTGGTTCGGCAGCTCGATGAGGTTCTCCACGGCCGACCTCTGCGGCTGCCCGCCGAGCACCACGTGGAGCTGCGACAGGGCGATGACCACGCCGACGCCCGCGAGCATGCCGTGGACCACCGCCGGAGAGACGGCGAGCGCCGTCCTGGCCACCTTGAACGCGCCCAGCACGAGCTGCAGCACCCCGGCGGCCAGAGTGATCATGCAGGTGGCCCGCCAGCCGTACGTCCGCACGAGCTCGCCCACGACGAGCGCGAGCCCGGCCGCGGGCCCGCTGACCTGGACGGCCGACCCGCCGAGCGGCCCGGCCACCAGGCCGCCGACCACGGCGGCTATCAGGCCGGCGATGAGCGGCGCCCCGCTGGTCACCGCTATGCCGAGGGAGAGGGGTACGGCGACCAGGAAGACCACCAGCGAGGCCGGAAGGTCGTGCCTGAGCACCGAGGTAATACGCTCGGTCCTGGAACGGCTACTTTGCGTGTCCCCAGTCATGAGCCGACCATACGACGCGACGGCCGGTCGGTTAAGCCTTTGGCCGCCGCGTTTTATATATGACGGGACAACACTGATCGATCAGCGGTAGTAGTCGGGATAGTCCGTCTCGGCCGGTCGGCGGTGGCCGCCGCGTCCGGGCGACGCCTGCGACGACTGGGTGGTCTGCGATGACTGGGTGTTCTGCGTCGGCTGGTCGGCCGCGAGGCCGCCGTTCGCGCCGCTTCCGTAGAGCTCGCCGTACGAGGGCCAGCTTCCCCCGGTGTTCTGCGTCGGCTGAGGCCAGGCGGGCGTCGACGCGCCCGGCGCCGCGTAGCCGCCGTACCCCTGACCAGGCCCGGCCGGGGAGTCGCCGCCCGTGGGCGGCAGGTCGCGCCCGGTGGGCGTCTCGTACGCCGGGACCGCGCGGGACGGCCCCGCCTGCAGGCCGGTCGCGGGGGTCGGCCCGTTCACCGAGTCGGAGTCGTCGATCGTGGCCCAGCCCGGGCGCACCTCGTAGGAAGGCGCCGGTGAGGCGGGAGGAGCGGACGGGGCGGCGGCGTAGCCCTCGCGGGAGGAGTACCCGTCGTAGGTGGGCAGCTGGTAGTCGGCCGCCGTCCACGTCTCCTGGGACGAGCCGGAGGCCGGGGTCGGCTCGTCGAGGATGTCGTAGGAGCCGGTCGCGGGGTAGGCGGGCTGCGCCGGCCAGGAGCCCCCGGCCGGGAAGTCGCCGGTCGCCCCGGGACCCGCGGGGGCGGGGCCGAGGGGGTCGTACGACGCCGCGGCCGGGAAGGACCCGGAGCCGCGGGAGACGCCCGCCGCGCGGGGGGTCTCGTACGAGCCGGTCGAGGAGAGGCCGGCTTCGAAGGGGCCCGTCGCGCTGTGAGGAGCGTCGAGGGGACCGGCCGGACGGGAGCCGCCGGAGCGAGGCCCCTTGAACGCCGAGCCACCGGACGCGGGGCCGCCGGAGAGCGCGCCGCTGGAAAGGGCGCCGCTGGACAGCGGATCGCCCGCGAGCGAGCCGGTCGGATGCGGGGCGGCGGCGAGCGGGCCGGTGGCGAGGGGGCCGGACAGCGGGTCGTGAGGCGCGCCCGCGGCGGACCGGCCCGCCGGGAACGGGTCCGTGCCGGCACGCGAGGCGTCGGCGCGGGCCGCGTCGGGCCGTACGGGGGTGGCGGGGCGGCCGGTGTCGGCACGTCCGGGCTCGGCGCTCCTGCCGGAGCCGCCGCGCCTGGTGTCGGTGCGCCGGGACTCGGCGCCGCGGCCGGGGGCGGTGCGGGCCGGGTCGGCGCCCGCGTCGGAGCGACGGCGGGGCTTGGCGCGCGAGTCGGCGACGCCCAGTGGGTCGGCGGGGTCGGGCCGGGAGCCGCGACGGCTGCGGGAGGACGGCTGCGGGGCGCCGATCGCGCCGAGCACGTCAGCCGTCGACGCGGCGGGCGTCTGGGGAACGGGGGCGGAGAAGGTGACGGTGCGATCGGACGCCGCGGCGGCGGGCGTGGTGTTCCGCGAGGGTTCCACCAGGTCGGCGAGGCCGGCCGGCCGGGCGGGAAGGGGAGCCTGGACGGTGGCGGCGTTCGCGTCGACGCCCTCTTCCTTCTCCTTGGGGTCCTTGGGGGCGGCGGCCTTGGCGGAAGAGGGCGCGGAGTTGGACGGAGAGGAGACGTCGGGGCGGCTCGCTCCCATGCGAGCCGCGATGGTGCCACCGAAAGCGCCGTCGTCGGCGCGGACGCGGCTCCAGTAGTCGTCGTCGTAGTCGTCGGCGTCGCCCCACTCGTCGACGCCGCGGCGGCCACGGGAGGAGGCTGCCTGCTTGCCACGGGGAGCCGGACGGCCGCCGGGGCGCCCTGCGGGACGGGAGGCGGGCCTTCCGTTGCCCGGGCGCAGGCGTGCGGTCGCCCGTTCGGGCTCCTGGAAGGCGTCGAAGCCCTCGGGGAAGCTCTCGAAGAACGTCTCCTCGGCGGGACGCCCGGGGCGTTTGGCGGTCGGATCCTCCGCCTGCTCGGCCATCTTGCGCAGCCGCTCAGGAGGCAGATTGCTCTCCCGGCGGTTCATCGACCGCATGCCGAGTGCCACGACCACCAGGACGAGTAGCACGACGGCGACGAGGCCAAAAATGACCGCGATCATTGCACCACCTTCATGGCCATGGCCTTCCAGTGGCGCTGGTGAGATCGCGCGGCCATCGACGCGACCTTCCCCCGTTGTCCACCTGCGCTCCGGGATTGCATCTGATTCTGTCCGACCACTATGACCGTTGTCACACCCTACGAGAAGAACTGGTATCCATAACTACCTCTGGTGCTCAGCATGTCACTCGATGTGGGCCGCCGAGAGGCGTCCCCGGGCGATCGTGTGCCGGGCGATGTCCTCCAGAGTCTCGCGGAGAGCGGCGCCCTCCTTGCGCTCGATCTTGGTGTCGAGCGCGTAGACACTGAAACGATAGGTGTCATCGGGCCGGCACGGGGGCGAGTAGCCCGCCTTGCCGCTCGACGTCATGCCCTGCACGGCGCCTCTGGGCACGCTGTTCTGCGCGAGCTCGGTGGTGAGAGGGTCGATGTCGAACAGCACCCAGTGCACCTCCGCCTCACCCTGCGCGTTGTTCGCGTCGATCACCAATGCGATCGACCTGGTCTCCTTCTGCGGCACACCCGACCACCTCAGGGGCGGGTTCCCGACCTTTCCCGTGCAGGAGTACTCGGTGGGGAGGGGCGCCCCGTCACGGAACCGGGGGCTGGAAACGCTGAGCCCGTCCAGCGGCCTCTCGGCCTGTGAACCGACGCCCACGATGCCGCAGCCCGCCGACGCCACCGCGACGACCGCCGCGGCCGCGGCGATGAGTCCGCTGCGTCCCGTGCGCCCAACGCGCACGGACTTTCTCGGCTGCCCCATGCCCGCTGATGCTACGCGGATCTGAGGGGTGCGCTGACCCCATCGCCCGAATGAGCGGCGCCGGGAAGTCCGTTAATCGGCCACAATCGAGGCATGGATGGCGCGAAGTCGGACACGCGCGTGAGCTTCGGCGTGCTCGGCCCGCTGGAAGTCCGTCGCGACGGCGCACGCCTTGAGATCGGCGGCAGAAGGCTGCGAGCGCTCCTCGCGTTGCTGCTGCTCAGCCCCGGACGAACGGTGCCTTTCGACGTCCTGGTCTCGGGGGTGTGGGAGACCGATCCGCCGAGCGCGGTCGGCAACGCGCTGCAGGCTCTGGTCTCCCGTCTCCGCGCGACTCTGGGCCGGGGGCTGGTGATCGCGGAGACGTCAGGTTACCGGTTGGTTATATCTCCGGATCAGGTCGACGCCCACCGCTTCGCCGGGCTCGTCACCGCCGGCCGTACGGCCCTCGCACACGGCGACGCCGCCGAGGCCGCCGCTCGACGCTCCCCAACAAGATCGCCACCCTCGCCGAAAGCTAGTCCCACCCGACAAGATCGCGTCGCCCAGCCTTTGCCGGAGGGCGGTCCCACCCCTGGCCGGGACGACGACGCCAATCTCGCCGGAGGGCGTACCACCCATGCCACGAGACGAGATCGTGGTCTGGGTGAAACACGGCGGGCGCGCCCATTTGCGAACGTCTCAGCCGCGGGAGCGGAAGGCGCGCAGGGACAGGGGGGCGAAGACCAGGGCGATGCCGAGGGCCCAGATCAGCGAGATCGTCGCGTGGCTCGCGACCGGACCCCCGCTGAGAAGGCCTCGGACGGCGTCGGCCAGATGGGTGACCGGGTTGACGTCCACCCACTTCTGCAGCCACCCGGGCAACGTGTTGGTGGGGACGAAGGCGTTGGAGGTGAAGGTGAGCGGCATCATCACCGAGAACGCGATGATCTGCACCTTCTCGGGCTCGGAGGCGATGAGGCCGATGAGCACCGACAGCCAGGACATCGCCAGGGCGAATCCCAGCAGCAGCGCGAGCGCGCCCACCACCCCGGCGACCCCGGTGTGGATCCGGAAGCCGAGCACGGCGCCGAGGCCGACGAACAGGGCGAAGGCCCACACCTGCTTCAGCGTGTCGGCGACGATGCGGCCGGCGAGCGGCGCGGAGCGGGCGATCGGAAGGCTGCGCAGCCGGTCGAACACTCCCTTGGTGATGTCGGTGCTCAACCCGATGGCCGTCGTCAGCGTGGCGAACAGCATGTTCTGCACGACCAGGCCGGGCAGCGAGAACTGCAGGTAGTCGGTGGTGGACCCGGAGATCGCGCCGCCGAAGACGTAGGTGAACAGCAGCAGGAACATGATGGGCTGCACCGACAGGTCGAGCAGCTCCATCGGGTTGTGCTTGATCTGCACCAGGCTCCGCCAGGCGAGCGTCATGGTGTGCCGCAGCGCGGTGGCGGGGCCGATGCGGCCCGGGATGGCGGGCGCGGGCGCGGTCAGCGTGGTCATGCGGGCACCTCCTCCTTCTCCTTGGTCTCCTCCACGGAGGTCTGGTCTTCGGCGCGGTGGCCGGTGAGGGCCAGGAACACCTCGTCGAGGCTGGACTTGCGCAGGCTCAGCTCGGCCGCCACCACCCCGAGATCGTCGAGGCGGCGCACGATCGCGGGGACCACCGTGGGATCCTTGATGTTGACCGTTGCCTGGCCGCCGGTCAGGTCGGGGCGGTCGCCGATGACGTCGGTG
Organism: Sphaerisporangium sp. NPDC049003; assembly: GCF_043197795.1. NCBI lineage: Bacteria > Bacillati > Actinomycetota > Actinomycetes > Streptosporangiales > Streptosporangiaceae > Sphaerisporangium > Sphaerisporangium sp. NPDC049003. The sequence continues at coordinate 8,424 of NZ_JBICTU010000027.1, forward strand.
ATGACGTCGCCCACCAGATCGAGATGGTCGGCGCGCATGGGCCGCACCTGGAGCACCTGGGCGCCCGTGGTGGCCTTCAGCTCGTCGGAGGTGCCCGAGGCGATGACCCGGCCGTGGTCGAACACCACGATGTCGTCGGCCAGCTCGTCGGCCTCCTGGAGATACTGCGTGGTGAGGAGCACGGTGACGCCGTCGGCCATCAGGCCGCGCACGACGTCCCACAGGTCGGTGCGGCTGCGCGGGTCGAGACCGGTCGTCGGCTCGTCGAGGAACAGGACCTGCGGCCTCCCGACCAGGCTCGCCGCGAGGTCGAGCCTGCGGCGCATGCCGCCTGAGAACGTCTTGGCGGCTCGGCCTCCGGCGTCGGTCAGGTCGAACCGCGACAGCAGCTCGCTCGCCCGCTGCCTGGACGCGGGACGGGACAGGCCGAGCAGCCGGCCGATCATCACGAGGTTCTCAACGCCGGTGAGCGTCTCGTCGACCGCGGCGTACTGCCCGGTGAGGCCGATCAGCGAGCGCACCCTGTGGGCGTCCTTGGCGACGTCGAAACCTCCGACGGTCGCGCGGCCGCCGTCGGGCCGGAGCAGGGTGGCGAGGATCCGCACAGCGGTGGTCTTCCCCGCCCCGTTCGGCCCGAGAACTCCGAGCAGGCGCCCCTCGGGGACGACGAGATCGACACCGTCGAGGGCGCGCGTCTCGCCGTAGTGCTTCACCAGACCTTCAGCCTGGACCGCATATCGCATAGCTTCGACTCCTCAGTTAACGGGCTGGGGTCACGCTCGGCTCGCGGTCCGAGTGACTGGCTCCGAGTGTGGCTTACGCCACTGACATTTCTTTGAGGCCGCCTCCCGAAGCCCGCCCGTCCACTGACAAACCGCTGACACCGGCCACCCCGGGGGAGTGGAATCGGATCGATGGCGGTGATGGTGGGGGTGGCGATCTAGTTAGGCTGGGGGCGTGCCTGCTCCCCTGCGTGACCCCGCCCACCGGGTATCGCGCCGCGCGATCACACTGTGGCTGCTGGAGGCGCTGATCGGTTTCCTCCTGCTGGTCGGAGGGTCGGCCCTGGTGGCTTCGTGGATCGACGGGTCCGGCTGGTCATGGGTGCCCTCCTGGCTCTCGGGGAACATCTGGTGGCTGCCGGGAGCGATAGCCGTCGTGGAGCTTCCGTTCGTGGTCATCGAGCCGCTGTGGCGCTATGCCGTCCACCGCTGGGAGCTCTCGGGAGACGTCGTCTACGCGCGCTCGGGTTGGCTGAGCCGGCAGTGGGTCTTCATCCCTGTAAGCCGCATCCAGACGGTCGACAAGGAGCAGGGCTGGTTCGAGCGTCTCCTCGGCCTCGCCACGGTGGAGATCCGCACGGCCTCGTACGCCGGGTCCTCCTCGATCAAGGGCCTGGACGTCGGCGTGGCCGCGCGCCTGGCCGAAGACCTCGCCCACCGGGCCCACGAGCTCAGGGACGACGCGACATGACCGAGGACTCCGGCGCTCCCGCTGGACCGGCGGGAGAAGGGCTCCCCGCCGCCTGGGGGAGTGGGCCTGCGGGAGAAGGTTCGTCCGGGGTCTCAGGAAGTGGGCCGGTGGGACGAGAGCCGTCCGGAGTCTCAGGAAGCGGGTCCGCGGGAGAAGGTCCGCCGGAGGGTGGGCCGGTGGGAGGAGGGCCGTCCGGAGCCTTCGGGAGCGGGGCGGTCGCGCCGTCGCGGCTCAGCCCGCTCGTGCTGCTGATCGACCCGGTGCGCATGCTTCCCTCGCTGGTCCTGCCCCTGGTGGGTGTGCTGTTCGTGGGCGGCTTCTCGCTGTCGTCGTTCGTGTGGGCGATGCTGGCGGTCGTGGGCTCGGTCGGGTACGCCGCGGTGCGCTGGGCCACGTTCACCTACCAGATCGTGGGCGACCGGCTGGAGCTGACCCGGTCGCTGGTCAGCCGTTCGGTCAGGACCATCCCCCTCGAACGCGTCAGGGGTGTGGACGTCACGACACCGCCCCTCCACCGGCTCTTCAGCCTCGCCGTCATCCGCATCGACACCGGAGCGAGCGGCGGCGGCAAGCAGGAAGGCGAGCTGGACGGCGTTCCGCTCCCCGAGGCCGAGCGGTTGCGGCACATCCTCCTCCGCCGCACCGGAAACGTCCGGCAGGAGGGTCACGCCGAGACGGCGGGAGCCGGGGCCGGGCCCGCCTCCTCCGCCACGCATACCACCACCAGCAGCGCCGCCGTGGAGGAGCGGGTCTACGTGCGGGTGCCGTGGTACTGGCTCCTGTACGGGCCGCTGTCGGGAGCCTTCCTGCTCACACCGTTCGCCCTGCTGGGTGGTGCGGTCGGGCTGGCGTTCCAGTGGGGCAGCGAGTTCGGCGTCAGCGAACGTGTCGCGATCACCTTGGGCGAGTGGCTGTGGGACCGGCCGATCCTGCTGGTCCTTGCCGGGCTCCTGCTGGTGATGGCCATGCCCGTGGCGGGCGGCGTCATGTACGCCGTCTTCAACTGGAACTTCACGCTCCGCCGCCGCGGCTCCTCCCTGGTCGCCGAGCGAGGACTGGTCACGCGGCGCAGCGTGGCGCTCGAACACCGCAGGATCAGGGGCTACGAGATCGCCCAGGGGCTCCTGGAGCGCCGGGCACGGGTCGTGCGGCTGTGGGCGATCGTCACCGGCCTCGGCGACTCGCGTACGAGGGGTCAGTTGCTGCCCGTCGTACCGCGAGGCTTCGCCATGAAGATCGCCGCCGAGGCGGTCGGCCCGATGGAGGCCGAGTTACGGCCGCACCCTCCGAAGGCACGGCAGAGAAGGCTCTTCCGCGCCGTCGCCCCGGGGGTCGCCGTCTCCGTCGCCGCCTTCCTGCTCGGCTGGTCCTGGATCGGCGTGCTCGCGCTGGTCGTGGCGGCTCTCGGCGTTCCGCTCGGGCTCGACCGCTACCACTCCCTCGGTCACGCCTACGACGGCGCGCGGCTGTCGGTCCGTTCGGGCTCCCTGCCTCGGTCGCAGGCGGTGGTGGAGCGCCGGGCCGTGGTCGGCTGGACGGTCCGGCAGACGTGGTTCCAGCGGCGCTCGGGAGTGCTCACCGTGATCGCGGGGGTCGGCGCGGGCAGCGGCGGTTACGCGGCGATCGACACGGGCGAGGAACAGGGCGTCCGTTTCGCCGCCGAGGTCACCCCCGAATGGCTCGCCCCCTTCACCACCGGCACGAACGGCACCGGCGTGGGCTAGGGCCGGGCCGCGCGATCGCCCGGTTCCGATGCCGGGGGTGGACGGTCACGCGGTGGGATCATGATCTGTTCCAGCGCCGGATCGCGCGCGATCGTCCGGTCTCAACATTTGGGTGGACGATCACGCGGGGGATCATGGTTTGTTCCCGGCCGCGCGTACGGTCGCGCGGCCGGGCCGGGTGTTCGTTCGTCCTGCCACGCGTCAGTCCTGGCGGCGGGCTCCGAACATGATCTCGTCCCAGGTGGGGACCGAGGCGCGGCGGCCACGGCCCCCCTTACGCGCCGGTCGGGCCGGCTTGGGCGCCTGCGGAGGAACGGCCGGAGGTTCGGCCGCCTTGACCTCCTTCTCAGGCGTCTCAGGCTTCTCGGGCTGGTCCGCCTTCTGCGGCTCGGTGGCCGCGGCGGGCCGGTCCGCTACCTCTTCGCTGGTACGGGCGGCGGGCACGGCGACCGGTGCCTCCTCGGCCTCTTCGGCCTTCTTGGCGGCGGCCGGAGCCCTCTTGGGGGAAGGGGCCGGGGTGGGACGCGCGGCAGGAGGCGCCGGCACGGGCCGCCCCGGCTTCCTGTCAGAGGCGGCGGGAGCCTGGCGGGCCGGCGTGCCTTCGCTCGCGGGCGCGTTCGGGACCGCTGCGGCCTGAGTCTCGGCCGCCGGTCGTGCGACCTCGGGGTCGGGCTGCGTGGCCTGGGTCCCGGCGGCGGACGCGGCGTTCGTCCCGGATTCGGCTGCCGGAGTCGGCGTGACCCGGGGGTCGGGCGCTGGGGCCTTAGCCGCCTGGGGGGCGGCGGGCTTGGCGGCCGGGGCCGGGATCACCTGTGCCTGAGGCTCCGCGACGGGGCCATCGGCGACCCGGGCGTCGGCCTGGGCCGCAGGAGCCGTCGCGGCCTCTGTCGCGCGCTCTGTCGCTGGCTCTGTCGCGGGCTCGGGCGCCGGTGCCCCCTTCGCCTGGACCTCGGGGGCGGTAGCCACCGTGACCTGGGATTCGGGTGCCGGTGCCTTGCCGGCCTCGGGCTCTCGCGCCTCGGCGGAAGCGGGACGGGCGGCGGGCTCCGCCGTCGCGGGAACGGCGGGATCGGTGGGGGCGGAGGCGTCGGCGGACCGCTCGTACTCACGTGTCCCGCCGGTGGCCGAGCGGGCGTCGCCGGGCTCGGTGACCACCGGCGCGGCGGGCTCGCTCGCGCGCGGCGCGGCGGCCTGCGGTGCCGTGGCCTCGGCGGCCTGACGGGCCGGAGGTTCGGCGGTCTCACGGTCCGCGGGTTCGGACTGCCGTGACGCGGCCGGCTCGGCGGCGTGGTGGGCCGCCGGTTCGGGGGAGTGGTGGGCCGCCGGTTCGAAGGTGGGCTGGGGGTGGCGTTCGAAGGACTGCTGGACGGCGGGCTCGAACGTGGGCCGGGGCGCGCGCTCCTGCACAGGCGTGGTCGCCGGACCCTGCGCGGGCTCGGCGGAAGACCTGGCGTCCGGAGCGTACTCGGCCGCGCGGAGCGGCGTCGGCTCCTGGCGGAAGGCGGCGGTCTCCTGGCGGGGGGCCGGGTCCTGGTGGAAGGCGGCCGGTTCCTGGCGGGGGGCCGGGTCCTGGTGGAAGGCGGCGGGGCCGGCGGGTTCGGGGTGGTCGTGGTCGCGGAGATCGGGAAGGTCGGGACGCGCGGGCTCGTGGTGGCCGCGCGCGGCGTGGTCGTGCCGTACGACGCCGGGCAGGCTCGTGGGCGCCTCGACGGGGATCGCCGGCACGGGGGCGAGCTTGGCGGCGAGCCGGGGCACGAACGGCGTCACCGTGGCGTTCTCGGCGGGCTCGACGTACTCGGCCGCGGACAGGCGCATCGCCTCGTCGTCGTGCGGCGTGACGTGACGGCGCCGGAGGTCGAACAGCCACTCGGCGCTGCGCGTGTGACCGTTCCACACGAAGCCCAGCTTGATGCGCCAGAGGCCGTCGTCACGCTTGCACGAGTCCCAGTCGATCTCGTCGCTGGGGACGCCGCGGCGGCTCAGCCGCTCGGTCACCAGCTCACCGAGGGTCGGCCCCGGAGTGGACTCCCCGGGCAGGCGCACGGCGACACGCTGCGCCTGTTGCGCGGTGTACTCGCGTTCCTGCAGGACGGGTCCCTCGAACCAGCGGACACGCTCCACGGGGATGCCTGCGGTGGCGGCGATCTCCTCCGCGGTCTCCCCCGCACGTATGCGGGCCTGGATCTCCTTGGGGCGCAACGGACTCTCCACTTCGATCTCGTACTGGCCGAGACGGGAGAAGTTGCCGCGGACCGCCGCTCGGAGCCGTTCGTCGACGGGAAGCGTGAACCGTGTACCTCTGCCGGCCGTGGCCAGCACAAGGTATGTTCCGTCCTCGCTCACCGCGACGAGTCGGAGCTCCTGCATGCGAGTCCCTTCGTCGTCGTGCTCAATCTTCCCCCGGACCCTTGAGTCTCTCGCGTGAGCCGGTTACCTGCCAGCACCGTACCCGGCATGTCCGAACATCGCCTTCCTCAGAGGCACGGGAAGCGATGAGGGCGGTTATATATGTCGCTTTCACCCTATCTATCGGCTGCTCGATATGCAGCAAACGGGTTAGGCGTCCTGCACGGATTCTCGCGAATCGCGCCCGTCGCCGCCTTCGACTTCGCCCAACAGGCATGAGAAAGCCCCGGACCTGCGACATCACGACGGTCCCGCGCGAAGCCCGTGGGACGGCGCCGGGAGACGGGCGGCGTCCAGAAATGATCTTTATCGGCGTACGGCCGCGCAGGCTGAACGCCTCCCACCGGGGGAAACCGTAAAAGATGTTCATACACCCGCATCCCGGATAGAAGGCATGAGGCAGCGTCCCGTTCCGCCTGCCACGTGGCGGCACAAGGGGATGGCGGGACGCCCCCAGAACGTGCCGGACCACCGCCACCACCGGAAGGGACTGATCTCAGGGATGGGCGGCAAGGAAGGCTTGGACCTCAGCGCTCCGCAGATCGCGGGCAGCGCCCTCGCGGCGGCCACGGCGGCCGTCGCGGCGTCGTTCCTCGGAGTCACCGGCACGATCATCGGCGCCGCCGTCGCGAGCGCGGCGACCACGGTCGGAAACGCCGTCTACACGCACTACCTCAAGCGGACCCGCGACCGACTCAAGGAGGCGCACGGGCTCATCACCGGGCAGCAGGAGGCACAGGCGCTGCGAGAGGAGGCGGAGGAGTCGGCCCTCGCCCGTCCGGGTGAGAACGGCCTGGCGACGGCGGCCCACGCCACGGTCCGCGACCACGGCCCTCCGGAGCTGCCGCCCACCGTCCGCGACCCCGCTCCGCTGGGCGCCGGCGCGGCGCAGGCGCCCCCGCTGCGGCGAGAGGGCGTGCCGGGCCCGCTCTGGGTCACGCTGGTCGTCGCGACGGTCGCCACCTTCGCGCTGAGCATGGGCGGGATCCTGGCGTTCGAGCTGCTCAGCGGCAGGCCCCTCGCCGCCACGGTCCACGGCCGGAGCGGGTCGGGGACGAGCTGGGGCGGCCAGGTGGACGAGCCGGAACCCGTCGCGCCCACCCCCTCGGCCACGGAGGGCGTCTCCGGCGCGAGCCCTTCCCCGAAGGCGTCGCCCGGTACGTCCCGGGAGGCCGGGCCCACCACGGCGGAGACCGGGCGGCCCTCCGCCCCCTCGTCCTCGGCGTCTCCTGACGGGAGCGTCCCGCCGGCCCCGGACTCGGGCACGGAGGACCAGGGGGACGGCCGGCCGTCCGTTCAGCCCAGCACCACGTCCAAGTAGTCGTTGGAGAACAGGCGGCGGGGGTCCAGCTCGTCGCGCAGCGCCACGAAGTCGTCGAACCGGGGGTAGACGGTCGACAGGTAGGCCGCGTCGCGGGTGTGCAGCTTGCCCCAGTGCGGCCGTCCGGACAGGCGGGTCATGATCTCCTCGACCCCTTCGAAGTAGGCCGGGTTGGGCGTGGGCCGGTAGACGTGGCAGGCGATGTAGGCCGACTCCCTGCCGTACGCGGTGGACAGCCACGCGTCGCTCGCCGGGGTGACCCGCACCTCGATCGGGAACGTGATCCCCCAGTCCTTCAGGTCGAGCAGGTCGCGGGTCTCGCGCAGCGCCTGGCCCAGGCGCTCGCGCGGGACGGCGTACTCCATCTCCAGGAACCTCACGTTCCGCACGCTGGTGAAGACCTTGTACGACTTGTCGGTGAAGGTGGAGGAGGTCAGCGCGCTCGCGGAGAGCCCGTTCAGCGTGGGGATCGCCCCGGGAAACCGCCGTCCGACCCCGCACAGGGCGCCGAAGAGGGTGTTCTCCATGAAGACGTTGTCGAGCCAGTGCCTGAAGGCGCCCGGCGGCGCGGCGGGGCCCGCCGCCCGGTTGTTGCGCTTGGTCAGGCAGGTGTCGGTGTGCGGCAGCCAGAAGAAGTCCAGGTGCTCGTTCGCGCCCGTGATCTCGTCCAAGGACGAGAGGATCTCGCTGAGCGTCATCGGCCGCTTGTCGCTGCGCAGCAGGAACGACGGCTCGACCCTGAAGGTCACGGCCGTGAGGATGCCGAGGGCGCCGAGGCCCACCCGGGCGGCGTCGAACAGGTCGCCTTCCGACACCGTGGCGACCGACCCGTCGGCGAGGACCATCTCCAGCTCGGTGACCTGGTCGGCGAGCCCGCCGATCTCACGACCGGTGCCGTGGGTGCCGGTCTGGATCGCGCCCGCCACGGTCTGGTCGGTGATGTCGCCCATGTTGGCGAGCGCCAGCCCGCGCCGGTCGAGCTCCTCGTTGAGCACGCGCAGCGGCGTGCCCGCGGCGACCCGCACCCGGCCCTCGCCCGCCTCCTGGACGCCGGTCAGCGCGTCCGGCCGCAGCAGGATGCCGTCCGTGAGGGCCACCCCGGTGAAGGAGTGCCCGGTGCCCGCCATGCGCACGCGAAGCCCCCGCGCGGCGGCGTCGCGTACGGCTCGCGCCACCTCCTCGGCGGAGGCGGGGGAGCGTACCTCGGCGGGCGTGATGGACTGGTTGCCCGCCCAGTTCCGGAAGACGGCGTTCATGGAGGAGCACGATAACCACCAACCGGGCGTCTGACCAGAGACATGAATAAAGCTCACGTAACGCGGATCACGCCGTCGTGGATCGGGCCTCCGCCGAGCCGATCTCCGGAGTGCGGAGCAGGGTGTTGCCGCCGACGCCGATGACCACGGCAAGCAGCGCGGCGACGAAGGAGAAGGCGTAGGAGTTGGACGCGCCGAACGAGTCGGTCAGCCGCCCGCCGGCCCACGCGCCGATGGCGACGCCGAACCCTATGGCGGTGGAGATCCAGGACATTCCCTCGGTCAGCAGGTGCGCGGGCACCAGCCGCTCGATGAGCGCGTAGCCCGTGATGATCGTCGGCGAGATGGCCAGGCCGGCGAAGAACAGCGCGATGGCCATGATCCTTGTGTCACCGATGAGCAGGATCGGGGTAAGCCCGACGGCGAACACCCCGAGGCCCCGGACGAACCGGTGCCGCAGCGAGATCCGCCACCGGCGGAAGCCGTACCAGAGGCCGGACACCATGCTCCCGCCCGCGAAGGACCCGAGCAGCAGCCCCGAGGCGGCCTTGGCCCCGTTGTCCTCCGCGAACGCCACCGTGATCAGGTCGACCGAGCCGAACACCGCGCCCATCGCCAGGAACACGCACGACAGCAGCGCGACGCCCGGGATCGTGATCGGGCTGCCCGACTGCGACGCGCCCGGCCGCGCGGGAGGCTCGGTCCGCCGCTGGATCGCGAAGGCCACGGTGCCGATGACGGTGCAGACGAGCGCGAGGATCAGCCCGGCGTACAGGTTGACCAGGGTCGTGAGGACGGTCACCAGCGCGGGACCGGCGACGAAGATCACCTCGTCGGCCACGGACTCGAAGGAGAACGCCGTGTGCAGCCGGGCCGACCCGCCCAGCAGGTGGGACCAGCGCGCGCGGACCATCGAGCCGAGCGAGGTGGCGGCTCCCCCGACGACCACCGCAGTGGCGAACAGCGTCCAGACGGGGGCCCCGTACTCGGCGCAGAGCATCATCGTGACCAGCGCGGCGCCGTGCAGGATGACGAACGGGATGAGTACCCTTGACTGGCCTAACCTGTCCACCAGCCGTCCCGAGAGTGGGGCGGCGACCGCGTAGGCGACGGCGACGGTCGCCGAGATCGCTCCGGCGGTCGCGTAGGAGCCGGTGAGGGCCGAGATGAGAAGGACGATGCCGATCCCGAGCATCGACATCGGCATACGCCCGACGAAACCCGCGATGACGAAGCCTTTGGTCCCGGGCATGCTGAAGAGCCCTCGATACGGCCCGACCACGATCTCGCCCCTTTCGCGCACCTCCGGTGCGCGTCTGAACTGTCCCTTTGTACCTTTGCGCACCATTCGTGGATGCGGCAAGTGACTTTTCGGCAACGTACACGAAACAGGATTCGCGGGCTTAACCTGGGTCAGGTGTCCCTTCGTCCCCGGCTCGTGCCGCCGCGCGCCGTCGTAGCGGGGCTCGCCGTCCTCACCGCCCTCGGCGCGGTGACCGGCAGCACGTTACTGATCCTCCACGAATCGGCCGGTGAGCCGTCAGGCGCGGCGGGCATACCTCTGGCGGACGTCCGCGACCTCGACGCCCCGGTGGCCCCGTTCCCGGTCCTGGCCTCGGCCCCGTCCCCCTCTCCGTCGCGGGCGCCTTCCCCCGATGCGGACGCCCCCACGGCCCCCACCCCGCCCCGGCTGATCGCCGTCGCGCGCGAGCGGGTCAGCGAGGCGGCGCTGCGCGAGATCGCCGCCCTGGAAGGCGTGACCAAGGTGGCCGTGGCCGACGGTGGAGCGGTCCGATTCTCCGCCGCCACGCTGAACCTCCTCGCCGTCGACCCGGCGGAGTACCGCCCGTGGGCGCCCAAGGCCGTCGCCGGCCGGCCCGAGGTGTGGGACGCGCTGGCGCGCGGCGAGTTCATCGCCGAGTCCGGTACCGCCGGGCGCTACAGGCTGCAGCTCGGCGGCGAGTACGAGGCGGGCGCCGGCTCACGGCTCCGGGTGGCCGCGTCCGCGCCGTTCGGCCTGCCGGGCGTCGACGGGCTGGTCACCAAGGAGGTCGGCCGGGGTCTCGGCCTGGTCCCCGGCGTGGCCGTCCTCGTCCACACCCCCGCGAGCAAGGCGGCCTCCGTGGGCTCGCGCGTCAAGCGGCTGCTGGGCCCTGGAGCGCAGGTCGTGGTGATCGGCGCGCGCCGCGCGCCGACCCCGGCCGAGCAGGCGGACCGGCCGGGCACGACCCTGCCCTCCGCGGCCGGGCGGCCGGGCACCTCCCTGGTCGGACGGCCCGGCAGCTACCTCGACCTCTACAAGCTCTCGGCTGGCGTCTGCCCCGGCCTCTCCTGGACCGTGCTCGCGGCGATCGGGCAGGTCGAGAGCGGCCACGGGCGCAACAACGGTCCCTCGTCGGCGGGCGCGCTCGGCCCGATGCAGTTCATGCCGGCCACCTGGAAGGCCTACGGGGTCGATGGGGACGGGGACGGCAAGTCCGACATCTGGAGCCCGTACGACGCGGTGCCGTCCGCCGCGCGCTACCTGTGCGCCAACGGCGCCGGCCTCGGCGGCGCGAAGCTCCGTTCGGCGGTCTACCGCTACAACCACTCGTGGGACTACGTGAACAAGGTGCTCGGCATCGCCGCCTCCTACGCCCGCGCCTACGCCTGAGAACGGCCGTGCCTAAGCCCGAGAACGGCCGCGCCTACGTCTGAGGGCGGCGGGGCGCGGGGCAGCAGGTGGCGGAGGCGCAGGGCAGCACAGGCTCCGGCTCGTCGAGGAGCTCGCGGACCATGGACACGAACCGCGGATGGGTGCCCGCCGTGGCGGCCCTGGTGAGGTGCATGCCCAGCTCGCGCGCGACGCCCGCGGCCTCGGTGTCGAGGTCGTAGACGACCTCCATGTGGTCGGAGACGAACCCGATGGGCACCAGCACCACGGCCTGGACGCCCGCGGCGCGCAGCGCCGCCAGATGGTCGCACACGTCGGGCTCCAGCCACGGCACCTGCGGCGGCCCGCTGCGGCTCTGCCACACGAGGTCCCACGGCCGCTCGCCCGCCACCAGCGCGGCGGCGGCGCGGAGCTGGGCCTCGTAGGCGCCCCCGGACGGCCCCGAGGAGGCGGCCATGGACACCGGGACGCTGTGGGCGGTGAACACCAGCCGGGCGCGGTCGCGGTGCTCCTCGGGCAGCCGGTCGAGCGCCTCGCGGGTGTGGTCGGCCATGGCGGCGAGGAAGCCGGGATGGTCGAAGTAGTGACGCAGCCGTACGATCTCGGGCGCGCCCGGGACCTCGGCCCGCGCCTGGGCGATGTCGTCGAGATACTGCCGGCAGCTCGAATAGGAGCTGTAGGCCGCGGTGATGAACGCCGCCGCCCGCGTGACGCCGTCGGCGGCCATCTTCCGCAGCGTGTCCGCCAGGAAGGGATGCCAGTTGCGGTTCCCCCAGTAGATCGGGATGTCGACCTCCGGCCGCAGCGCCGTGATCAGGTCACGGCACTGCTGGTTGATCGGGCTCACCCCGCCCACGCCCTGGTAGTGGGCCTCGACCTCCAGAAGGCGCTCGCGGGGCACCCCTCTGCCGCGCACGACGTTCGAAAGGAACGGCATCACGTCTTCTGGCTTCTCGGGGCCGCCGAAGGAGACGACCAGCAACGCGTCGTAACGTGCCATGCCACCATCCAACCTCATCTCCCCGGCGGTGGGATCTAGGGGAGGCGCGGGGGTGGGGGTAGGTTCGGAGAAGTGAGCCACTTTAAGGACATTCGCGAATTTGTCGGCGTGCCGCGCCTGTTGTCGTTGCTGCTCTCTCCGGACGGGTCCCGATTGGTCTCCGTCGTCCAGTCGCTCAACCCCGACGGGAAGTCGTACGGCACCTCGATCTGGGAGGTGCCCACCGAGCCCGGAGGCGAGCCGCGCCGCCTGACCCGCTCGGCCAAGGGGGAGACCGGAGCGCGTTTCGCCCCGGACGGCGACCTGCTGTTCGTGTCGTGGCGCCCCGACCCGACGGTGAAGGACCAGCCCGAGGACGAGGTCCCCGCGCTGTGGGCGCTCCCGGCCGGGGGCGGTGAGGCCCGCAGGCTGGCCGGCAGACCCGGAGGCATCGGCGGGTTCGACGTGGGCGGCGGCACGGTGGTCTTCGGCGCCGACGTGCTCCCCGGCGACGAGACCACCGAGGCGGACCGGCGCAAGGCGAGGAAGGAGACCGGGACCAGCGCGATCCTCCACGAGGGCTATCCGGTCCGCTACTGGGACCACGATCTCGGTCCCGGCCGGACGCGGCTGTTCGCCGCCGCGCTCCCCGGCCTCGCCGAGCCCCGCGACCTGACCCCCGAGCCCGAAGGGGCGTTGACCGAGGCGGAGTTCGCGGTCACCCCCGACGGCTCGGCGGTCGTCACCACCTGGAAGGTGTCGCTGCCCGGGGGGCTGTCGCGTACGGACCTGGTGGCGATCGACGTCGCGACGGGGGAGCGGCGCGTCGTCGCCACCGCCGCCGGTCACGACTTCTCGGGCCCGGTGGAGATCTCCCCGGACGGGAGCAAGGTCGCCTGCCGGCGTGAGCGGCACGCCACCGAGGAACGGGCCGTCGAGTTCTCGCTGTGGATCGCCGACCTCGCCACCGGAGAGGGGTCCGCGCTCACCACCGGCCTCGCCCCGTCGGCGACCGTGTGGGCGCCCGACTCGCGGTCGGTGTACGTCGTGGCCGACGACCGGGGCCGCCGCCCGATCTTCCAGGTCGGCCTCACGGGCGACCAGGTACGGCTGACGCCGGGCGACGAGGCGTTCCTCGAACCGTGCCCCTCGCCCGACGGCCGCTACCTGTACGCGCTGCGCAGCTCCGTGGCGGGCCCCGCCGCCCCGGTGCGGATCGCCCTGGAAGGCGGCGAGGTCACCGAGCTGTCCTCACCGGTGCCCGCGGTCGAGATCCCCGGCACGTTCACCGAGGTGTCCGCCGTCGCCGACGACGGCGTGGAGGTCAGGGGCTGGCTCGTCCTTCCCCCCGGCGCCTCGGCGGGCAGTCCCGCCCCGCTGCTGCTGTGGATCCACGGCGGGCCGCTGGCGAGCTGGAACGACTGGTCGTGGCGGTGGAACCCCTGGATCATGGCCGAGCACGGCTACGCCGTCCTGATGCCGGACCCGTGCCTGTCCACCGGCTACGGGCAGGAGATGATCCAGCGCGGCTGGGGCGACTGGGGCCCGCGCACCCACGCCGACCTGATGGCGATCACCGACGCGTGCGTCGCCCGGCCCGACATCGACGCCGAGCGCACCGGCGTCATGGGCGGCTCGTTCGGCGGTTACATGGCCAACTGGGTCGCCGGGCACACCGACCGGTTCCGGGCGGTGGTCACGCACGCGTCCCTGTGGAACCTCGACCAGTTCGCCGGGACCACCGACTTCTCGCTGTACTGGCAGCGCGAGTTCGGAGAGCCCGGGTCCGAGCGCTATCGGCGGCTGTCGCCCCACCACTCGCTCGGCGAGATCAGCACGCCGATGCTCGTCATCCACGGCGACAAGGACTACCGCGTGCCGATCGGCGAGGCCCTGCGGCTCTGGTGGGACCTGCGCAGATCGTCCGTCGAGTCGAAGTTCCTGTACTTCCCGGACGAGAACCACTGGATCCTCAAGCCGGGCAACGTGATCGCCTGGTACGAGACGGTGCTGGCGTTCCTGGCCCAGCACGTGCTCGGCGAGGAGTGGAAGCGCCCGGAGTCGCTCGCATGACCGACTTCCTGGACCTGGCGGTCGCCATCGCCCGCGAGGCGGGGGACATGCTGACCGCCAAGCGCCCGGCACGCCCGGAGGCGGTGGAGACCAAGTCCAGCATGACCGACGTGGTCACCGCGCTGGACCGGGCCTCCGAGGAGCTGATCAGGGACCGGATCAGGGCCGCGAGGCCCGGCGACGCGATCCTCGGCGAGGAGGGCGGCGAGACCGGAGGCGAGGTGACCGGAGAGGGGCGCGTCCGCTGGATCGTCGACCCCATCGACGGGACCGTCAACTTCATGTACGGCCTGCCCGACTGGGCGGTGAGCATCGCCGTGGAGGTCGACGGCGAGGTGGTCGCGGGGGTGGTCAACGTGGTGCCCCGTGGCGAGCTGTTCGCCGCGGGCAAGGGCGGCGGCGCGGAGCTCCTCCGGGAGGGCCTCCCCGCCCTGCCGCTGCGCTGCAACGCGGCGGTGCCCCTGTCCCAGGCCCTGGTCGCCACCGGCTTCGGCTACCAGCCCGGACGGCGGGCCGTGCAGGCGGAGGTGCTCACCCACGTGCTGCCGAGGGTGCGCGACATCCGCAGGGGCGGGTCCTGCGCGTCCGACCTGTGCTCGGTCGCGGCCGGGCGGGTGGACGGCTACTACGAGCGGGGCCCGCAGTACTGGGACTTCGCCGCGGGCGGCCTGATCGCCGTGGAGGCGGGGGCGATGATCGGCGGGCTGCGCGGCCGGCCGTACAACCCCGCCATGACGGTGTGCGCGGCGCCGGGTCTGTTCGAGGAACTCCAGGACCTCCTGGCGCCTCTGGACCCGGAGCGTGACGCCTAGGGCCTCCTGCGGCCCATGGCGCGACCCCGGCGCCCCGGGGCGGACATGACGAGGGGCCTACCCGGTGGACGGGCAGGCCCCTATGTCGTTCGAGGAGGATCAGCAGTGCTGGATGGAGACACCGTTGTCGACGGCGATCCGGCGTAGATCCTCTATCTCCGCGCAAAGAGTGTCGGCGAGGAAGTCGTCGCCACTCGTGCGAGCCTCCTGGAGACCCTTGTAGGCCTGGTCGAGCCGATTTTCGATCGTGGTGGTGAACTCGCCCATCTCACCTTCTTTCTCGAGGGGCGAAGGAGCAGTCGTGCCACGTCCAGCCTGGGGAGAGCACAGATCTTCCCCGGCCGTGTGAAGTGGGTCCTGCGGGTCTACCCACCCGGCCGACTCCCTTAAACCACCGATGCCGGATGTCCGCAGTGTGCTTTATGTCACCTGGCCGCCGCACCTCCGGCGAGTGCTTACCATGCGCTTAAGCCAAATGTGGCAACAATGAGCCTGCGAGCTGTACCGCCCGGGCATGCGCCGGGGGGCGTCATACAGGACTGGTCGCGCCAGGTCCGTACTACAGGAGGTGCCAGGGGCCGTGCGGGTGCTTGTGGTGGAAGATGAGCGGGTGCTCGCCGACGCGATCGCCACGGGGCTGCGCCGCGAGGCGATGGCCGTGGACGTGGCGTACGACGGCGCCGGCGCGCTGGAGCGCACGGGGTACATCGACTACGACGTGGTCGTGCTCGACCGCGACCTGCCGAAGATCCACGGCGACGAGGTCTGCCGGCGGCTCGTGGCGCAGCGCACGGCCACGCGCATCCTGATGCTGACCGCCTCGGGCGAGGTGGACGACAAGGTCGAGGGCCTGGAGCTGGGCGCCGACGACTACCTCGCCAAGCCGTTCGCCTTCATGGAGCTCGTGGCGCGCGTACGGGCGCTCGGCCGCAGGTCCGCCCCGGCGCTGCCGCCGGTGCTGGAGCGCGCCGGGATCCGCCTCGACCCGGGCAAGCGCCTGGTGACCAGGGAGGACAACGAGATCGCGCTCACCAAGAAGGAGTTCGCCGTCCTTGAGGAGCTGATGCGCGCCGAGGGGGCCGTGGTCAGCCAGGAGGACCTGCTCGACAAGGCGTGGGACGAGAACATCGACCCGTTCACCAATGTGGTGAGGGTCACGATGATGACCCTGCGCAAGAAGCTGGGCGACCCGGCGGTGATCGAGACCGTGCCAGGAGTGGGATACAAGCTGTGAGCGCGGAACGCGACCAGGCGGCCGGACGGCCGACCTTCTCCTCGCCCCAGCCGATGATCGTTCCACCCGGCGCCTCCGCTCCGGCGGAGGAGGCGGAGGAGCTCACCGGTCCCGGTGGCGGGCCGGCCCCGCGGTCCTCGTCCGGCTTAAAGGGCTCCGCGAGCTCCCACTCGCTCGCGCCGAGCGCCCCGCGAGCGGCGGCGAGCCCTCCGGCGAGCGCCTGGACGAGCGAGCAGCCCACCGTCGAGAGCTCGCGCAAGCTGTTCCGGCCGAAGTCGGCGCCGCCGCCGCCGAGCGGGCCGCCCGCGTGGGACGGCCCGCCTCCCGTCGCGCCCTCCCCGGTCACGCACGACCTGATCGCCCGGGTGCGGCAGGTGTCCGGGCGTATGAGCATCCGGGTGCGGCTGACGCTCACCTACGGCGCCCTGTTCTTCGCGGCAGGAGCGCTCCTGGTCTTCGTGATCTACTCCTTCGTCGGCAAGGCCATCTACGACTCCTGGCCTCCGCTGCCGTTCAACCTCGACGACCTGCCCGCGGGCCTCGTGGGCTCGATCCAGGACCGGTGGGACGCGTTCCGGCACGACACCATCGCCGCCGCGCGCGCCCAGTTGCTGGCCCGGTCGCTGCTGGCGCTCGGCGGGGTGGGCATCCTGGCCCTGCTGTTCGGGTACTTCGTCGCCGACCGCGCGCTGCGGCCGATCCAGAAGATGACCACCACGGCCCGGCGGCTGTCGGAGACCTCGCTCGCCCACGAGCGCATCGACCTGCGGGGCCCCGACGACGAGATCAAGGAGCTGGCCGACACCTTCGACGCCATGCTCACCCGCCTCAACCGCGCCTTCGACGCGCAGCGGCGGTTCGTCGACAACGCCTCCCACGAGCTGCGCACCCCGCTGGCGATCAACCGCACCGTGCTGGAGGTCGCCCTCGGCGATCCCCAGGCCTCCGAGGACCTGCGGGTGCTCGGCCGCACGCTCCTCGGGACCAACGCCAGGAACGAGCACCTGATCGAGGGCCTGCTGCTGCTCGCCCGTAGCGAACGCGAGCTCGCGGTGCGCAAGCCCGTCGACCTCCGCGACGTCGGGCAGGCGGTCGTCGAGCAGCACGCGTCCTTCGCCGAGGAGACCAAGGTCATCGTGCACACCGACCTTCGTACCGCGCCCACCATGGGCGACCCGGTGCTGGTGGAGCGGCTGGTGGCCAACCTCGTGGAGAATGCGATCAAGCACAACCTTCCCGAGTCCGGTGAGGTCTGGCTGCGAACGGGAATGGTGGACGGCACTCCCGTTGTTCAGGTGGCCAACACCGGGCCGCACGTGCCCGCGTACGAGGTGGACGACCTGTTCGAGCCGTTCAGGCGCCTCAACTCCGACCGCGTGGAATCGGCGCGCGGCGCGGGGCTCGGGCTGTCCATCGTGCGCGCGGTGGTCCGCGCCCATCAGGGGACCGTCAAGGCGGTGCCACGGGAAGGCGGGGGGCTCGTGATGACGGTGCGACTTCCGGCGGGTTGATACGGCGGGGGGCGTCTCGTTCACGCCAGACATGTGGTTGGATGTGCCGTCGAACACGATGGGTCCTGTGGCCAATGCTTAGGTTTTCGCCATATTTGGCTAACCGGGTGGCGAAGGCGGCAAGGCCCTCACGTGTAAGGAGGTTCGTCGACCGTTCTCACGGGGTACCGATTGCAAAATTCCCCGGGAGAGACGGGCACAAGATGGACCGCCCAGACGTTACAGACGCGCGACGCGCAAGCCATAGATGAGGGGGATGAATACGCAAATGGCCACCGATTACGACAGCCCGCGCAAGACCGACGACGACTTGAGTGAGGACAGCCTCCAGGAGCTCCAGGCCCGGCGGACCGACAAGTCCTCGGGGAGCATCGACATCGACGAGACCGATCTCGCCGAGTCGCTTGAGCTCCCGGGCGCCGATCTGTCGAACGAGGAGCTGTCGCTCAGGGTGATCCCCAGGCAGGCGGACGAGTTCACATGCTCGCGCTGCTTCCTGGTGCATCACCGCAGTCAGCTTGCCTCTGACAAGGGCGGGCAGCAGATCTGCCGCGAATGTGCCGCCTGAGACCATGGGAGGGTCCGTGACATCAGGAGCGGATCGATCATCGCAGGACGAGCCCGGACGGCCCCCGTCGCCCGGATCGGAGACCGAGGCCAACGCCGAGGTGGCCGAGCTGGTCGGGAAGCTGTCCGACGCGGGTGACATGGATGGGGCCGAGCGGCGACGGCTGCTCGGCCGCCTCAGCACGGCGCTGGTCACCGCCAGGAAGAAGGCGCGTGCGTCCGGCGCCGGCCGGGGGAGATGGCTCGCGGACATCTTCGCCTCCATAGCGCCGCGCCTTCCCATCAGGGATCTCGCGGCACTGCAGGACCATCACTACGGTCTCACCGGCGACCAGCTCGCCGACGATCTGGTCCGCACCGCCAGCAAGGCCACGATGGCGGTCGGGGCGATCGGCGGAGCCCTGGCGGCCGCGGAGTTCGCGGCGCCGCCGCTCCTGCTCTCCGCGCCCGCCCAGCTCGTGGCCGAGACCCTCGTGGTCGCCGCGATCGAGGTCAAGCTCCTCGCGGAGCTGCACGAGGTGTACGGGGTGCAGGTGCAGGGCTCGGGAGCCCAGCGGGCCATGGCCTTCACGGTCGCCTGGTCCAAACAGCGGGGCGTCGACCCCCTGTCGCCCGCCTCGGTGCAACTGGCGCTCGGGGCCGCCGCGAAGGCGGGGTTACGTAAGCGGCTGCTGCGCACCATGGGCCGCCATCTGACCACGTTGGGCCCGTTCCTGACCGGCGCCGTCGCCGGAGGCGCGCTCAACAGGCTCGCGACCAAGCGGCTCGCCGAGACGGTGCGCGCCGACCTGCGCCGCCAGCGGGCACTGCCACCCCCCTGACCCCCTTCCTCCCCTTCCCTCACACCCCCGTGGGTGATTCATCCGGTTCGATGGGCCTGGTAGGGCACCGCGCCGGAATCGCGCGTACTCCATAGCCGGAGGCCCTGTACAGGGTGCCGCGTCCCATTTCGTAAGGTGGTCCTAAACCGATCACGAGGGAGGACGTGTGCGCAGCTCATTCCTGATCGTCGCGAACCGGTTGCCTGTGGACAGGACCATCACAGCCGACGGCACAGCGTCATGGCGGCGCAGTCCCGGAGGGCTGGTGACGGCGATCGCGCCCGTGATGCAGCGCCGTGACGGCGCGTGGCTGGGCTGGCATGGGGCTCCCGGCGAGGAGCTCAAGCCCTTCGAGCACGACGGCATGAACCTCATCCCCGTACCCCTCTCCGCCAACGAGGTCGAGCTCTACTACGAGGGCTTCTCCAACGCGACCCTGTGGCCCCTCTACCACGACGTCGTCGCCACGCCGATCTACTCCCGGGTGCTCTGGGACGCCTACCGCGCGGTCAACGAGCGGTTCGCGCGGGCCGCCGCCGACATCGCCGCCGAGAACGCCGTCGTCTGGGTGCAGGACTACCAGCTCCAGCTCGTCCCCTCGATGCTGAGGGCGCTCCGCCCCGACCTGAAGATCGGGTTCTTCCTCCACATCCCCTTCCCTCCCGCCGAGCTGTTCTGGCAGCTCCCGTGGCGCCGCGAGATCCTCGAAGGCCTGCTCGGCGCCGACCTGGTCGGCTTCCAGCGTCCCGGCGGCGCGTCCAACTTCATCCGGCTCTGCCGCCGCCAGCTCGGCCTGCAGAACCAGCGCTCGGAGATCATCGTCGGCGACCGCACGGTGCGCGCCGAGGCGTTCCCCATCTCGGTCGACTTCGGCGAGCTGGACAACCTCGTCCGCGAACCGCACATCCTCGCCCGCGCCAAGGAGATCCGCGCCGAGCTGGGGGAGCCCGAGCACGTCATGCTCGGCGTCGACCGGCTCGACTACACCAAGGGCATCGGCCAGCGCCTGAAGGCGTTCGGGGAGCTGCTGGCGGACAAGACCATCAGCCCGGGGGAGGCGGTGTTCGTCCAGATCGCCACCCCGAGCCGGGAACGCGTCGAGGAGTACCGCCACCTGCGCGACGAGATCGAGCTGCGCGTCGGGCGGATCAACGGGCAGCACGGTGTGCTCGGCGTCCCGCCGGTGAACTACTTCCACCAGTCCTACGACCGCGACGAGCTGGCCGCCCTCTACTGCGCGGCCGACGTCATGGTGGTGACCCCGCTGCGTGACGGCATGAACCTCGTCGCCAAGGAGTACGTCGCCTGCCGCCACGACCTGCGGGGCGCGCTGGTGCTCAGCGAGTTCGCCGGGGCGGCCGACGAGCTGAAGCACGCCTTCCTCGTCAACCCATGGGACGTGGAGGGGCTGAAGCGGCAGATGGTCGCCGCCATGCGGGCCACGCCCCACGAGCTGTCACGCCGGATGCGCTCCATGCGCCGCCGGGTTGCCACCTACGACGTCGACAGGTGGGCCGGGGAGTTCCTCGCCGCCCTCGAACGCTGACCCCCGTACGACCCTCGCCGTCGCCGGTCACGAAACCGTGGCCGGCACGGCAGGGGAACGGCCCCGGAGGGCCGGCCCGGGCTACGACTTGACGGCCCGCCCGACCTGGTCGGGGATGGCCTTCCACGCCTGGTACCGCTTGTGCGCGGTGCGGGTGGCCACGATGCGGGCGACCTCCATGCCGACGCCCAGCACCACGGCGAAGCCGATCGCCTCGGCGAGGCCGGTCTCCAGCGAGTTGGGGTCGGCCGGGGGCTTCTTGCCCGTGGTCTTCTGCCAGCCGAACTCGATGGCCTTGCGGGCGCCGTATCCCACGCCGAGCGCCACCACCGCGCCGATCAGCCGCCAGGCCATGTCCGGCTTCTCGACGTCATTCGATTTGGCCATGACTTCTCCCCTCGTCGATCTAGCTGAACCCTAGTCTCTCGTGCCGGTCGGCACCGCGACGCCATACCATAAGGCGCCATGACCGAACAGCGACTGCGCCATACCACCGTTCCCGACAAGCCGTCTCTCGATGGGCTTGAGTCGGTATGGGTAGGCCGCTGGGACGCCGAGGGCACCTACCGGTTCGACCGGTCGAAGACGCGGGACGAGATCTACTCGATCGACACGCCCCCGCCCACCGTGTCCGGATCCCTGCACGTCGGCCATGTCTTCTCCTACACCCACACCGACACGATCGCCCGCTTCCAGCGCATGCGCGGTCGTGAGGTCTTCTACCCCATGGGCTGGGACGACAACGGGCTGCCCACCGAGCGGCGCGTGCAGAACCACTTCGGCGTGCGCTGTGACCCCTCCCTTCCGTACGACCCCGCGTTCGAGCCCCCCGCGAAACCCGACCCCAAGCGCCAGGTGAGCGTCTCGCGGCGCACCTTCATCGAGCTGTGCGAGCGGCTCACCCAGGAGGACGAGAAGGCATTCGAGGAGCTCTGGCGCCACCTTGGGCTCTCGGTCGACTGGTCGCTCACCTACGCGACGATCGACGACGCCTCCCGCGCCGCCTCACAACGCGGGTTCCTGCGCAACCTGGCGCGCGGGGAGGCCTACGTCGCCGAGGGCCCCACGCTGTGGGACGTCACCTTCCGCACGGCCGTCGCCCAGGCCGAGCTGGAGGACCGCGAGTGGCCGGGGGCCTTCCACCGCATCCGGTTCGGCGGGGTCCCCGGCACCGGTCACGCCGACGGCGTCCACATCGAGACCACCAGGCCCGAGCTGATCCCGGCCTGCGTCGCCCTGGTCGCCCATCCCGACGACGAGCGCTACCAGCCGCTGTTCGGCAAGATCGTGCGCACCCCGATCTTCGGCGTCCACGTGCCCGTCCTGGCCCACCGCCTCGCCGAGCGCGACAAGGGCTCGGGTATCGCCATGATCTGCACCTTCGGCGACGTCACCGACGTCATCTGGTGGCGCGAGCTCGACCTGCCGACCCGGCCGGTCATCGGGTGGGACGGGCGCCTGCTGCCCGACGCGCCCGAGGGCGTCCCCGCCGGGCCGTACGCCGAGCTGGCGGGCAGGACCGCGCACAGCGCCCGCGAGCGCATCGTCGAGATGCTCGCCGAGTCGGGCGAGCTGGAGGGCGAGCCCAAGAAGATCTCCCGCCCGGTCAAGTTCTACGAGAAGGGCGACCGGCCGCTGGAGATCGTCACGACCCGCCAGTGGTACATCCGCAACGGCGGGCGCGACCCCGAGCTGCGGCAGGCGCTGCTTTCACGCGGCGGGGAGCTGTCGTGGCACCCGCCGCACATGCGCGTCCGCTACGAGAACTGGGTCCAGGGCCTCGCGGGCGACTGGCTGATCTCCCGGCAGCGGTTCTTCGGCGTCCCCATCCCCGTCTGGTACCCCCTGGACTCCATGGGCGAGCCGATCTACGACGCGCCCATCGCGGCCCGCGAGGAGGCGCTGCCGGTCGACCCGTCGAGCGATGTGCCGCCCGGGTACGCCGAGGACCAGCGGGGCAAGCCCTTCGGATTCGCCGCCGACCCCGACGTCATGGACACCTGGGCGACGTCCTCCCTGTCCCCGCAGATCATCGGCGGCTGGGAGCGCGACGCCGACCTGTTCGGGCGGGTGTTCCCGATGGACCTCCGGCCGCAGGCACACGAGATCATCCGCACCTGGCTGTTCTCCTCGGTGGTCAGGGCTCACCTGGAGAGCGGCGTCTCCCCCTGGCGGCACGCGGCGATCTCCGGGTGGATCCTCGACCCCGACCGCAAGAAGATGTCGAAGTCCAAGGGCAACGTCGTCACGCCCATGGGCCTGCTCCAGGAGTACGGCTCCGACGCGGTCCGCTACTGGGCGGCCGGGGGGCGTCCCGGCACGGACACGGCCTTCGACACCGGCCAGATCAAGGTCGGGCGGCGCCTGGCCATCAAGATCCTCAACGCCTCGAAGTTCGTGCTCGGCCTCGGCGAGGCGGGCGAGGCCAGCGAGGCGGGCGGCGAGATCACCGAGGCGCTCGACAGGTCGATGCTCGCGCGGCTCGCCGGGGTCGTGGAGGACGCGACGGCGGCGTTCGAGTCCTACGACTACACCCGGGCCCTGGAGGGCGCCGAGAGGTTCTTCTGGGAGTTCTGCGACGACTACCTGGAGCTCGTCAAGGCCCGCGCGTACGGATCCGACGGGGGAGCGCACTCGGCGCGCGCGGCGTTGCGGCGGGCGCTCGACGTGATGCTGCGGCTGTTCGCGCCGTTCCTCCCGTTCGTGACCGAGGAGGTCTGGTCGTGGTGGCGGCCCGGATCCGTCCACCGCGCGGCCTGGCCGGCCGCCGAGCTCGCCGGCTTCGCGTCCTCCGGCGACCCGGCGGTCCTGCCGGCGGTGTCGCAGGTGCTCGGCGAGATCCGCAAGGCCAAGTCCTCGGCCAGGCTCTCCATGCGGGCCGAGGTGGCGCTGCTCAGCGTGGCCGGCTCGGCGGTCGAGCTGGTGCGCCACGGGCAGGACGACCTGTGCGCGGCGGGCGCGGTCGACGAGTTCGTCCTCGCGCCGCAGGACGGCGACCTGAGGGTGGAGGTCACGCTCGCCGGGGCGGCCCCCGCCTGAGCACGCCCCCACCCGCCGGGGCGGCCTCCGCCCGGGTACGGCCGCACGGCTTCTCCCCGTTTCCCCGCAGGCACGGACAGATCGCCCGGAGGGGAAATGGGGAGAAAGCAGGCCAGTGCTTGAACCCGACCGTAACCTGTGCGCGTTCGGCCGCCTGACGTGCCAGTCTGGAGAGGTGATCGCGGAAAGGGAGACCGAGGAACGGAGCGTGCCGCCGGCTCTGTCGGCGATGGCGGCGTGGAGCTGGCGCCTCATCGTCATCGGCGTGGTGATCTATTTCTCCGCCCAGATCATCGTCCGTCTCAGCTTCGTGGCGCTGCCGGTGGCGATCGCCCTGCTGCTGACCGCCCTGCTGTTCCCGCTCACCGACCGCCTGCGCGGGGCGGGCCTGCGTCCCATCTGGGCGACGTGGATCACGATGCTCTTCGCGTTCGCCATCATCGGCGGCCTCGGCTTCATCATCGGCACGCGGGCGAACGACGAGTTCCCCGGGCTGGTCGAGCAGGTCCAGAAGACCGCCCGCGACGTGCAGGGCTGGCTGCTGACCGGTCCGCTGCACCTCAAGGAGGCCCAGCTCACCGACATGGTGGGAGAGGTCGCCAAGCAGATCAACGAGCAGCGGAGCCAGATCACCAGCACCCTGCTGTCGACGGCGGCCGTCTTCATCGAGGTGCTCGCGTCCATCGTCCTGCTGCTGTTCATCACGTTCTTCATGCTCAAGGACGGCGACCGCATCTGGGCGTGGTTCCTGCGCGGCTTCGGCTCCCACGCCCCCCGCGTCGACCGGGCGGGGCGGGCCGCGTGGCACACCCTCTCGCAGTACATCCACGGCACCGTCATCGTGGCCGCGATCCACGGTCTGATCATCGGCATCGTGCTGTTCGGCATGGGGGTGCCGCTCTGGGCGCCGCTCGCCGTGCTGATCTTCTTCGCCAGCTTCATCCCGATCGTCGGCATCTTCTTCGCCGGAGGCCTCGCCGCGCTGGTGACGCTCGGGGCCAAGGGGCCGGTGTTCGCCCTGGTCTTCATCGGCATCCTGCTGGTCGAGCAGCAGTTGGAGAACCACGTGCTCCAGCCCCTGATCGTCGGGCGGGCCGTGAAGTTCCACCCGCTCGCGATCATCCTGGTGCTGGCCATCGGAGGCATCCTCGGCGGCATCGCCGGCGCGGCGATAGCGGTTCCGGTCGCGGCCGTGGTCTACCGGGCGCTGCCGGAGCTGCGCAGGCGGCCACCCGAGCTGCCGCCCGCGGCCCCGCACGAGCCCGCCCCCGAATCCCCTCCCGCCCCCGAGCCCCCCGCCGACCAGGTGCCTGGCGCGGGAGAGGACATGTCGCCGCAGCGCAGCGGGTAAGGTCTCGGTTCGTGACTCCTTGCACACCCGTTCCGCCCCGGTCGTCCCGAGGGCGTACCTTGAGGCTGAGGGCCGCCTCCGCGAGCCCGGAAGGCCGTTCGCCGGTGCGAACCCCCGGGTGCGCGTCCCGCGGTCCCGCGGGCCGGGTCACACCGTCAGCAGGGCGCGGCTCCACTACCACGAGGTGAATCCATGATCGAGGTGCTGATCCAGCGACTCGACCCCGAGCTGCCGCTTCCGTCGTACGCCCATCCGGGCGACGCGGGAGCGGACCTCCATGCCGCCGAGGACGTCGAGCTGCTGCCGGGCGAGCGGGCCGTCGTGGGCACCGGCGTGGCGATCGCGCTGCCCGACGGGTACGCCGCCTTCGTGCACCCGCGCTCCGGGCTCGCGGCCAAGTTCGGGGTCACGCTGGTCAACGCCCCCGGCACGGTCGACGCCGGCTACCGGGGCGAGATCAGGGTGACGTTGCTCAACACCGACACCAAGGACGTCGTGCGGCTCAGGCGCGGTGACCGGATCGCCCAGCTCGTCGTCCAGCGGGTGGAGAAGGCAGCTTTCTACGAGGTGGAGCGGCTCCCCGGGTCGGCGCGCGGCGCCGGCGGGTTCGGCTCCACCGGTCGATAAGTCGATAAGGAGTGTGAACGAAGTGTTCCGACGCCGCCGTCATGCGGAAGAACAGGAGTCGGCACCGGTCGCCGAGAACGCGCCGGTCTCCGACCGCGAGTCGGGACCGTGGGACGCCGACGAGCCCCATCCCGAGAGCGAGCGGGTCGACCTGGGCGGCATGCGGCTGCCCATCGGCCCCGGGTTCGAGGTCCAGCTGAACGTCGCCGGAGACCAGATCGTCGGCGCCGTGGTGCTGGTCAACGAGAGCGCCCTCCAGGTGCACGCCTTCGCGGCCCCCAAGAGGAGCGGCATCTGGGACGAGGTCCGCGCCGAGCTGACCCGTGAGCTGACCGCCGCCGGTGGGAGCTGCGAGGAGCGGCAGGGCCCCTTCGGCCCCGAGCTCGCCGCCGAGATCCAGCAGGACGGCGCCAAGCAGCCCGTCCGGTTCGTCGGCGTCGACGGTCCCCGCTGGTTCCTGCGGGGTGTCCTCAGCGGCCGTGCCATCGCCGATCCCGAGGCGGGCAAGGTTCTTGAGGACGTCATCCGCGACATCGTGGTGGTGCGCGGAGACCAGCCCATGGCCCCCAAAGAGCCCATCGAGCTGCGGCTGCCCGCCGAGGCCCGGCAGGCCGTCGAGCAGCAGGCGACCGAGGAAGGCAGGGCGGGCCTCAACCCGTTCGAGCGTGGGCCTGAGATCACCGAGGTCCGCTGACGTAAGCTGCGGTCAGGATCGTATGGGGCTCCCGAGGAGTTGAACGAGAAATGAGCACGGCAGAGCCCGTCAAACGCGGGCTGCGCGGTTTCTTCCGGCGGCTGACGACCAGCCAGGCCGAGCTGGAGGCCGCGGAGCTCCAGGAGGACCTCGACCGTTACGGCGCGACGCCCATCGCCTCGTGCGGACAGCGGAGGAGGTTCTGCGTGGCGGGCACTCTCCGCACGGTGACGTTGCGGCCCCGGGGCGGAGTCCCCTCCCTGGAGGCCGAGCTGTACGACGGATCCGATGTGGTCGACCTGGTCTGGCTGGGCCGCCGCAAGATCGTCGGTATCGAGCCGGGCCGGGTGGTGCGGGCCGAGGGCCTGGTCAGCATCCAGGACGGCCGCAAGGTGATGTTCAACCCCCGCTACGAGCTGCGCCCAGCGAGCGGCCAGTGACCACGGTTCCGCCAGGCGAGGAGACCAATGATCATGCAGTGGCGAGACGGCGTGACGACGGCGGGCGCGGCGCGCCGGCGGGGAGCGCGCCCGTGAGCGCGGGGGCCACGACCGTCCAGGACGAGGTCGCGCACGAGACCGTCGAGAGCGCCATCCGCGCCCAGCTCGCCAAGGCGCTCGGCGGCGTGCGGGGCATCATCGAGGCGGCCGTCCCGACGGTGGTCTTCACGATCACGTGGATCTCCACCGAGCAGCTCAAGATCTCGCTCATGGTCAGCATCGGCGTGGCCGTGCTGCTCCTGCTCGTACGGCTCGCGCAGCGGACCACGCCGCAGTTCGTGATCAACAGCCTCATCGGCATCGGCATCGGCGCGGTCTTCGCCAGCCGCTCGGGGGACGCCAAGGACGTCTTCCTGCCCGGCATCCTCTACAACGGGGGCTACGCCGCCGTGATGGTGCTGTCGATCGTCGTCCGGTGGCCGGTCGTGGGGTTCCTCATCGGCTCGGTGACCGGCGATCCGACCGGCTGGCGGCAGAACCCCGGCATCGTCCGGCTCTGCTCGCGGCTGACGTGGCTGCTGATCCTTCCATGCCTGCTGCGGGTGGTCGTGCAGCTCCCGCTCTACTGGGCCGATCAGGTGGCCGCCCTCGGGGTGGCGAAGGTCGCGCTGGGCTGGCCCGTGCAGGTCGCGGCGCTCGGCGCCATGGTCTGGGTGCTCGCCCGGGGGAGGACCCCCATCACACCGGACACGCCGGGCGCGAGCGCCTGACAGAAGGCGAACACGGCGGCGCCGGGGCCCCTCAGGGACCCCGGCGCTTCCGCGTCCGTACTCAGGGGGCGAGAAGGTGGGCGAGCTCCTCCTCGACCTCCTGGCTGGCCACGAACAGCAGTTCGTCGCCGGCCTCCAGGGGGTCGTCGTCGGAGGGCACCAGCACCCGGCCCTCGCGAAGGATCGCGACCAGGGCCGAATCCTGCGGCCACGGCACAGAACCGGCCCGCTGGCCGACCACCGGGGCGTCCTCGGGAAGGGTGAGCTCCACCAGGTTGGCCTGGCCCTGCCGGAACGTCATCAGCCGCACCAGGTCGCCGACGCTGACGGCCTCCTCGACCAGGGCCGAGAGCAGGCGCGGGGTGGAGACCGCGACGTCCACGCCCCACGACTCGTTGAACAGCCACTCGTTCTTCGGGTGGTTGATGCGGGCCACCACGCGCGGGACGCCGTACTCGGTCTTGGCCAGCAGTGAGACGACCAGGTTGACCTTGTCGTCGCCGCTCGCGGCGATCATCACGTGACAGTTGTTGAGCCCGGCCTCGTCGAGCGAGGAGATCTCGCACGCGTCGGCGAGCAGCCACTCGGCCCGGGGCACACTGTCGATCTTGATGGCCCTGGGGTCGACGTCGATGAGCAGGACCTCGTGGCCGTTCTCCAGCAGCTCCGCCGCGATGGACCGGCCTACCGCCCCCGCGCCCGCGATCGTGACGCGCATCAGTTGGACTCCTCCTCGGGCGCCGCGGACAGCACCTTGTTGATCCGGTCCATGTCGTTGTCACCGGCGATCATGTGGAGGATGTCGCCCTCCTGGAGCACCGTCTCCCCCTTGGGCAGCAGGGCCTCGCCCATGCGGTTGAGGAAGGCGACGCGGGCGCCCGCGGCCTCCTCCAGCTTGCGGGTGCGGCTGCCGATCCAGCCGGAGTGGTAGGCGACCTCGGCCAGTATGACCACGCCGGTCGGGTCGCGCCAGAGCGGCTCGGCGCCCTCGGGGAGCACCCGCCGCAGGATCTGGTCGGCCGTCCACCGCACGGTCGCGACCGTGGGGATGCCCAGCCGCTGGTAGACCTCGGCGCGCCGGGAGTCGTAGATGCGGGCGACGACGTTGTCGACGCCGAACGTCTCGCGCGCGACACGCGCGGAGATGATGTTCGAGTTGTCGCCGCTGCTCACCGCGACGTACGCGGCGGCCGACTCGATGCCGGCCTCCTCAAGGACGTCCCTGTCGAAGCCGATGCCGGTGACCCGGCGCCCGCGGAAGCCCGCTCGCAGGCGCCTGAACGCCTGCGGGTCCCTGTCGATGATGGCGACCGAGTGGCCGCTGTCCTCGAGGATGTGAGCGAGGGTCGAACCGACCCGGCCGCATCCCATGATGACGATATGCATGCTCCCCCGCCGTTGGCTTTGAGGCGGCAACTCCTGGACCTTATACAGCTACGAGAGCAAGTATGGCCGGTTCTGGCGGCATCATGTGAGGAGCACCTGACCTGAGGACTAGCATCGTCACTCGTGGTGAAGGTTGCAGATCTGGTCAAGCGACTACTCGTGGGGCGCGCGCTCCGAAGTGCCCAGGCACACGAGCAGTTGCTGCCAAAGCGCATCGCGCTGCCGGTGTTCGCCAGCGACGCTCTGTCATCGGTGGCGTACGCCCCGCAGGAGATCTTGATTACGCTCGGTATCGCCGGCCTCGCGGCCTACCACTTCACCCCCTGGATCGCCCTCGCGGTCGTGGTGATCCTTCTCACGGTGGTCGCGTCGTACCGGCAGAACGTCCGGGCCTACACCAGCGGCGGCGGTGACTTCGAGGTCGCGACCGAGAACCTCGGGTCCAACTACGGGCTGGTGGTCGCCAGCGCGCTCATGGTCGACTACGTGCTCACCGTGGCCGTCTCGGTCTCCTCGGGCGTGGAGAACCTCGGGGCGGCGCTGCCCTTCCTCGCCGACCACAAGGTCGCCGCGGCGGTGGCGATCGTCGCCGTGCTGACCGTGCTGAACCTGCGGGGCATCAGGGAGTCGGGCCTGGCGTTCGCCGTCCCCACCTACGCCTTCATGATCAGCGTGTTCGGCCTGATGATCTGGGGTGGCGTGCGGCTCGCGCTCGGCACCGACCTGAGGGCTCCCTCGGCCGACTACACGGTCACCGGTGAGAGCGTCGGCGTCGGCGGCTTCGCCCTGATCTTCCTGCTGCTGCGCGCGTTCTCCTCCGGCTGCGCCGCGCTGACCGGCGTGGAGGCCATCAGCAACGGCGTGCCGGCGTTCAGGAAGCCCAAGGGGAAGAACGCCGCGAACACCCTGCTGGCGCTGGGCGTGCTGGCCGCGACGATGTTCGCCGGCATCACCGCCCTGGCGTTCGTCACCGACGCCAAGTTCGCCGACCCCTCGCAGGGCAGTTCGCTCGTCGACAAGACGGGCCACGTGGTCGCCAACCCCGGTCCCGTGATCGCCCAGGTCGCGCAGACCGTCTTCAGCAACTTCACCCCGGCCTTCTACGTCATCACGGCCATGACGGCGCTGATCCTCGTGCTGGCCGCCAACACCGCCTTCAACGGCTTCCCGGTGCTGGCGTCGGTGCTCGCCCAGAACCGCTACCTGCCCCGCCAGCTCCACACGCGCGGCGACCGGCTGGCCTTCAGCAACGGCATCGTCATCCTCGCGACCATGGCGGGGCTGCTGATCTACGCCTTCGAGGCCGAGACCACCCGCCTGGTCCAGCTCTACATCGTCGGCGTCTTCGTGTCGTTCACGATCAGCCAGGTCGGCATGGTCCGGCACTGGAACCGCCTGCTCCGCA
The DNA here is from genome assembly GCF_043197795.1 of Sphaerisporangium sp. NPDC049003. NCBI lineage: Bacteria > Bacillati > Actinomycetota > Actinomycetes > Streptosporangiales > Streptosporangiaceae > Sphaerisporangium > Sphaerisporangium sp. NPDC049003. Next base: position 38,512 of record NZ_JBICTU010000027.1, read on the forward strand.
CCGAGACCGACGCCAAGAAGCGCGCGCAGATGCTGCGGTCGCGGGTGATCAACGCGTTCGGCGCCACGGTGACCGGCCTGGTGCTGGTCGTGGTGCTGGTCACGAAGTTCACCCACGGGGCCTGGATCGCCTGTGCCGCCATGGCCGTGCTGTTCGTGATGATGCGCGGCATCCGGCGCCACTACGACAACGTGGCGGCCGAGCTGGTCGTCCCGGACGACATGCAGACCGACGAGTCGATGCTCCCCGCCAGGAACCACGCCATCGTGCTCCTGTCCAAGATCCACAAGCCGACGCTCCGGGCTCTCGCGTACGCCAGGGCCACCCGTCCCTCGACGCTGGAGGCCATCAGCGTCGGCGTCGACACCGACGAGGCCAGGCAGCTCCAGCTCGACTGGGAGGAGCGCGGCATCCCGGTGCCGCTCAAGATCCTCGACTCGCCCTACCGGGAGATCACCCGCCCGGTGCTCGAATACGTCAAGAGCCTGCGCCGCCGTTCCCCCCGCGACGTCGTCACCGTCTTCATCCCCGAGTATGTCGTCGGCCACTGGTGGGAACACCTGCTTCACAACCAGAGCGCGCTGCGGCTGAAGGGCCGCCTGCTCTTCCAGCCCGGCGTGATGGTCACCAGCGTGCCGTGGCAGCTCGCGTCCTCCGACCGGCTCAGGGGCCGGCCGGAGTCGTTCGCCCCGGGCTCGGTACGCCGGCCGTACGCTGTGGCACGTAAGGATGACCAGGTCAAAAATTGAGCGGGGGGACCGAGGTGCCGATCGAACTGAACGTGGAGCGCGTCGCCAACGGTGGATGGTGTGTCGCCAGACACGATGGCCGGGTGGTCTTCGTCCGCCACGCTCTGCCCGGCGAGCGCGTCCTGGCCGAGGTGACCGGGGAGACGACGCGCTTCCTGCGGGCCGACGCGGTCGAGATCCTCGACCCGTCCCCCGACCGGGTCACGCCGCCGTGCCCGTTCGCCGGGCCGGGCCGGTGCGGCGGCTGCGACTGGCAGCACGCCACCCTTCCCGCCCAGCGCCGCTTCAAGGCCGAGGTCGTCACCGAGCAGCTTCAACGGCTCGCCGGCATCGAGATGAAGGTCGACGTCGAGGAGCTCCCCGGCTCCCCGGACGGCCTGGGCTGGCGCACCCGCGTCCAGTTCGCCGTCACCCCCGACGGCGTGCCCGGCCTGCGCCGCCACCGCTCCCACGAGATCGAGCCGGTCGACGCCTGCCTCATCGCCCACCCCGAGGTCGAGCGCATGGGCGCCGAGCGCAGGAACTGGCGGGGCGCCTCCAGCGTGGAGGCGATCGCGACGTCCACGGGGGAGCGGGCCGCCGTGGTCTCCCCGAAGCCCCACCGTACGGTCGCGGTGCCCGATCTGGACGCGGACGCCTACGTCCTCGTCGACGAGGGCCGGGGGCACGCGCGGGCCGTACGGGGCCGTACGGCGCTCACCGAGCGGGTCGGCGACCGCGATTTCCAGGTCACCGGCAGCGGCTTCTGGCAGGTGCATCCCGGGGCCCCCGCCACGCTTCTCGACGCGGTCCTGGAGTTCGCCGCCGTACGTCCAGGCGACTGGGCGCTCGACCTCTACTGCGGCGTCGGGCTGTTCGCGGCCGGGCTCGCCGAGGCGGTCGGGCCTGAGGGCGCGGTCCTCGGCATCGAGTTCGAGGCGCGAGCGGTGCAGGACGCCCGTCACAACCTGCGCGACCTTCCGCAGGCGCGCATCGAGCGGGGCCGGGTGGAGGACGCCCTCGACCGGCTCGGGGTCGAACGGGCCGACGTGGTCGTGGTCGACCCGCCGCGCACCGGGCTCGGCCGTGAGGTGGTCCACCGCGTCGCAGGCCTGGACGCCGCCCGCGTCGTCTACGTCTCCTGCGACCCGGCCACCCTGGCGCGCGACCTCGCCTGGTTCGCCGAACGCGGCTACCCCACGGTCGACATCCGCGTCTTCGACGCCTTCCCGATGACCCACCACGTCGAGACCGTCGTCCTCCTCACCAAGGACGTGATCTGACCGGCCCGAGGCGTCGGCGCCCGTCCTCGCCTTCGGCTCGGGCCGTGCTTCCTCCCCTGGGCCGGGCCCGTCGGCCGTCGGCTCTGGGACGATCGTCTCCATGAGACCTCAGGAGGACGACGTGACGGCGAACTCCCGGACGGAGCCACAGGCCCAGGCGCATGCGGACGCGGTCGACGCCTTCATCGCCGCGGCCAACTCCGACGACCCGGCGCGGCGGGCCGATCTGCTCAGCCGCGCGCTCGCACCGGGCGTGATGTTCTGGGGCCCGATCGGCCGCGGCGTCGGGCGCGGCGCGGTGGAGGACTTCATCACCGAAGTGGTGCAGAGCTATCGGGCGGGCGGGTGCCGGCTGGTGCGTACGACCTCGGTCGACGCGCCGCACGAGTGGGGCCGGTTCGGCTGGCGCTTCGAGGCGGCCGACGGCGGCACCGTGCTGTCGGGCACCGACATGGTGCACCTCACGGCCGCCGGTGACATCGACGAGATCGTGGTCTTCGCCGGGCCGCTGCGGCCTGGGGATCTTTAGGCGGCGGCCGGGACGTCTACGCCGGCGAGTTCGAGTTCGGCCTCGACCTCATCCTCGACGGCCTGGAGAGAGCCCGCCACACCTGACCACCGGCGGTCCTGGCCTCCCGCTCAGGCAAGCGGTGCTCGATGAGCTGGTGGGTTTTGCATGCATTTGACCTGCGGTTTCTTATCATTCCGGCATGTCGCGATGGGTAGGGGGCAACGGGTACGAGGTCGAGCCGATCAGGCTCGACGGCCGGACGCGGCTGCGGGTCCGCCAGCACGGGATCGTGGTCGCCTACTGCCGGTCGGTGGCCGAGGTCGCTAAGTACGTCGACCTGGACGAGCTCGTCGAGCTCGTCAGCCTGCCCTCCGCGGCGGCCCGCCGTCGCGGGTGACGATCAGGGCGACCTCCGCGAAGCGGTGACGATCGCCCGATCCGCCGCATCGCGCCCGTCACGGGTGCGACGGTCAGCCGGCGAGCTGGGGCGGGTCCCCTTCGCGGGTGACGTCGGGTCCGCGAGCCGGGAACGGTTCGGGCTCGCGGACGATGTCCTCTGGGGACTTGTCGTCGCGCAGGCCACGCCAGGACGGGTGACGGAGCCTTCCGTCACCCGTCCACTCCGCGTACTGCACCTCGCCCACCAGCACCGGCTCCACCCAGCGGGCGTCCCTGGCCTGCTCGCGCGGCACCGGGGCGTCGAACGGCGGGGTGTCCCGCGCCAGCGGGGCGAGGACCGCGCCCAGCTCCCTGAGCGTCTCCTCGGTGAACCCGGTGCCGACGTTGCCCGCGTAGACGAGCCGGCCGCCCTCGTGGACGCCGAGGAGCAGAGAGCCGATCGTCGACGACCGCCGGCCCCGCCCCGGCGCCCAGCCCCCGATCACGACCTCCTGCGCCCGGAAGTTCTTGACCTTGGTCCACTCCGGGGATCTCCTGCCCGGCCGGTACGGCGACCGCAGCCGCTTGGAGACGATCCCCTCCATGCCGAGCCGGCGGCTCAGCCCGAGGGCGTGGGTGCCGTCGTCGCGGAACCAGGCCGGCACCTGCCAGCGGGCCCCCGCCGACACGATGTCCTCAAGCAGCTCCCTGCGCCGCACGTACGGAAGGGCTATGACGGGCTCGGTGCCGATGTGCAGGATGTCGAACAGCATGTACGTCACCGGGATGCTCTGGGCGAGCTTGCGCACGCGCTCCTCGCGCCGCTGGTGCATGCGGGGCTGGAGCGCCGAGAAGCTCGGGCGGCCCGCCTCGTCGAAGGCGACGATCTCCCCGTCGAGCACGACATCGTGCCCGCCGACCGCGCCCGCCAGCGCGTACAGCTCGGGGTAGGCGACCGTGACCTCCTTGCCGCTGCGGGAGATGAGCCTCAGGGCGGAGTTCTCGATGTACGCGAGGGCGCGCACGCCGTCCCACTTCATCTCGTGGCCCCAGGCGTCGTCCTCGCCCGGCGCTGGGAGCGGTCCCAGCTGGGCGAGCATCGGTGTGTAGGCAGGAAGTCCTCCCATGGGCGCTTTCTTACCCACTGCAGAGATACCTGCGAACCCCTGCACCACCCCGAAGATTGATTCTGCAGTGACGGGATAATGAGTCGTATGAGATTAAGGATCTTCACCGAGCCCCAGCAGGGGGCCGGCTACGAGGACCAGCTCCAGGTGGCGCGGGCCGCCGAGCGCCTCGGATATGACGCGTTCTTCCGTTCCGACCACTACCTTCGCATGGACGACGGCGACCCAGGACCCGGCCCGACCGACTCCTGGGTGACGCTCGGCGCGCTCGCGCGCGAGACCGAGACCATCCGCCTCGGCACGCTGGTCACGGCCGCGACCTTCCGGCTGCCCGGACCGCTGGCGATCAGCGTCGCGCAGGTCGACCAGATGAGCGGGGGGCGCGTGGAGTTCGGCTTCGGCACGGGCTGGTTCGACGCGGAGCACAAGGCGTACGGCATCCCGTTCCCGCCGCTCGGGGAGCGTTTCGCGCGCTTCGAGGAGCAGCTGGAGATCGTCACCGGGCTGTGGACCACCAAGCCGGGCGACACGTACTCCTTCGAGGGCGCGTACTACCGGCTCGCCGACTCCCCGGCGCTGCCCAAGCCCGCCCAGGACCCACGCCCGCCGGTGATCATCGGCGGTACGGGCGCCAAGCGGACGCCCCGCATCGCCGCGAAGTTCGCCGACGAGTACAACGTGCCCTTCGCCGGCCTGGACGAGACCGCCGCCGCGTACGTCCGGGTGCGGGAGGCGTGCGAGGCGGCCGGCCGCTACTCGATCGTCATGTCGGCCGCGCAGGTCGTGTGCGTCGGCCGCGACGAGGCCGAGATCGCCCGCCGGGCGGCGGCGATCGGCCGCGAGGTCTCCGAGCTGCGGGAGAACGGCCTCGCGGGCACGCCGGAGGAGGTCCTGGACAAGATCGGCACGTTCGCCGGGGCCGGCACCGAGCGGCTGTACCTTCAGGTGCTCGACCTGTCGGATATCGACCACCTGGAGCTGATCGCGGCGGAGATCATGCCGCACATCTGATCCTGGCGCCCCCGGGCGAGGGCGGTGGGCCCGGCCGGACGGCGGGGCCGCCAAACCGGTGGCCCGTGCGGTGGCCTATAGGGAAAAATCGGGCAGCGTGCTCCTGACCATCTCGACGACCACGCGGCCGGCCACCGATCTCGGCTTCCTGCTCCACAAGCACCCGGACCGCGTCCAGGAGTTCGGGCAGTCGTTCGGCGTGGCCCGGGTGTTCTACCCCGAGGCCACCGAGGAACGCTGTACGGCCGCGCTCATGGTCGAGGTGGACCCCATCCGGCTGGTGCGCTCGCGCGGCACATCCTCGCCCGGCTTCAGCCTGGGCCAGTACGTCAACGACCGCCCGTACGCGGCCTCCTCGATGCTGGCCGTCGCGCTCGCGGACGTCTTCAGGACGGCCCGCGCGGGGCACTGCGCCGCCAGGCCCGAGCTGGCGGCCGGGCCGATCGAGCTGGAGATCACGGTGCCCGCGCTGCCCTGCCGGGGCGGCCCGGAGCTCGCGCGGCGGCTGTTCGAGCCGCTCGGCTGGCAGGTGGAGGCGCAGGCGGTCCCGCTCGACGACGGGTTCCCCGAGTGGGGCGATTCGAGGTACGTGCGGCTCGTGCTGCGCGGGCCGGTGAGGCTGGCGGACGCCCTCAACCAGCTCTACGTCATGTTCCCGGTGCTCGACGACGCCAAGCACTACTGGCTGGCCTCCGACGAGGTCGACAAGCTGATCCGCGCGGGGGAGGGCTGGCTGGCGTCCCACCCGGAGCGCGGGCGGATCACGCGCCGCTACCTCGGCCGCCGCAGGAGCCTGACGAACACCGCCTTCGCCCGCCTGGCCGAGCTGGGCGACGACGTCGAGGAGGACCTGGAGCCTCCCATCGAGGAGGAGACCGCCGACCCGCCCACACCCGCCGACCCGCCCACACCCGCCGACCCTGTCGCGACAGCCGAGCCGCCCGCGCCCGCCGACCCCGCCGCGAGCGCGGAGGCGGAGTCCGACCGGTCCGCCCGCACGCCGCTCAACCTGCTGCGCAGGGAGGCGGTGGTCGAGGTGCTCACCGAGGCGCGGGCGCGTACGGTCATCGACCTCGGCTGCGGCTCCGGCGGGCTCGTCGGCGAACTGCTGGGGAACCCCGGGTTCGCCAGGGTCACCGGCGTGGACGTCTCGGCGCGTGCGCTCGCCGTGGCCGCGCGCCGCCTCAAGCTCGACCGGATGCCCGAAGCGCGGCGGGCCCGCCTGCACCTGTTCCAGGGCGCGCTCACCTACACCGACGAGCGGTTCGCCGGGTACGACGCGGCCGTGCTGATGGAGGTCGTGGAGCACGTCGACCCGCCCCGCCTGGCCGCACTGGAGCGCGTGGTCTTCGGCACCGCGAGGCCGGGCCTCGTGGTCGTGACGACGCCCAACAGCGAGTACAACGTCCGGTACGAGTTCCTGACCGGCATGCGCCACCCGGACCACCGGTTCGAGTGGACGCGCGCGGAGTTCGCCGCGTGGGCCGGGAGGGTCTGCGAGGAGTACGGCTACCGCGTGACGTACCGGCCGGTCGGCGGGGACGATCCAGAGGTCGGGCCGCCGACCCAGATGGGGGTGTTCGGCCGTGGCTGAGATCAGCGTGCCCAGGATGTCGCTCGTCCTGCTGGTGGGCGTGTCGGGAAGCGGCAAGTCGACGTTCGCCCGCAGGCACTTCCAGCCGACCCAGGTGATCTCCTCCGACTTCTGCCGGGGCCTGGTCGCCGACGACGAGAACGACCAGGAGTCGACCCCGGACGCCTTCGACGTCCTGCACTACATCGTCGGCACCCGGCTGCGCCGGGGGCTGTTCACCGTCGTGGACGCCACCAACGTCCAGTGGGAGGCCCGCAAGAAGCTCGTCGAGCTGGCGAAGAGCCACGACGTGCTCGTGGACGCGATCGTGCTGGACGTGCCCGAGGAGGTCGCGGTCGCCCGCAACGCCCTGCGTCCCGACAGGGACTTCGGCGCCCATGTGATCACCCGGCAGCGCAAGGACCTGCGGCGGTCGCTGTCCAAGATCTCCAGGGACGGCTTCCGGCGGGTGCACGTGCTCCGGGGCGAGGCCGTCGACGACGTCGCGATCACCTACGAGAAGGCCTGGACGGACCGGCGCGAGCTGACCGGTCCCTTCGACATCATCGGGGACGTTCACGGCTGCCGCTCGGAGCTGGAGACGCTGCTCACCGAGCTCGGATGGAAGCTCCACCGCGACGACGCGGGACGGCCCGTCGGGGCCGGGCACCCCGAGGGCAGGACCGCGGTCTTCGTCGGCGACCTCGTCGACCGCGGCCCCGACTCGCCCGGCGTCCTGCGGCTGGTCATGGGCATGGTGGCGGCGGGGACGGCGCTGTGCGTGTCCGGCAACCACGAGCAGAAGCTCGTACGGGCGCTGAACGGCCGCAAGGTCACGATCGCGCACGGGCTGGAGCGGTCTTTGGAGCAGCTCGGCCGCGAGCCGGAGGAGTTCCGTGAGGCGGCCAAGGCCTTCATGGACGGCCTGATCAGCCACTACCAGCTCGACGGAGGCGCCCTCGTGGTGGCCCACGCCGGGTTGAAGGAGGCCTACCACGGCCGCGCCTCAGGCCGGGTGCGCTCCTTCGCGCTCTACGGCGACACGACCGGGGAGACCGACGAGTACGGCCTGCCGGTGCGGTACCCGTGGGCCAAGGACTACCGGGGCCGCGCCATGGTCGTGTACGGCCACACGCCGGTCCCCGAGCCCGAGTGGGTCAACAACACGATCTGCCTGGACACCGGCTGCGTGTTCGGCGGGACGCTGACCGCCCTGCGCTACCCCGCGCGCGAGCTGGTCTCGGTCCCGGCCGAGCAGGTCTGGTACGAGCCCGCCCGCCCGATCGCCCCGGCCGCCCGGCGCGATCCCGGGCTGCTGGACATCGGCGACGTCCAGGGCACCCGGTACGTGGAGGTCCGCACCGGCGGCAAGATCAAGATCCGGGAGGAGAACTCCGCCGCCGCGCTGGAGATCATGAGCCGGTTCGCGGTCGACCCTCGCTGGCTGGTCTACCTGCCGCCGACCATGGCCCCGCCGCAGACCTCGTCGCTGGAGGGCCACCTGGAGCACCCCGCCGAGGCGTTCGAGGAGTTCCACAGGGCCGGGGTCACCGAGGTCGTGTGCGAGGAGAAGCACATGGGATCGCGGGCCGTCGTCGTGCTGACCCGCACCCCGGAGGCCGCCGCGGCGCGGTTCGGGGTGACCGACGGCACCTGCGGGACCGTGCACACCCGTACGGGCCGCCCGTTCTTCGACGAGCCCGCCCTGACGGCCGGGCTGGTCGACGGGCTGCGGGCGGCGGTGTCGGAGGCCGGGCTCTGGGAGGAGCTCGGCACCGAGTGGATGGTCCTCGACGCCGAGCTGCTGCCCTGGTCGGCGAAGGCCGGCGGCCTGATCCGGGAGCAGTACGCGTCGGTCGGGGCGGCGGCCCGCGCGGCCCTGCCCGAGGCGGTGGCGGCCCTGGAGGCGGCGGCCGGGCGCGGTCTGGACGTGGACGATCTTCTGGGTCGCACCCGGCGCCGCCTCGGCCACGCCGCCCGGTTCAGGGACGCCTACGCGCGGTACTGCTGGCCGGTTTCGGGTCTATCCGGCGTACGGCTGGCGCCGTTCCAGATCCTCGCGGTGGAGGGACGGGCGACGGCGGGGGAGGAGCCGCACTCATGGCACCTCGCGAGGCTGGAGCGCCTGAGGTCCGGCCTGATCACCCCGACCAGGCACGTCTTCGTCTCGCTGGAGTCGGAGGAGTCACGGGCTGCGGCCACCGCGTGGTGGACCTCGCTCACCGAGGCCGGGGGCGAGGGCATGGTCGTCAAGCCCGCGCACCCCGCGCCCGGCCGCGTGCAGCCGGGCGTGAAGGTGCGCGGGCGCGAGTACCTGCGGATCATCTACGGACCCGACTACACCGAGAGCCTGGACGTGCTGCGCCGCAGGTTCCTCGGCAGGAAGCGGTCACTGGCCCTTCGCGAGCACGCCCTTGGCCTTGAGTCGCTCGCGCGGCTGGCCGGAGGCGAGCCGCTCTGGCGGGTACACGAGGCCGTCTTCGCGGTCCTCGCCCTGGAATCCGAACCCGTCGACCCCCGGCTCTGAGCCGGCCCCGGCTCTGAGACGGAGGCGGGCGAGCCGGTCGCGCGCGGGCCGGCCAGGGAGGGGCCGGCGTCAGGAGACGAGCGGCCGTACGGCGGGCGCGGGCAGGGGGACGATCTCGCGCCGGTGGTAGGCCGCGAGCTCCTCGCCCTGCTCGTACAGCCCGATCAGGGCGGCGAGGCACGGCTCGACCACGTCGTGGTCGGTGATGCGGCGACCGCCGAGGTGGGTGCCGTCGGCGTCGTAGAGCACCTCGTACATGAGGGTGGACTCGAAGATCAGCAGCTCGGGGAGCGGGTTGTAACGCTCGAAGGGCCGGACGGCGGAGACCGGCACGACCCGGGCATGCTCCCCCGCCTCGACGCGGGCGGCGAGGACGTGCAGCTCCCACTGCATGTACGGCGTGATGGGCGGCTCGACGACGCGGACCCGCCGGAACTCGGCGTAGCCGTCGTACTCGGCGCGGAGCGAGCCGCGCGACTCGTCGACGAGCTGAAGGGAACGTTCCCAATCGCCCTCGGTCATCGCCACCCAGCTGGGCTCGTAGGGTTCGTAGAAGTTCTGCGCGCGTTCGAGCTTCCACACCACGCCGTCGGCGGTCTCGTAGGCCTCGCGGAACTCCGGTCCGTACACCTCCGGCGGCATGACCGCCGCCTTGGCTTCGCGCACCCGCTCGAAAACGTGGCAATCTAATTGATTGTCCGTTATCGGGACCATCGGCTACTCCTTGTTCGTGGGTGCGGAGCCCTCGGCGGTTCGCCACAGGGCCGGTGGGTAATCGCGGAGAACGTGCGCCACCATGCCCGGACCCACATGAACCGAAACCCGGGAACGGCGGCGGTCGGGAGACAGGCCGATCATGAAACGGTTGACTGGGAGCGTCAAGACCCAAATCGCACGCACGACAAGGCCGGGCGGACCGTGAAGGTCCGCCCGGCCAAGACGACTCGATGTGCCCTGAGGGGTCCTCAGCGGCGGCGCCCGAGGCGGGGATGGCGGAGATGGTGGCGGTGGTGCGCCAGCCTGATCAGGGTGAAGGCGAGCCCCACGAAGAACAGCACCTTCACCAGACCGAGCAGCGGCCCGGCCAAGCCGGTGACCACCGACGCGATGAGGATGAACGCGAGGACGAACAGGAAGACCGGGGGCCCGCCGTGGCGCCCGCGCCGCCGCTCGAACCGCTCGCGGCGCGCCGCGGCCCTCTCGGCCCTGTAAGCCATGTGGTGACCCCAGGAGGCGAGGTCGGCGTGCTGCGGCGGCGTCCAGCCGTCCGCCCGCGGCCGGGCGTACTCGACGGGGCGCCGCGAGGCCGGTCCGGGAAGGTCGGCCGTCATCTGCCGCAGGTCGCTCGCGGTGCGGGCGGCGAGGGCGGTGTCGAGTCGTTCGTCCAGTTCGGCGTGGGTGAGCCGGCCCTGCGCGAAGTGCTCGCGCAGGGCGGTCATCACCTCGTCGCGTTCCGCGTCACCGATCCGCAGATCGTCCCGCGAGGTCATCGAGGGTCACTCCTCCGAGGTGTCGCCGTCGGCCAGGATCTGGTAGAGCTTGCGCCGCGTCTCGGCCAAGATCTGCTTCGCCTGCCCGATTTGCCCGTCACTGCCAGTCTGCGCGATCTGGAAGAGCGCCGCGGCGGCCTGGCGCGACAAATCGAAGAGTTCGTGCACACCCTCGTCGACGTTCGGCGTCATGTCCTCCCAGGGGGCGCGCACCTCCTCGGGGTGCTCGCTCACGTAGGCGCGGCCGGCCTCGGTGAGCGTGAAGGTCTTGCGGCCGTCGGTCTCCTCGGCGCGCACCAGGCCCTCGTCGGTGAGCTGCTGCAGCGCCGGGTAGACCGCGCCGGGGCTCGGCTTCCAGCCTCCCTCGCTGCGCTGGGCGATCTCCTGGATCACCTGGTAGCCGTTGCGCGGCTCCTCGGCCAGCAGGGCCAGGATGGCGGCGCGGACGTCGCCCCGCTTGGCCTTGCGGCCGCCCCTGCCGAACGGCGGGCGCCCGCCGCCGAACCCGAAACCGGGCCCGAACGGGCCGCGCCCGAAGTCCCAGCCGAAAGGCCCCGGCCCCCGATGCCCCCGGAAACGGCGCTCGCGGCCCTCTTCGTCGCGCGGGTGGCCCTGGGGGCCGTGGTGGTGCCCGTGGTGCCCCTGCTGCCAGGCGGAGGCCATGGAGCCGAGCGCGGCCAGCGCGGCGCCCTTGATGGCACGCGGGTCGGGCAGCGCGCCTCCGATCGGATACGTGTGGGTCATTGACTTTCCCCCTTGCAAGTGGCGATCGACTTTCGATCGTTCTCGATGCCTCAAAGATATATCGAGAACATTCTGGGACGCAACCCCTCGTCAAGAAGAAGTCATGTCGCGAATGCCCGGCGGGGCGGGCGTACGCACGGCGGACCCGCCCGGGGCGCGGCGGGACCGTGAGCAATCTCGAAGAAGTGACGCAGATCACGCGAGGACGGGAACAGACATCGAGATCCGAGCGTTATCAGGTTTCGGACGGGATCGTTCTGCTCTGAGAGGGCTGGGGGGTGCTCTTGGAGCGGAACGGTCCCGTCTGCTTTCGCCTCCACCTCACGAGCCCTTGACCTGGCGCGACTCCGGACGGTGGCGACACGCCGCCCGGTTACCGAGAGGGTTCCGCCGGATGGGGGAGATTTTGCCGTAGGGTGCCCGATCGTGATCTACGCATGATGGGGCATACCCACGCGCTGAGCGGCGCCGCCGCCTGGCTGCTCATCGCGCCCGGGCTCACGGCGCTTCCCGCTCTCGGAGGACTCGCGGGCGAGCTGACGCCCGTGGTGGCCAACGTGCTCTCGCCCGGCGAGCTGATCGCCGGGGCCCTGGTCTGCGCGGGCGCGGCGATGCTCCCCGATCTCGACCACCCGCACGCCACGATCGCCCAGACGTTCGGCCCGGCCACCTGGGTGCTCAGCAAGGCGTTCAACTGGGCCAGCGGGGGCCACCGGCACGCCACCCATTCGCTGCTGTTCGCCATCGCCGCCGGCGCCGGCTCCCACCTGCTGGCCGATCGTTACGCGATCGGCCGCGACATCGTGGTCATCCTGATGATCGGGCTGGCGCTGCGGTCGATCGGCATCGGCGTCCCCGGCAAGACCATCACCTCGGCCCTGGTGAACATCGGCCTGACCGCGGGGACGTTCATCCTGTTCCACTCCCGCGACGTGGGCTACCTCTGGCTGGGCCTCGCCGTCGCGGTCGGATGCCTCGCCCACGTGGTCGGCGACTGCCTGACCGAGCGCGGATGCCCGGTGCTGTGGCCGATGAGGCACCGGTGGGTCCTGCCCTACCGCATCGGGATCAAGACCGGCCAGGCGTTCGAGATCAAGATTCTCGGCCCTGTGCTCTCGGTCGTCGTGATAGGCCTGCTGGCGGCACGCCTCATGCCCGCGTCCACCTGACGGCCTACCAGAGGGTAACTTGATGTCGAGATACCTGAGGGATATCTTGATATCGAGAGATCTGTCCTGCCCAAGGTGGTTAGGGCAGCCTAACTGGTGATGGCACTCCACCGGTGCGGCAGGATCTATGGGGCGAACCAGGAAAACTGTGTGCCCCACCATCAGTGGCGATGAGCGTGAAATGAGGGAGGCGAGTCTCCGTGTCCGCGAACAGCTTCGGCAGCCGTGACACCCTCCGCGTCGGTGACGCGGCTTACGAGATCTACCGGCTGGACGCCGTCGAGGGGTCGGAACGCCTCCCGTACAGCTTGAAGATCCTGCTGGAGAACCTGCTGCGCACGGAGGACGGCGCGAACATCACCGCCGACCACATCCGCGCGCTCGGCGGGTGGGACCCCACCGCGGCGCCGAGCGTGGAGATCCAGTTCACGCCCGCCCGCGTGATCATGCAGGACTTCACCGGCGTGCCCTGCGTGGTCGACCTGGCCACCATGCGCGAGGCCGTACGCGACCTCGGCGGCGACGCGAGCAAGATCAACCCGCTCGCCCCGGCCGAGATGGTCATCGACCACTCCGTCATCGTCGACTTCTTCGGCGGCCCCGACTCCTTCCAGCGCAACGTCGACCGCGAGTACGAGCGCAACCACGAGCGCTACCAGTTCCTGCGCTGGGGCCAGACGGCGTTCGACGAGTTCAAGGTCGTCCCGCCGGGCACCGGCATCGTGCACCAGGTCAACATCGAGCACCTCGCCCGCGTCGTCATGATCCGCGACGGCAGGGCCTACCCGGACACCTGCGTCGGCACCGACTCCCACACCACCATGGAGAACGGCCTCGGCGTGCTCGGCTGGGGCGTCGGCGGCATCGAGGCCGAGGCCGCGATGCTCGGCCAGCCGATCTCCATGCTCATCCCGCGCGTCGTCGGCTTCAAGCTCACCGGCCAGCTTCCTCCGGGCGCGACCGCGACCGACCTGGTCCTGCGGATCACCGAGATGCTGCGGCAGCACGGCGTCGTCGGCAAGTTCGTCGAGTTCTACGGCGACGGCGTGACCGCCGTGCCGCTGGCCAACCGGGCCACGATCGGCAACATGAGCCCCGAGTTCGGCTCCACCTGCGCGATCTTCCCGATCGACGGCGAGACGGTGAAGTACCTCAAGCTCACCGGCCGCAGCGCCGAGCAGGTCGCGCTGGTCGAGGCGTACGCCAAGGAGCAGGGCCTCTGGCACGACCCTTCCGTCGAGCCGGTCTTCTCCGAGTACATCGAGCTCGACCTCGCGACCGTCGTCCCGTCCATCGCCGGCCCGAAGCGCCCGCAGGACCGCATCGCGCTGTCCTCGGCCAAGGAGACCTGGCGCCACGACGTGCGGGTGTTCGTCCCTGACGCCAACGGCACCGACGAGGAGGGCAAGGAGTCCTTCCCCGCCTCCGACTCGCCGGCCTCCAACGCCAGCGCCGACGGGCACGACAAGCAGGAGGACAAGCCGGCCGCCGCCACCGAGCCCGGCTCGGAGGCCGGCCGCGACCGCCCGCGCAGGCCGACCCCGGTCACGCTGGCCGACGGCACGTCGTTCGAGCTGGACCACGGCGCGGTGGTCATCGCCGCGATCACCTCCTGCACCAACACCTCCAACCCGTACGTCATGATCGGCGCGGCCCTGCTGGCCAGGAACGCCGTCGACAAGGGGCTCACCCGCAAGCCGTGGGTGAAGACCTCGCTGGCCCCGGGCTCGCAGGTCGTCACCGGCTACTTCGAGCGCTCCGGGCTCACGCCCTACCTCGACAAGCTCGGGTTCAACCTCGTCGGCTACGGCTGCACCACCTGCATCGGCAACTCCGGGCCGCTGCCCGAGGAGATCTCCGAGGCCGTCCAGTCCGGCGACCTGGCCGTCACCGCCGTGCTGTCCGGCAACCGCAACTTCGAGGGCCGGATCAACCCCGACGTCAAGATGAACTACCTCGCCTCGCCGCCGCTGGTCGTCGCGTACGCCCTGGCCGGCACGATGGACCTCGACCTGGACACCGAGCCGCTCGGCACCGGCGCCGACGGCGAGCCGGTGTTCCTGGCGGACATCTGGCCCTCCACCGAGGAGATCGCCGAGGTCGTCAACTCCTCGATCGGCGAGGACATGTTCAAGCGTGACTACGCCGACGTGTTCAAGGGCGACGAGGCATGGCGCTCGCTGCCGATCCCGACCGGCGACACCTTCGAGTGGGACCCGGCCTCGACGTACGTGCGCAAGGCGCCGTACTTCGACGGCATGCCGAGCAAGCCGGAGGCCGTGACCGACATCCACGGCGCCCGGACGCTGGCGCTGCTCGGCGACTCGGTGACGACCGACCACATCTCCCCGGCCGGCTCCATCAAGTCCGACTCGCCCGCAGGGCGCTACCTCAAGGAGAACGGCGTCGAGCTGAAGGACTTCAACTCCTACGGCTCCCGGCGCGGCAACCACGAGGTCATGATCCGGGGCACGTTCGCCAACATCCGCCTGCGCAACCAGATCGCGCCGGGCACCGAGGGCGGCTTCACCCGCGACTTCACCAAGGACGGAGGCCCGGTCGTAGCGATCTACGACGCCTCGGTGAACTACCAGGCGGCCGGCGTCCCGCTGGTCGTGCTGGCGGGCAAGGAGTACGGCTCCGGCTCCTCACGCGACTGGGCGGCCAAGGGCACGGCCCTGCTCGGCGTCCGCGCCGTCATCGCCGAGTCCTACGAGCGCATCCACCGCTCCAACCTGATCGGCATGGGCGTCCTCCCGCTGCAGTTCCCCGAGGGCGAGAGCGCCGCCTCGCTGGGCCTGACGGGTGAGGAGACCTTCGACATCACCGGTGTCGAGGAGCTCAACTCGGGCACCACCCCGGCGACCGTGACGGTCAAGGCGGGGGACCGGGAGTTCCAGGCCGTCGTGCGCATCGACACGCCCGGAGAGGCCGACTACTACCGCCACGGCGGCATCATGCAGTACGTCCTGCGCTCCCTGCTCGCCAAGAGCTGAGCAGGGTAAGGCGGGGCCGAGGCCTCGCCCTCGGGGGTTCACTCCGACACACAGGACGGCCCGGCGGAACACCCATCCGCCGGGCCGTTCCGCTGCCCGCGCCGGGTGCCGATGGCCGCCTCCGCGTCAGGCCGCGTCGCGGGGGTCACAGGACGCGCCGCTTTTCTTCTGAACCCGCTACAGCTCTTTGTGTGGATATTGCGAAATAAATAGGGTTGGAATGGGTTCTGTTGATGGTTCAGGTGATTGTTGCACTCTGCTCGAACTGGCGCGATTCTCCTTTTCCGATGGGACCGGACGGTACGCGGTCAGGCGTCCGGCAGGCGTCCTAGCTGCCCTGATGTCCATGGACGGCCGCTCGTCCGCCGGAGGCTCGATGGGGTGGGCGAAATTTACCACACCGGATAGTTCCTTTCATTCAGGGAAATATCGCAGCTTGTAGGGTCTTGTGGAGAAAGGGAGGAACGCATCATGACGCACGCGATGTCGAACCCCGTCACCCTTCCCCTGGACCGCCAGAATCCCTTCGACCCGCCGCGCGATCTGCGCCGGTGGCGCGAGGAGGGGCCGATCCGGCCGATGCTCTACACCGACGGGCACGTGGGCTGGCTGGTGACCGGCCACGCCGCCGCCCGCGCGGTGCTCGCCGACCCCCGTTTCAGCACCGATCCCGACCTGCTGCACCCGCCGGTCGGCGAGCGGGTCACCCAGGAGCTGATCGCCGAGGTGCCGGGGTTCTTCCTGCAGGAGGACCCGCCCGAGCACACCCGCTTCCGCCGGCAGCTCACCGGCCACTTCACCGTGCACCACATGAAGCGGCTGGAGCCGAGGATCGAGAGGATCACCGCGGACCGGCTGGACGCCATGGAGCAGGCGGGCCCTCCCGCCGATCTGGTGGAGGAGTTCGCGCTGCCCATCCCCTCCCTGGTCATCTGCGAGCTGCTCGGCGTGCCGTACAGCGGGCACCACCGGTTCCAGAGCCGGTCGCGGGTGATGCTCGACCTCGAATCGACGCCCGGGCAGGTGCGGGAGGCGATGGACGACCTGATGGGGTACATGCGGGAGCTGGTGGTCCAGAAGCGCGCCGAGCCCGGCGACGACCTGATCAGCAGCCTGGTGTCGGCCCGGCGGCTCACCAAGGACGAGATCACCGGCGTGGCGATGCTCCTGCTGGTCGCGGGCCACGAGACCACCGCCAACATGCTCGCGCTTGGCACGTTCACGCTGCTGCGGAACCCCGTCCAGCTGGCCGCGCTGCGCGACGACCCCTCCCGGGCCGCGACCGCCGTTGAGGAGCTGCTGCGCTACCTCACCATCGTCCACGTCGGCGTCGTGCGCGCGGCACGGGAGGACGTGGAGATCGAGGGCCAGGTGATCAAGGCGGGGGAGACGGTGACGGTGTCCCTGGCCGCCGCCAACCGTGACCCCGGCCATTTCGAGGACCCTGACACGCTCGACCTCACGCGGCAGGGGACGGGACATCTGGCCTTCGGCCACGGCGTCCACCAGTGTCTCGGGCAGCAGCTCGCCCGCGTGGAGATGCGCGTCGGATACCCAGCGCTGCTGCGCCGCTTCCCCGGCCTGCGACTCGCCGTGCCTCCCGAGGAGGTGGCGACGCGCTCCACCATGGCGATCTACGGCGTGCACCGGCTGCCGGTCGCCTGGTAGCGGGCGCCCGCACGGGGACGGCGTCCCCGCCGCCCGTCACGACGTCGCCGCCTCCGCGCCCGCGGGCGCGGCCCACTAGGCTGGGCGCGTGGCAGGGCGAGCAGGCGGGCGGCGGTGGCGCGAGCCGGCCGTACGAAGGCCGGTGATAGGTGAGTGAGCACTCTCTCAGAGCAGGTGCGGGCCGCGATAGCGAGCAACGTCAGGCACGCTCGGCGCACGAGGGGGCTCAGCATCCGAGACCTCGCCGACCGGTCCGGTTTCAGCAAGGCGCTGCTGTCCCAGCTCGAACGCGGCCTGGCCAACCCGACGGTGGAGGTCCTGTCGGGTCTCGCCGAGGCGCTGGAGCTGTCCTTCGCCGACATCACGCGCACGCCGCTGTTCGAGCCGCAGGTGATGCGGAGGGCCTCGGCCGACGAGGCCGCGCGCACGCTGCTCAGCTCGATGGACCGCCGCCGGTTCGAGATCTACGAGTCCGTGCTGC
The DNA here is from genome assembly GCF_043197795.1 of Sphaerisporangium sp. NPDC049003. NCBI lineage: Bacteria > Bacillati > Actinomycetota > Actinomycetes > Streptosporangiales > Streptosporangiaceae > Sphaerisporangium > Sphaerisporangium sp. NPDC049003. The sequence continues at coordinate 56,198 of NZ_JBICTU010000027.1, forward strand.
CACCGGAGCACACCCATGAGAGCGCGCCGCACGGCCGGGGCTCGGAGGAGTTCGCCTACGTGCTGTCCGGCGCCGTGACATTGGAGATCGCGACCTGGCAGGTTCGGCTGCGCTCGGGCGACACCGTCCGGTTCCCGGCCGAGACCGAGCACAGCTACAGGACCACCGCGCGGGCGACCCGGTTGCTGACCCTGGTCTCGATGCCTTCCGACTAGGGCACTCGGCGACGGCGACGGCCCGCCGGAGGGACCGTCAGGCCGGGCGGAGCACGACCATGCTCCGGTAGCTCGGCGCGCCGTACCACGCGAGCCGGTCCAGGGCGGCCGAGGGCAACGGCAGGTCGAGGGCGTCCACGTAGGTCTCGCCGAGGTCGGCGTCGGTCCACGGGTCGTTGGCGTAGAAGACGTCACCGTCCACGCTGTGCACGGTGATCCAGTGAGGGCTGCTTTCCGCGTGCATTCCCAGTTGCTCGATGAGCACCAGCGCGATGCCGCCGTCGGCGAGCGCGCCACGCAGCCGGTCGAGGCCGAACGCCGCGGTCTCGACGGCGATGCCGCGATCGGCCAGCTCGTTCCTGAACCCCGCCTGGATGAACGCCCGCATGTCGCGCTCCTCGTCGGTGCGGCACAGTTCGAGCAGGACCGGCCCCTCGGCCGACAGCAGCACCTCGGGCGCCGCGCCGCGCCCGGCGGCGGCGACGGCCAGCCCGAGCGGATCGCATCCGCCCACGGTCGTGGCCTCGCGCCACAGGCGCATCTCCTCGGCCCGGTCGGGCTCGCCCTGCAACCCGAGAGCGCAAAGACCCATCTGGAGCGCCACGGGTCCGCAGGTGAAGTCCGTGGTCTGCCGCATGTAGCGCAGAGCACGGCCGGGCGCCCTGTCACGCCATCGCACCTGCCCGAAGCCGGTATCCGCCGGGTCCTCGGTGACCGGTCCCGCCCACGTGGGAACCGGAAGTTCGCGGTAGCCGCGATCCAGCGACCGCTCCCAGGCGGCGTCCCTGGCGGCGAACCACCGCTTGACCGCGACGGCGCCGTCCTGGAAGGCCCGGTCCTCGACGGTGGTCACCAGCGCGTCGGCCACCTCCTCGTCCGCCGCCCAGACGTCGACGATCTTCCTGTAGGCCGTCATCGGCCGGTGCGCCTCGAAGGCCGCCCCGACGAGGGCGTCACCGGAACGGACCGTGACGAGCGTGCGCACCTGGGCGCCCCCGGCGCGCCGCCATCGGCGCAGGAGCTCCTCGGGCAGGCCGAGGATCCCGTCGGCGACGCGCCCGACGTCACCGGTCACGGGCAGCACATCGACACGTGGTTCAGGCATGGGGGGAAAACCTCCTACTGCGCCGCCGGGATCGAGGCCAGCAGCTGTCGGGTGTATTCGTGTGCGGGGGCTCCCAGCACGGAGCCGACGGGGCCGCTCTCCACGACGCGACCCCGGCGCATCACGTAGACGCGGTCCGCGATCTGCCGGGCCACCGCCAGGTCGTGGGTGATGAACAGCAGGGTCAGCCCCAGCTTCCCGCGCAGGTCCGCGAGCAGGTTGAGCACCTGGGCCTGGACGGACACATCGAGCGCTGACACCGGCTCGTCGCAGACCAGCAGGTCCGCGCGAGGGGCGAGGGCACGCGCGATGGCCACCCGCTGGCGCTCGCCGCCGGACAGCGCCCTCGGTCTGCGGCCGGCGTACGCGGCGGGCAGCCCGACGAGTTCGAGCAGCTCCCCGACCTCGGACCTCGGCCGCCCGGCCGCGGCGAGGGCCTCGGCCAGGGACGTGCCGACGGTCAGTCCCGGATTCAGGGCGGAGTAGGGATCCTGGAAGACGATCTGGACCCGCCCGGCCCCGGTGCCCGCGCCGTGGAAGCCGATCCGGCCGGAGTCCGGCCGTTCCAGGCGTACGACGCACCGGGCGAGGGTGGTCTTGCCCGAACCGGACTCGCCCACCACCGCGACCGATTCGCCCGCCGCGACCTCAAGGTCGACCCGGTCCAGGGCCGGCGCGGCGGCGCCGGGGAAGCGCTTGGTCAGCCCTTGGACGGTGAGCAGCGGCGGCCCGGGGCGCGCCGTGACCGGGTCGTCCCCGGCCGGACGCCCCACGGCCGGGCCGGCCGAGACCGCCCGCGCCGCCGTCTCCGGGCGCACGCACGCGGCCCGATGCCCGGCGGCGACCTCGACTAGGTCCGGCTCCGCCGCGAGGCACGCCTCGGCGGCGAAATCGCACCGGGGCGCGAAGGCACACGAGGCGCCGACGGCCGACGGCCGGGGGACCGAGCCGGGAATCGTCGGCAGGGCCGGGAGCCGGTGCGTGATCGGGGGGTCGCAGGCCGCCAGCCGCGCGGTGTACGGATGCGCGGGGGCGTGCATCACGTCGGCGGTCGGTCCCTCCTCGACCAGCCGACCGGCGTACATGACCATGATCCGGTCGGCCCGGCTGCGCGCGAGCCGCAGGTCGTGTGTGATCAGAATCAGTGCCATGCCGCGGTCGCGCTGGAGTCCGGCGACGATCTCCAGCACCTCGTGCTGGGTGGTGACGTCCAGGGCCGTGGTCGGCTCGTCGGCGATCAGCAGGTCGGGATCGGCGGCGAGCCCGGCGGCGATGGCCACTCGCTGGCGCATGCCGCCGGAGAGCTGGAAGGGGTACTTGCCGGCGACCTCGGCGGACAGCCCCACCTCGGCCAGAAGCCGCGCCACGCGCCCGGCGCGGTTCCCCCGGCCGGGGATCGCCCAGCCGATCTGCTCGCCGCAGCGATGGACCGGGGACAGCGAGGTGAAGGGGTCCTGGAGCAGCAGCGCGATCCTCGACCCCCGGACCTCGCGCCACGGCGTCCCACGGGCGGCCAGGTCGAGCCGCCTGCCGCCCAGCTCCATCCGCCCGCCGGCGTGAACCCCTTCGGGTAGCAGCCCGACCAGCGCCTTCACGGTCATCGACTTGCCCGAGCCGGACTCGCCCACGATGGCGACCGTCTCGCCGGGGGCCACGGCGAGATCGAGACCGGAGACGATGACCCCCGAGCCGGAGGTGACCCGGAGATCGCGGACGGTGAGCATCGGCGCCGTCATCGGGCCACCACCTGTCGTTCGAGCCGCTCGGAGAGCCAGTCCCCGAGGAGGTTCACCGCCGTGGCGGTCAGGATGATCAGCAGCCCGGGGATCACGGCGGCCAGCGGGTTGTCGCCGAGCAGCTCGCGGCCGTCCGCGAGCTGGCGTCCCCAGTCGGGGGCGCCGGGCGGGACGCCGAGGCCGAGGTAGGACAACGACGACAGCGCGACGAGCGCGAACGCGACGTTCAGCAGGAGGTTCGCGATCACGATGGGCAGGATGTTGGGAGCGATGTGCCGGAACATGATCCGGGAGGGCCGGACGCCGAGGACCCGGGCCGACTCGATGTAGGGACGCGGAGCCTGCTCGATGACGGCGCCGCGCACCAGCCGTACGTCCGACGGGGAGAACAGCACGATCAGCACGGCGACGGTGACCCAGTAGCCCCTGCCGATGATGCCGGCGACGACGATGGCCAGGAGCACCGCGGGGAGCGCGAGCAGCAGGTCGGCGTAGCGGCCGGCCAGCAGGTCGACGATCCCGCCCCGGTAGCCCGCGACGGTGCCGAGGAAGAACCCGATCAGCATCGACCCCACAGCGACCACGAGCGGGCCGACCAGCGCGGAACGCGCGCCGGCCAGCGAGAGCTGGAGGATGTCCCTGCCGAGCTGGTCGGTGCCGAACAGGTGTCCCTCGACGCCGCCGGCGACGACCCCGAGGTAGATGTCCTGGTCCAGCGCGTGCGGGGCGATGAGCTCCCTGGCCGCCGCGCAGATCGCGACGAGGGCCAGCAGCGTGGCCGACAGGATCGCGACCACCGGCGGGCGCCGCCTCGGACCGCTCATCGCCGCACCGTCCTCGCCCGTACACGGGGATCTATCAGCAGGTAGGACAGGTCGACCAGGAGCGCCGTCGCCGAGACCACGAGGGCGACGACGAGGGTCAGCGCCTGCACCACGGGGATGTCCTTGAACAGCACCGCCTCCTGCATCAGCGACCCGAGGCCCGGCAGGGCGAAGGTGACCTCGATGAGCACGGTGCCACCGAACAGGTACGCCACCATCAGGCCGAGGCTGGTGACGATCGGGATGGCCGCGTTACGCAGCACGATCCGCAGCACCGCCCGCTCGGACAGGCCGCGGCCGCGGGCGAAGGTCACGTAGTCCTGGCCGAGTTCGCGGATCACGGCGGCCCTGGTCAGCTTGACGACGAAGGCGCCGAGGCCGAGCGCGAGCGCCACCGCGGGGAGGACCAGATGCCAGAGGGCGTCGGCGAACCCGGCGCCTGTTCCGTAGATGGGGAACCAGCCGAGGCCGAGCGCGAACACGTACAGCAGCAGCAGCCCGACCGCGAAACCGGGGGCGCTGACCCCGACGACGGACGCGGCGACCAGCAGCCGGTCGAGCCGGTGGCCCCGCCGGACGGCCGTCGCGATCCCCGTGGGGACGCCCACGAGAACGGACATCAGGAACGCGAGCCCGGCCGTGGCCGCGGTGACGCCCGTCTTGCCGAGCATGAGCGACCCGATGGGGCCCCCGGTACGGATGGAGGTGCCGAAGTCACCGGTGACCGCGTGGGAGAGCCACCGCCAGTACTGCCAAAGGAACGGCTCGTCCAGGTGGTAACGGGCACGGACCTGTGCCAGCGCCTCGGGCGTGACGTTCCGCGTGCCGAGCATGTTGCGGGCGACGTCGCCGGGGGCCAGGTAGAGGAGCGTGAACACGAGCAGGGACAGCGCGAGCAGCAACAACAGTGTCGCGCCGGCCCTGCGCAGCACGAAGGCGAGGACGGGCCGGTTCACTTCGCCGCGTACAGGTGTCCGGGCCATCCGGCGAGCATGGTGTAGGAGGTGTAGTCCTTCACCCCGATGGCGCTGGTGAACGCGACCGCGGCCTGCCCCCACCACAGCGGGAGGTAGGCGAGGTCGGCCGCCTGTGCCGCCTGCGCCTCGATGAGCAGCTTGGCCCGCTTGGCCTGGTCGGCCTCCCGGCCCGCCTCGGCGGTCGTCGCCGCGGCCCGCTTGCCGGCGTACTTGGCCGGGTTGCCGTCGGCGAGGAACCAGCTCGCGAGCTCCCCGGGGTCGCCGGTGGTGTTGAAGTACCACATGAAGCTCAGCGGGGGGAAGGTGTTCAGCTCGGCGAGCCACTGCTCGATCGGCAGCTCCTTGACGTCGAGCGTGATCCCGATCTTCTTCAGGTCGGCGGCGAACGCCAGCGCGGCCGTGCCCAGGTGGGGGCCGGTGTTCGGGTAGGAGAGGGCGGCGGTGAACCCGCCGGGCACCGAGGACTGGGCGAGCTCCTGCCTGGCCTTATCCAGGTCGTACTCGTACTGCGGGATGGCGGCCAGCTCTCTGGCCGCCTGCTCCGGCGTCCACAGGCCGCCGAACTGCTCCGGAGTCGAGAGCGCGGTGGCGACCTGGCCCCGGCCGCGCAGGATCTTCTCGACGACGGCGTCGCGGTTCACGGCGTGGGCGATGGCCTTGCGGACGTGGACGTCGTCGAACGGCTTGGCCGACACGTTGAACGTCAGGCCGGCGTAGGAGCGGTCCGGCGCGTAGACCACCCGCGTGCCGGCCACCGCCTCCCACTGCCGGGACTGGGCCAGGGGCACGTTCAACGACATGTCGGTCTTGTTCGCCTTCCATGCGAGCAGGCGCGTGTTGTCGTCGGCGATGAACTCGAACCGTATTCTGGCGACCTTCGGCCTGGTCCCCCACCAGGTGTCCACGCGCGTGAACTCCACGTGCGAGTCAGGGGCGAAGCTCGTGACCTTGTACGGCCCGGACCCGACGAGCGGCGTCTGGACGCCGCCGATCTGGCCCTTGGCCTTCTCCCAGACGGCCTTCGGCGCGACCCACAGGGCGTCGGCGTTGGACGGCAGCCACGCGAACGACTCGGCGGCGGTCTTGCTGGTCAGGGTGATCTCGCCTTCGCCCGACCTCACAGCCTTGTCGAGCCCCGCCCAGTATCCGGCGGTGCTGGGCGAGACCTTGGCGTCCCTGGCCATCTCGATCGAGGCAAGGACGTCCTCCACCGTGACCGGGCTGCCGTCGTGGAACCGGGCGCCGGCGCGGATCGTGTAGACGTAGGTCGTCGGTGACGTGCGCTCGAAGCTCGACGCGAGGGCCGGGACGATCTTGCCGGACGTGTCGACGCCGACCAGGCCCTCCATGCAGATCCCGGCGACGTAGTAGTTCAGGATGCCGGACTCCTGGCCGGGATAGAGGTTCGACAGCGACCCGGGCAGCGAGACCCGGAGCAGCTCGATGTCCCTGCCGGTGTCGGTCCCGGCGGAGGCGTTCCCGCCTGACCGCGCCGGCGGCGCCGGCGACGCGCCGCACGCCTCCAGAAGAGCCGGGATGGCCAGGCCCATGACGGCCGCCTTCAGCAGACCGCGGCGACTGTGGACGCCACGCTCGACGATTCCCTCCATGCCACACCTTCCCGGCACAGTGATCTGTCTACCAGAACATCCCAAATGGATAGATGCAGTAAACACCATGCAGGTACCCGCCTACTAGGGGCATACCTACTGAAAGAGGGGGAAAAGGGGGGTGAGGTGCGACACAGACCGTGGCCCGCCCCCTGAACGGCCCGGATAACCCGTTGCGGGTGAGGGGCTGTCACCGTCTACGGTGCCCGGCGTGAGCCATGAGATGTTCCTACTTTTTCTGGGCGGTTTGGCGGTATTTGTCGGGGCCGTGGTCCAGGGCGGGGTGGGGTTCGGGCTGGGGCTGGTGGCGGCGCCGATCATCACGGTGCTCGACCCCACCGTGATGCCGGGCGCCATCCAGATCGTCAACGTCACGCTGCCGCTGTTCACCCTGGCCACCGAGTGGCGCATGGTCGACTGGCGCGGTCTCGGCTTCGCGCTGCTCGGCAGGCTGCCGGGCGGCGCCGTCGGCGCGTTCGTCGTCGTCTACGTCAGCACCCAGGCCCTCGGGATCCTCGTCGGCGCGATGGTGCTGGTCGCGGTGGCGGTCACCGCGACGGCGGTCGCGATCCCGAGGAACGGGGCGACGCTGACCGCGGCGGGCTTCGTGTCCGGCGTCACCGGGACGGCGACCGGCATCGGGGGCCCGCCCATGGGGATCGTCTACCAGCACGCCGCGGGGCCGCGCATCCGGGCGACCCTGGCGATGTACTTCTTCCTCGCCGCCGCGCAGTCCCTGGCCATCCTCGCCGCGGTGGGCAAGCTGCCCGGCCGGTCGGCGGTCGCGGGCGCGGCGCTCATCCCTTTCATGGTCGTGGGCTTCGCCGTCTCCGGACCCCTGCGCCGTTTCCTGGACGGCGGGCGCGTACGGGCCGGGATCCTCCTGGTGGCCGCTGCCTCGGCCTTCGTGCTGATCACGCAGAGCCTGGCCGGTTAATCTTGCGTTTCCTGATTGTTACCGGCGGCAACAAACTTTGACCGCCGGAGGTCTGGCGCGCGGGCTCACAGAGGAATACGTTGCCGCAAACAACATTCAAAGAAACGGCCAAGCCGAGACCCGGTCGAAGCCGTTGCCTCCCCCCGGCCAGAGCTCGGCCGGGCACCCCCAACAGACCCCCACGCCACCCCACGAAGTGGCCATTCATGCAGAAAGGACCCGGTGCACCTATGCGCAAGGGGATCCTCGGCCTGACAGCCGCCGCGGCGGCGCTCTCTCTCGGTCTCACCGCCTGCGGGGGCGACAGCGGCGACACGAGCACGGCCCAGAACACCGGCGGCGCCTCGTCGGCCGCCGCCAAGCCGGGCAAGATCGGTGTCATCCTTCCCGACAGCAAGTCGTCGGCCCGCTGGGAGACCGCGGACCGCAAGTACCTCGAAGAGGCGTTCAAGGCCGCCAACGTGGCCTATGACATCCAGAACGCCCAGGGCGACAAGACCGCGTTCCAGACCATCGCCGACCAGATGATCACCAACGGCGCCACGGTCCTGGTGATCGTGAACCTGGACAGCGGCACCGGCAAGGCCGTCCTGGACAAGGCCAAGTCGCAGGGCGTGGCCACGATCGACTACGACCGCCTGACACTGGGAGGCAGCGCCTCCTACTACGTGAGCTTCGACAACACCAAGGTCGGCACCCTGCAGGGCGAGGGCCTCGTCAAGTGCCTGACCGACAAGAAGGCCGACAAGCCGCTGATCGCCGAGCTGAACGGCTCACCGACCGACAACAACGCGACGCTGTTCAAGGCCGGATACGACGGCGTGCTCAAGCCGAAGTACGACTCGGGTGACTACAAGAAGGGCCCGGACCAGTCGGTGCCGGACTGGGACAACACCCAGGCGGGCACGATCTTCGAGCAGATGCTGACCGCCGAGCCCAAGATCGCGGGCGTTCTCGCGGCCAACGACGGTCTCGGCAACGCCGCGATCGCCGTCCTGAAGAAGCAGAAGCTCAACGGGAAGGTCCCGGTCACCGGCCAGGACGCGACCGTCCAGGGCCTGCAGAACATCCTCGCCGGCGACCAGTGCATGACGGTCTACAAGGCGGTCAAGAAGGAGGCCGACGCCACGGCCGAGCTCGCGATCTCCCTGGCCAAGGGTGAGAAGCCGACCGTCAGCGGATCGGTGAAGGACACCGAGACCGGCCGCGACGTCCCCTCGGTCCTGCTGGACCCGCAGGCGATCTTCGCCGACAACGTCAAGGACGTCGTCGCCGACGGATACGTCAGCAAGGACGAGCTGTGCACCGGCGACTTCGCCGACAAGTGCACCGAGGCCGGAATCCAGTAGCGAGGTCCGGTAAGGCATCGTGCCCCCGGGGAGGCCTCCCGAAGAGGCCTCCCCGGGGGGCCGCGCGAGCCGTGCCGTCAGTCTCTGAGGAGCAACGTGTCATCCCAACCCGTCCTGGAGATCCGCGGGCTCGACAAGAGCTTCGGTCCCGTGCAGGTCCTGCACAACGTCGCCTTCTCCGCGTACGCGGGGGAGGTCACCGCACTGGTCGGCGACAACGGCGCCGGAAAGTCCACCCTCGTCAAGTGCCTCGGCGGCATCCACCCGATCGACGCGGGCGAGTACGTCTTCGACGGCAAGCCCGTCCAGGTGAGCAGCCCTCGCGAGGCCGCCGAGCTGGGCATCGAGATCGTCTACCAGGACCTGGCGCTCTGCGACAACCTCGACATCGTCCAGAACATGTTCCTGGGCAGGGAGAAGAAGAGCGGCCTGGTCCTGGACGAGGCGACGATGGAGGAGATGGCGGCGACGACCCTCGACAGCCTCTCCGTCCGCACCGTCAAGTCGATCCGCCAGCTCGTCTCCAGCCTGTCGGGCGGGCAGCGGCAGACCGTGGCCATCGCCAAGGCCGTGCTCTGGAACAGCAAGGTGGTGATCCTCGATGAGCCCACCGCGGCTCTCGGCGTCGCCCAGACCGCCCAGGTTCTGGAGCTGGTGCGCCGGCTGGCCGACAACGGCCTCGCGGTGGTGCTGATCTCTCACAACATGAACGACGTCTTCGCCGTGTCGGACCGGATCGCGACCCTTTACCTCGGGAGGATGGCCGCGCAGGTCAAGGCGGCGGACGTCACCCACTCCCAGGTCGTCGAGCTCATCACCTCCGGGCGTAGCGGAGAGCTTGGCCTTCAGAACGTCAACGGAGTCACGGCATGAGTGCGACGACGGTCCGCAAGGGGGCGGCCGCGGAGGCCCCCAGCATCGGCAGCAACGTCCGCGGCTACGCGGAGAGGGTGCGCGGGGGTGACATGGGCGCTCTCCCGGCGGTGTTCGGGCTGGTCGTGCTGTGTACCGTCTTCGCGATCCTGCGGCCCGCGTTCCTCACCGCGATCAACTTCGCCAACCTCTTCACCCAGGGCGCCGCCGTCACGGTGATCGCCATGGGGCTGGTCTTCGTCCTGCTGCTCGGTGAGATCGACCTGTCCGCCGGGTACGCCAGCGGCGTGTGCGCGGCGGTACTCGCCACCACCTTGGCCAACCATGGCCAGCCGTGGTACGTCGCCGTCATCGCGGCGATCGTCACCGGCGTGGTGATCGGGGTCGCTCTCGGCGCGCTGGTCGCCAAGCTCGGCATCCCGTCGTTCGTGGTCACGCTGGCCGCGTTCCTGGCCTTCCAGGGGCTGGTGCTGATCCTGGTGAACGACGGTACCAACATCGCGGTCCGCGACCAGACGGTCCTCTCGATCGAGAACCAGAACCTCCCCCCCGCCCTCGGCTGGGGCTTCTACATCGCCTGCGTGGCCGTTTACGCCGCCGTCCAGCTCATACGGGCGCGACGCCGTGCGGGCAGGGGGCTGACGGTGGATCCCGCGACGGTCATCGCCTTCCGCGTCGGCGCGCTCGCGCTGGTCGGCGGGCTCGCCGTCTACGCCCTGAACGTCGAGCGAAGCCGCAACGCGCTCATCGTGTCCCTCAAGGGCGTGCCGATCGTCGTCCCGATCGTCGTGGCACTGCTGGTCTTCTGGACCTTCGTGCTGCGCCGGACCGCCTTCGGCCGGCACATCTACGCGGTGGGCGGCAACGCCGAGGCCGCGCGCCGGGCCGGCATCAACGTGGACCGGATCCGTATCAGCGCCTTTGTCATCTGTTCCAGCATGGCGGCCATCGGCGGGATCATCGCCGCCTCGCGCGACAACTCGGTGGACCCCAACACCGGTGGCAGCAACGTTCTCCTGTTCGCCGTAGGAGCGGCCGTGATCGGCGGGACGAGCCTGTTCGGCGGCAAGGGCAGGGTGATCGACGCGGTCCTCGGCGGAGCCGTGGTCGCGGTCATCAACAACGGCATGGGCCTGATGGGCTACAGCTCCAGCGTGAAGTACATCGTCACCGGGTCGGTCCTGCTGCTGGCCGCCGGGGTCGACGCCCTGTCCCGCAAGCGGGCCGCCGCCTCCGGCCTGAGGTGAGGTCCGTGCCGATCCGGGCCCGCCGTCGCGGCGGGCCGCACCCCAGATCTGATCGCACGAGGAACCAGAGGACCACGGATGATGCGCGCGGGCCCCTCACAGGAGGAGATCCGGCGCCACAACCTCGGCGTCCTCCTGCGCCACGTCCATCTGAGCGGGCCCACGTCCCGATCTGAGCTCACCACCAAGATGGGGCTCAACCGCAGCACCATCATGGCGCTCACCGCCGACCTGACCGCGGCGGGCCTCGTGCGCGAGGAGCTCCCGACGGAGACCGGCCGGGCCGGGCGCCCGTCGCTGGTGGTCCGGCCCGAGCCCCGCGTGTACGTCCTGGCGTTCGACATCGGCGTCGACAGGCTGGTCGCCGCCCGGGTCGGGCTGGGCGGCGTCATCCTCGACCGGCGCGAGGCCATCCGCGAGCGCGGGCCGTTCGTCATGGACGACGTCGTCGGGCGCCTCGCGTCCTTCACCGGGCAGATGCTGAAGAAGACCCGCTCCGACTCGGTCTGCGTCGGAGCGGGGGTGGCTTTCAGCGGTGGCGTGCGCAGCTCCGACGGCGTCGTCAGGTTCAGCCCCAACATGGGGGTCCAGGACGTCCCTCTCGGCGAGGAGCTGGAGGCCAGGCTGGCGCTGGGCATCCCCGTCGCGGTGGGCAACGACGCCAACCTCGGCGCGCTGGCCGAGCAGGCGCGCGGGGTGGGCGTGGGCTGCCGCGATCTCATCTACCTGCATGGGGACGTCGGCATCGGGGGCGGCATCATCGCGGCGGGTCAGCTTCTGGGCGGCCAGGGCGGCTACGGCGGCGAGGTCGGCCACATGGTCGTCAACGCAGGCGGCCGTCCCTGCGGCTGCGGGTCGCGCGGGTGCCTGGAGGCCGAGGTGGGGGAGCGGGCGCTGCTGGAGGCGGCGGGCCGCTTCGGCGCCGACATCGGCCGTGACGCCGTACGGGCCGTCGTGGACGCCGCCGACCGCGGCGACATCGTCGCCCAGGACGCGCTCGCCCGGGTGGGCGACTGGCTGGGCCTCGGCGTCGCCAACCTGGTGAACATCCTCAACCCCGAGATCGTCGTCTTCGGGGGCATGCTCAGGGAGATCTACCTGGGTTCGGCGGCCCAGGTGCGCAGCCGGATCACCACCGACGTCCTGCACGCCTCCCGCGAGAGCCTGCGGCTGCGCACCCCCGCCCTCGGCGACGACACCACCCTGGTGGGGGCGGCCGAGCTGGCCTTCGCCCAGGTGCTCGCCGACCCCCTGGAAGCCCTGGCCCGCGTCGGCCCCTAGCCGGCGGCGACGCGCCGTCCCGGGCGGTCAGCCCTGGGGGGCGCTCGCGACCATCGTGGAGCCGGCGATCCAGGTGTTGCAGGCGGAGGGGCCGGCGGCCTTGAAGCCGCGGTTCAGCCAGTTGGCGATGGTGCGCCCCTTGCCGTGGTCGCGGACCTTGCCGATCTCGTCGCCGCTCTCGCGGGTGGCGTCGAGCAGGTACTCCCAGTCGTCGGTGGTCCGGTCCAGGGAGTCCCAGACGCTGCCGATGAACGCTCCCGCGAAGCACTCCGCCTGGAGTTCGAGCCGCCGCAGCTGCTCGTCGGACTCGGTCTTGCTCCGGTGGGGCAGGTTGCCGAACCCGTGTTCGATGCCCGAGATGTTCTGCACGTGGTGGCCGTACTCGTGGGCGATGACGTCCATCAGGAACAGGTCCTCGGCCTGCCGGGTGAGGTACTTGTCGAGGAGGACCACGATCCGTCGGTACGACGGGCAGTAGATGCCCTGGGCGTTCGAGGGCCACTTCTGGCCGCACACGCGCCGCGGCCGGGAGATGAACTGCAGGCGCGGCTTGGAGAACGGGATACGGGCCTTCTTCAGCTGGGCGGCCCACGACTCGTTGAGGCACGCGAAGAGCGGCATGACGTACCTCTTGGCCGAGGCCGCGCTGCCGGGCGTGACGGGCTTCTCCGGGCACTCGGACGTGGGGAGCCTGCCGGAGGCGTAGAGGGCGTTCCCGGTCAGCGCGGCCGTGTTCCTGATCGGGTAGCCGGCCGCCGACGCCGGGGCGGCGTGTGCCGTCCCCACGAAGAGAGGACTCGCCAGCACCCCGGCGGACAGCGCGATGGAGATCCTTCGAATGATCACAGCACGGCAGGCTAGCCGCTATATCCACTCAAGGACCGATAAATGGGCTTACCGGACCTGGTGGCGTGCGGGCGTTCTAGGCGACCATCGCCGAGGAGGCGATCCAGGTGTTGCAGGCGGAGGGGGAGACGGCCTTGTAGCCGCGGCTCAGCCAGTTGGCGATGTTGCGCCCCTTGCCGTGGTCGCGGACGTCGCCGGTCTCGTCTCCGCTCTGCAGGTCGTCGTCGAGCAGGGCCTTCCAGTCCTCGGCCGTACGGTGCAGCGAGGGCCAGACGCTGCCGATGAACACCCCGGCCAGGCACTCGGCCTGCAGTTCGTGCCGGCGCGTCTGCTCGTAGAACTCGGCCTTGCCGTTGTTGGGCAGCCGGTCGTAGGCGCGCCACAGGCCCGCCGTGTTCTGCACGTGGTGGCCGTACTCGTGGGCGATCACGTCCATGAGGAACAGGTCCTCCGGGTCCTCGACGACGGCGCTGTCGAGCATGACGACGATGTGGCGGCTCGCGTTGCAGTAGATCGCCTGGACGTTCTTGGCCCACTTCCTGCCGCAGATCTTCTGGGGCTTGGTGATGAAGCTCACACGCGGCTTGGCGAACGGCAGGCGTGCCTTGGCGAACTGGGCCGCCCACGCGGCGTCCAGGCACTTCACGAGGGGCACCAGGTAGGCCTTCACCGAGGCCACGCTCCCCGCCTGGACCGCCGGTTCCGGGCAGGGAGCGGCGGGAAGGCGGCCCGAGGCGTACAGGGGGCTCTTGGTGAGGGTGTCCGCGTTCCTGATCGGGAAGCGCGCCGTGGCCGCGTTGGCCGTACCGCCCAGCAGTGAGCTGGCGATCACGACACAAAGGAGGGCAAGTGAGGACGTTCGCATGGTCCCGTGAGGGTACGCGAGCCGCCTACTTGGCGTAAAACCGATCTAATGTGGACAAGCTATGGAGGTTTCGAGAGGTTGGCCCAAGAGAGTCCAGAGAGTGAGACTCTTAGGCGAGCCCGGAGCGCCGCTGGGACGGGGCTCCCGGGCAAATAGACTCGGGCGTGGTCGACAACAGGCGGAGGGGATGATTCCGTGAGCGAGCGGAGCCAGCGAACCAACGGTTCGGGCGCAGGGCGGGCCGGCCTGCTGGAGTCCGTGAAGGGTCCGGGAGATCTCAAGCGCTTGGAGGCCGACGAGCTGCCGGCCCTCGCCGCCGAGTTGCGTGAACTCCTGATCTCCACCACCTCCCGCGTCGGAGGCCACCTCGGCCCGAACCTCGGGGTCGTCGAGCTGACCATCGCGCTGCACCGGGTCTTCGACTCGCCGTCCGACCGCATCCTGTGGGACACCGGCCACCAGGCGTACGTCCACAAGATGCTCACCGGGCGCGCGGGCGACTTCGTCAGGCTCCGCCAGGAGGGCGGCCTGTCGGGCTACCCGAGCCAGGCCGAGTCCGGCCACGACGTCATCGAGAACTCCCACGCCTCCACCGCCCTGTCCTACGCCGACGGGCTGGCCAAGGCTTACAAGCTGCGCGGCGAGACCGGCCGCACCGTCGTCGCGGTGATCGGCGACGGCGCGCTCACCGGCGGCATGGCCTGGGAGGCGCTCAACAACATCGCAGGCCACGCCAAGGACCCCGACCTCCCGCTCGTGATCGTCGTCAACGACAACGGCAGGTCCTACTCCCCGACGATCGGCGGCCTCGCCTCCCACCTGGCGTCGCTGCGCATGACGCAGAACTACGAGCACGTGCTGGAGTTCGTCAAGCAGAACCTCGGCCGGGTGCCCGTCGTCGGCAACCCGCTGTACGAGACGCTGCACGGCGTCAAGAAGGGCATCAAGGACGTCCTCGCGCCGCAGGTGATGTTCGAGGACCTCGGGCTGAAGTACGTCGGCCCGATCGACGGCCACGACGAGCAGGCCGTCGAGGCGGCGCTGCGCAAGGCCCGCGACTTCCGCGGGCCGGTCATCGTGCACGTCCTCACCACCAAGGGGTACGGCTACTCGCCCGCAGAGAACCACGACGAAGACTGCTTCCACTCGCCGCAGCCGTTCGACCCGCTGACCGGCGAGGAGCAGCCCAAGCCCCACAGCTGGACCAACGTGTTCAGCCAGGAGCTCGTGCGGCTCGGTGCCGAGCGCGACGACATCGTGGCGATCACCGCCGCCATGCTCCACCCCACCGGCCTCGCCGCGTTCGCCGAGGCCTACCCCGACCGCACCTACGACGTCGGCATCGCCGAGCAGCACGCCCTGACCAGCGCGGCGGGGCTCGCGCTCGGCGGCCTGCACCCGGTGGTCGCCCTCTACGCCACCTTCCTCAACCGCGCCTTCGACCAGTTGCTGATGGACGTCGCGCTGCACCGCCTGCCGGTCACGGTCGTGCTCGACCGCGCGGGCGTCACGGGCGACGACGGGGCCAGCCACAACGGCATGTGGGACCTGTCGATCCTCCAGGTGATCCCGGGGCTCTCGATCGCCGTGCCCCGCGACGCCGCGCGGCTGCGCGAGCTGCTCGCCGAGGCGGTCGAGGTCGGCGACGGCCCGACCGTGGTCCGGTTCCCCAAGGGTGCGGTCGGCGCCGAGATCGAGGCGGTGGGCAGGCTCGGCGAGATGGACGTCCTGCGGCAGGGGGGTGAGGAGGCCGACGTGCTGCTGGTGGCCGCAGGCCCGATGGCCCAGGCCGGGCTGGACGCCGCCACGCTGCTGGACGCGCAGGGCATCTCGGCGACCGTGGTCGACCCCCGCTGGGTCAAGCCTCTTCCCGAGACCCTGGTGGCCGCCGCGGCGGCGCACCGGCTCGTCGCGGTGGTCGAGGACAACGGCCGCGTCGGCGCGGTGGGCGACGCGGTGGCCCGCCTGCTGAGGGACGCGGGCGTCGACGTCCCGGTGCGCACCTTCGGCATCCCGCAGCGGTTCCTCGACCACGCCAAGCGGGCCAAGATCCTCACGGACATCGGCCTCACCGGCCAGGATCTCGCGCGCGAGATCACCGAGGCGGTCGCCAGGCGCTCGCCGATGCTGGAGGGCGACCCCGCGCGCTGACACGCCGCTCCGCGGGGCCGGTCCGGCCCCGCGGAGGTCCCCCTTGATCCCCCGATTCGCCTGGTCATTCCCCTCACGTTCCGGCCGGCCGAAAGCCGGTCGGGTTCGCCTCCCCGGGCACAGAGAGGAATGTTTGTCCGGTCGGGGGGTACGCATGACCCGCGCTTTCGCGGAAGGCGTCCTGCGCGATCAAAGACGATCAGGGGGCGTGCCCATGTCTGTTTTCCGTACCAAGACGGTCGAGCGCTCGATCGAGGACACCGAGTCGCCCGAGCACCGGCTCCGCCGCAACCTGAGCGCCCTCGACCTGACCGTGTTCGGTGTGGGCGTGATCGTCGGCACGGGCATCTTCGTCCTCACGGGCCAGGTGGCCAGGGACACCTCCGGCCCGGCCGTCGCCATCTCGTTCGTCGTCGCGGGCGTCGTCTGCGCGCTCGCCGCCCTGTGCTACGCCGAGTTCGCCTCGACCGTGCCGGTGGCCGGCTCCGCGTACACGTTCTCGTACGCCACCATCGGCGAGTTCCCCGCGTGGATCGTCGGGTGGGACCTGATGCTGGAGCTGGCCCTCGGCGGCGCGGTCGTCGCGGTCGGATGGTCCGGCTACTTCGCCGAGCTCCTGGCCACTCTGGGCATCCACCTGCCCGCCACGCTCGCAGGCGAGCACGCCGCCTTCAACGTCCCCGCCGTCGTGATCGTGCTCGCGCTCACGGCCGTGCTGGTGGCCGGCATCAAGCTGTCCGCGCGGTTCAACCTGGTCGTGGTCACGATCAAGGTGGCCGTCGTGCTGCTGGTCATCGTGGCGGGGCTGTTCTTCGTGAGGAGCTCCAACTACAGCCCGTTCATCCCGCCGTCCCAGCCCATCCCGGCGGCGGACGGCCTCAAGGCGCCGCTGATCCAGGTGCTGTTCGGCGTCTCCCCGGCGGCCTACGGCGTGCTCGGCGTCTTCTCGGGCGCGGCCATCGTCTTCTTCGCCTTCATCGGCTTCGACGTGGTGGCCACCGCCGCGGAGGAGACCAAGAAGCCGCAGCGCGACCTGCCCATCGGCATCATCGCGTCCCTGGTGATCTGCACGGTCCTGTACGTCGCGGTGTCGCTGGTCGTCGTCGGCATGCAGCCGTACTACCGGCTCAGCCGGTCGGCGCCGCTGGCGGGCGCGTTCCGCGTCGTGGGCCAGGACTGGCTGGCCACGATCATCAGCGTCGGCGCCCTGGCCGGGCTCACGACCGTCGTGATGATCCTGATGCTCGGCCAGAGCCGCATCTTCTTCGCCATGAGCCGCGACAACCTGCTTCCCCGGGGGCTGGCCGCCGTCCATCCCCGTTTCGGCACCCCGTACCGCATCACGATCATCATCGGCGTGGCGACGGCGCTGCTGGCCGGGCTCATCCCGCTGTCGGCCCTGGCCGAGCTGGTCAACATCGGGACGCTGTTCGCGTTCATCCTGGTCTCCGCCGGTGTCGTCATCCTGCGCAGGACCCGGCCCGACCTGCCCCGCGCCTTCCGTACGCCGCTGGTCCCGCTGGTGCCGATCCTGTCGGTGCTGGCCTGCCTCTACCTCATGCTGAACCTCCCCGTCGAGACGTGGCTGAGGTTCGTGATCTGGATGGCGATCGGGGTCGTGCTCTACTTCGTGTACGGCATGCGGCACAGCCGGGTCGGCGACCGGCCCCCGGTCGCCGTGCGGTGACCCTTTCGCAGGACCACGACGCCTCCGAACGATAGACCCGTGCGCGGGCGCCGGAGACCGCTGGACAATGAGAAGGGAGCCGGGCGGGGCACGGGAGGAAGACCATGGTCACGCTGGAAGACGTCGCCAGGGACGCGGGGGTGTCGCTGGCGACCGCCTCGCGGGTGCTCAACGGCAGCAGCCGCCAGGTGGGAGCGGCCATGCGGGCACGGGTCGAGTCCTCGGCGGCCAGGCTCGGCTACCGCGTGGACGCGGCCGCGCAGACCCTGGCGCGGGGCGCGAGCAACGTCGTCGGCCTGGTGATCCAGGACCTGACCGACCCCTACTTCGCGGCCATCGCCGACGGGGCCATCCGCGCCGCCGACCTGCACGACATGGTGGTGACGCTCGGCACCACCTACCGCGACCCCCGGCGCGAGATCGCCCTGGTCGCCACGCTGAACGCCCAGCGGGCCCGTGCGGTGCTGATCGCCGGGTCGCGCGTCGTGGACGACGCCATGATCCGGCGCCTGCGCGCCGAGCTCGACTTCTACCGCGCCTCGGGGGGCCGGGTCGCCATCATCGGGCAGGACCTGCTCGGCACCGACACCGTGGCGCCCCTGAACCACGAGGGGGCGCGCAAGCTCGCGGTCGCGCTCGCGGGCCAGGGGCACCGCCGGTTCGCCGTGCTCGCGGGGCCGACGAACCTCTACACCGCCATCGACCGGGCGGCCGGCTTCGCCGAGGGGCTCCGCGAGCTCGGCCTGCCCGCGCCGATCGTGGTTCACGGCGGGTTCGACAGGGACGGCGGGTACGCCTCCGCCGTGGAGCTGGTCCGCATGGAGACCGGCGCCACCTGCGTGTTCGCGGTCAACGACGTGATGGCGGTCGGGGCGCTGGCCGCCTTCAGGGCGCAGGGGGTCGACGTGCCGGGCGATCTGTCGATGGCGGGGTTCGACGACATCGCCTCGCTGCGCGACCTCGCCCCGGCGCTGACGACGGTACGGCTGCCGCTCGCGCGCATGGGGTCGCTCGCGCTCGACCTCGCGCTCACACGGGAGGACGTCCCGAGACGGACGCCCGTCGAGGGCGAGGTCGTCCTCCGCGAGAGCGTGCGAAAGCTGACCGACGCCTGACGCGTCCGCGTACGAGCCGGCGGACGCCTCACCGCGTCCGCGTACGAGCCGGCGGACGCGGGCCGGCCCGCGGCGAACGCCTGACCGCGAGGGTGTGAGGGAACCTTACTTCGTAAAGGCGGTCACTCTTTGGGCTCGTCCTTGGCGGCCAGACGGGTCAAGGCCGCCGACAGGGGACGCGCCGTCAGGGCGATCTGCCACTCGCGGGCGCCCAGCTCGCGCAGGCGCGCCTCCACCGCCCCCTCGTCGAGGTCGGCGGGAGGCTCCCAGGTGAGCCGCCGGATGGCCTCCGGCTGGAGCAGGTTCTCCGTGGGCATGTGATGGGTCTCGGCCAGCGCCGCCACCGCCGCCCTGGCGCCCGCCAGCCGCTTGGCGGCGGCCGGATCGCGGTCGGCCCAGCGGTTGGCCGGCGGGGGACCGTCCCCCGGGCCGCTCGGCTGGGGGAGCTGCGGCTCCGACAGCACGCGTGCCCGCCCGATGGCGTTGAGCCAGTCGCGCAGGTGGCGCCGGGCGCTGCGCCCGGTGAACGGGGCTATGTCGGTCAGGGCCTTGGTCGTGCGCGGCTGCTCCAGCGCGGCGGTCACGATCGCCGAGTCCGGCAGCACCCGCCCGGGTGCCAGGTCGGCCTCGCGCGCCAGCTCGTCGCGCAACGTCCACAGCTCACGGACCACTGCGAGGCCGCGCAGGGAGCGCACTCGGTGGATGCCGGAGGTGCGCCGCCAGGGGTCGGTGCGCGGCGGCGCCGGGGGAGCGGCCAGGATCGACGCGAACTCCTCCTGCGCCCATGCCAGCTTCCCCTCGGCGGCCAGCTCGTCGTGGAGCATGTCGCGCAGCTCGATGAGCACCTCGACGTCGAGCGCGGCGTAGCGCAGCCAGTCCTCGGGGAGCGGCCGGTGGGACCAGTCGGCCGCCGAGTGGCCCTTCTCCAGGCGCAGCCCGAGGACGTTCTCGACCATCGTGCCGAGGCCGACGCGCTCGTAGCCGAGGAGCCGTCCGGCCAGCTCGGTGTCGAACAGCTTGCGGGGGGTGAAGCCGATCTCCGCCAGGCAGGCGAGATCCTGCGTGGCGGCGTGCAGGACGATCTCGGCGTCGGCCAGCGCCGCGTCCAGCTCGGACAGATCGGGGCAGGAGATGGGGTCGATGAGCGCGCTGCCGGCGCCGGCGCGGCGGAGCTGCACGAGGTACGCCCGGCCGCTGTAGCGGTAGCCGGACGCGCGCTCGGCGTCGACGGCGACCGGGCCGGTGCCCTTGGCGAACGCGCGTACGGCCGCCGCGAGCGCGGCGGGGTCCTCGATGACCGGCGGGATGCCCTCGCGGGGCTCCAGAAGCGGGACTATCTCGGATGCGGGGATGATTTCGTCGTCGGTCACGTCCTGAAGGACTCCGGGTCTTCGCGACGCGCGGACCGTTGCGGGAGGGCCGCGACGTCGGGTGGCAGGGGTGGGATGCCCGCGGCGAGGCACATCAGGTCACACCAGGCGGCGACGTGCGCCGAGAGGTCCTCCTCCAGGGGGGACCACGACGCGCGCAGCTCCAGCTCGGTGGTGACCGGGTCGTCGGCCTTGTTGCCGAACCCCTCGGAAACGGCGCGGGTGACCGTGCCGCCCGCGGCGGCGTAGCGGGCATGGCGTGAGTCGAGGGCCTCGGTCAGCCAGCTCCACGCCACCGGCCCGAGCATCGGGTCGGAGGTGATCTCCGGCTCCATGTCGGCGCGGACGTAGGCGACCAACCGGAAGGGACCGTCCCATCCGCGCTGGCCGTCGGGGTCGAACAACATGATCAGCCGGCCTACCGCGAGCTCGTCGTCGTCGCGGTAGACGGATGCTCCGACCGCGCCGGAGTAGGGGGCGAGCCGCTGGGGGGCGGGGATGTCCTCCAGCTCGATCTCGGGCCTGACCTCGGCGGGACGCAGGCTTTCCAGGGCCCGCCGGAATGCGGCAGGCGCCGGTGGCGCGTCACCGATGGTCATGATGGCAGCGTAGGCCGGAGTGGGCGATGCCGGAAGCGGGGGGGTATGCGCCGGATGCACGGGTGGTGATCAAGCCGCGATCACCGGGCCGTCGCCGCGCTTCACGGAATCCCGGTCGCGGCCGTCGTCGTGCCCGTAGAGGCGGCGTCGCCGCTCGTATCCCCGTTCGCCGGCAATGAGCGCACAACGCACAGTGCGGTGCTCGGTGGAACTCCACATCGCGGTCATCGCGAGCCTTTCGTCGGGTCCCGGGATCGAGAGTACGGACGGACAGGAGTGCGCGTCGCCGGGCCGGCGCTTCCCACCCGCGCGCCTTTGTCCGTGAACTCGATGACTGGTCCGACGTTGACACGTCACGGCGACATTTCCCCGCAACGCGCTCGGCGTGTCCCGAAAGTGGTCACGGAATCAGCGCCGCGCGGTGTTTTGACGAACATTTGAGCCAGCCGCGACATGATCACGGACCTCACGTGAGACGTACCTTACCCGCGCTTGGGATTGCCTTGACGCGGCAGGCGGCCGTTCGGGCCCGAACCGGCCTACCGAACCAGACATAGTGTACGGTTCGCGGCTTCATTAGCATGACGGGACATCAGCCCGGTAAGTATCTTTTTCGCGGCAAGCTTTGGTATCAGGCCCCGGCGCCGGTCCCGGGACGACAGGGCACGCACGCGGTGCGTGGACCGGCCCCTCGCCGTGGCACCCTGGATAGGTGAATCCCGAGACCGCCGAGTCCCCGTTCGTCCGTGCCTGCCGGCGACTTCCCGTGCCCCACACGCCCGTCTGGTACATGCGCCAGGCCGGGCGCTCGCTGCCCGAATACCGCGCGGTGCGCGCCGACGTGCCGATGCTCACCGCGTGCGCGACGCCGGACCTCATCGTGGAGATCACGATGCAGCCCGTGCGGCGGTACGGGGTGGACGCGGCGATCTTCTTCAGCGACATCGTGGTGCCGCTCAAGGCCATCGGGATCGACCTCGACATCAAGCCCGGCGTCGGCCCCGTCGTCGCCGCCCCGATCAGGGACACCGCCGCGGTCGGCACCCTGCGCGCCCTCGACGCCGGCGACGTGCCGTATGTCACCGAGGCCATCCACGCGCTGACCAAGGAGCTCGGCCCCACGCCGCTCATCGGGTTCGCCGGCGCCCCCTTCACGCTGGCGTCCTACCTGATCGAGGGCGGGCCGTCCAAGAACCACGACCACACCAAGGCCATGATGTACGGCGAGCCCGCGCTGTGGGACACGCTGATGAGCCGTCTCACCGACATCACCCTGGCCTACCTGCGGTTGCAGATCGACGCGGGCGCCTCGGCGGTCCAGCTGTTCGACTCCTGGGTCGGCGCCGTCGCCCCCGGCGACTACCGCGAGTTCGTCCTCCCGTACACCAGCCGCATCTTCGCCGGCCTGGCCGACCTCGACGTGCCGCGCATCCACTTCGGCGTCGGCACCGGCGAGCTGCTCGGGCTGCTCGGCGAGGCCGGCGCCGACGTGGTGGGCGTCGACTGGCGGGTGCCGCTCGACGAGGCCGCGCGCCGCGTCGGCCCCGGCAAGGCGCTCCAGGGCAACCTGGACCCGGCGGTCCTGTTCGCGCCCTGGGACGTCGTGGAGGCCCGCGCCCGCGACATCGTCACCCGTGGACGGGCGGTGGAGGGCCATGTGTTCAACCTCGGCCACGGGGTGCTGCCCACGACCGATCCCGGCCAGCTCGCCCGCCTCACCGACTTCGTTCACGAGGTGTCCGTCCGCTGATCACCGCTCCGGGGGCCCCTCAGGAGTGTCACGAGCGTCTGGGGCGTCCTGCTGGGGGCTCTCACCCTCCTCGGGCGCGACGGGCGTCCAGGGGGCGTAAGGCTTCTCAGGGACGTCCGGCTTCTCTGGGACGTCCGGCTTCCCAGGGGCGTCCGGCTTCCCGGGGACGTCCGGTCTATCGGGGGCGTCCGGTGCGGGTCGTCGCGCGGTGGCGTGGCGCTGGAGGGACGGCACGCGCCGCCGTACGGCCACGTAGGCGATCCAGAGCACGCCGAGCACCACCAGCCAGGGCAGGAGCGCGCCGAAGACCGTCAGGGCGATCCTCGTCGTGGTCGCCAGGGCGTGCCAGCCCGCCTTGAGGCCGCTGAGGAAGTTCGGCGGCGCCGGCTTGGGGGGCGTGGGCGCGGGGCGGGTGACGTGGACGAGGTTGAGGGTCAGCGTGCCGAGGGCCGTCTGGGCCGCCAGGGTCCTCTGCCGGGCCTGTAGCGACTCCAGATCGGCCTCGCGGGTGGAGATCTCCCGCTCGACCTCCAGCACCTGGGCGATGGTCTTCGCCCTGGACATGAACTTTCGGACCTGGTCGAGCGCCGACTTGGACGACTTGACCCGGCTGTCCACGTCGGCGATCTGCTGGCTGACGTCCTCGGTGCCGAGGCTCAGCGACTCCCGGACGCCCAGGTCCTTGCCCAGTTGGTCGACCACGGCGGGATACCGGTCCGGGGGGATCTTGAAGACGATGGCCGACCTGCCCTCGCGCCCGTACGAGGTCGACCGCTCGCTGTCGACGCGCCCGCCCGCCGCGGTGACGATCTGCTTGGCCTTGTCGGCCGCGACGGTCACGTCCTTGACGCGGACCGCCATCTCGCCGGTGTAGACGATCGCCCGGTCCGCCTGCTTGACCTCGACCTTGGACGAGGACGCGGAGTCCCCCGAGCCCTGGCCCGCGGCCCCGCTCCCGCCCGCCCGCGTGTCGGCCTGTGCGGGCATTTCCGCCGGCCGCCGCGCGGCAGGATCGGCCGGAGCGGTCCCCGAGCTCGACTGGTCCCCGGACCCCCCGCAGGCGGAGACGGCGAGGACGACTGCCGCCAGGGTCACCATCAGGGACGGGCGGCTCCGTAGGATTCTCATGCCCTTGTTGACGAAACCGGCGAGCACCCGGTTTGAGCGGGCCGCGTCACAATGGCGTCACGTTCTCCGCCCGCCGCCCCGGAGCCGCGCCGTGACCAGCGCACGAGGTGCTCGCGGGCGGGTAACGTCTGGAGACATGGAAGGGACTCGGCGGCACGTCGTGGTCGTGGGCGGGGGCATCGCCGGGCTGGCGGCGGCGTGGCATCTCCGCCAGGAGGACGAGAGCCTCTCGGTGACGGTGCTCGACGGCGCCTCGCGCATCGGCGGCAAGCTGCTCGCCTCCGAGGTCGCGGGCATGCGGGTGGACGAGGGCGCTGAGGCCATGCTGGCCCGCCGCCCCGAGGGCAAGGAGCTCGCCCGCATGGTCGGGCTCGGCGATGAGCTGGTCCACCCCGGCCCCACGGGCGCCTCGGTCTGGACGCGGGGCGAGCTGCGCGCCATGCCCAGGGGCCACGTCATGGGCGTGCCCTCCGACGTCGTCCAGCTCGGCCGCTCGGGCATTCTGTCGCCCGCGGGCCTCGCCCGGGTGCCGCTCGACCAGATCCTGCCCGCGACGCTGGTGAGCTCCGATGTCTCCGTCGCGGCGTACATCCGGGCGCGCATGGGCGGGGAGGTCGTCGACCGGCTGGTGGAGCCGCTGCTCGGCGGCGTCTACGCCGGGCGCGCGGAGTTCCTGTCGCTGGACGCGACCATGCCCCGCGTCGCGACGATCGCGCGCACCGAGCGCTCGCTGCTCCGGGCCGCCCGCGCGATCAGCGACGAGGCGCCGAAGGACGCGGGCCCGGTCTTCACCACCCTGAAGCGCGGCATGGGCAGCCTGCCGGAGGCGGTCGCGGCGGCGTCCGGCGCCCACATCAGGACCGGCGTCATGGTGCGTGAGCTCCGGCGCACCCGCACCGGCTGGCGGCTGGTGGCCGGGCCCACGAGAGAGCCCGAGACGATCGAGGCCGACGCGGTGATCGTCGCGGTGCCCGCGCCGGCGGCGGGCAGGCTGCTCGGCGACGAGGTGCCCAAGGCCGCCGCGGAGCTGGCCCGCATCGAGTACGCCAGCATGGCGATCGTCACCCTGGCCTACCCGCGCGGGGCGTTCCCCGAGCAACCTGCGGGCAGCGGCTACCTGGTGCCCCCGATCGAGGGACGGGCGGTCAAGGCCGTGACGTTCAGCACGGTCAAGTGGCCCCATCTGGCCGAGAGCGACCCCGGCCTGCTGGTGCTGCGCTGCTCGATCGGGCGCCTGGGCGAGGAGTTCGTCCTCCAGCGCGACGACAACGAGCTGGTGGCGCTCGCCATGGCCGAGATGGCCGAGATCATGGGGGCGCGCGGGCTTCCCCTGTCGACCCGGGTGAGCCGCTGGGGCGGCGCCCTGCCGCAGTACGACGTGGGCCATCTCGACCGGGTCGCGCGCGTCCGCGCGGCGGTCGCCGTGCAGCCGGGCCTCGCGGTCTGCGGGGCCGCCTACGACGGGCTGGGCATCCCGGCCTGCGTCGCGACCGCCCGCACGGCCGCGGCGGGGGTCCTGGCGTACCTGCGGGAGCGGCACGGGGGAGAATGGCGTGAGGACCAGCGAGCGGCCGGCACCCGCTGAGAGCCCCGCTGGCGTCAGGCGATTGAAGCTGTCGATGGAAGGCGAGTGCGATCAGTGACGGAGAGCAGTGCGCGGCCCAAGGCGCGCGATCTCAACCAGGTCATCCGCTACACCATGTGGTCGGTCTTCCGGGTGCGCGAGCCGCTGCCGGGTGACCGCCAGCAGGTCGCCCACGAGGTCGAGGCCGTGTTGTCGCAGGCCGCCGAGAAGGACGTCGTGACGAGGGGCTCCTACGAGGTGGCGGGCTTCCGGGCCGACGCCGACTACATGTTCTGGTGGCACGCCTCCACGCCCGAGGATCTTCAGGAGGTCTACGGCCGCTTCCGGCGCACCTCTCTTGGACGGGCGAGCGAGCCGGTGTGGTCGGTGATGGCGCTGCACCGCCCCGCCGAGTTCAACAAGTCGCACATCCCGGCGTTCCTCGCCGAGGAGGAGGCGCGGGGCTTCGTCTGCGTCTATCCGTTCGTGCGTTCCCTGGAGTGGTACCTCCTTGAGGACTCCGAGCGCCGGGCCATGCTGGCCGAGCACGGCAAGATGGCCCGTGACTACCCCGACGTGCGCGCCAACACGGTGGCGTCGTTCGCGCTGAACGACTTCGAGTGGATCCTGGCCTTCGAGGCCGACGAGCTCCACCGCATCGTCGATCTGATGCGGCACCTGCGCGCCTCCGAGGCCCGCAGGCACACCCGTCTTGAGGTCCCGTTCTACACCGGCACCCGCAAGCCGCTGGAGGAACTGGTGGCCGCCCTGCCATAAGCGGTCATTTCCCTACAAGGCCCGGTAGAGCAGGACATGCATCACTCTTGCCCCAAATGCCCCATGCCTATCATCGTGGGAACAACCCACACGAGTCCGCGATCTTTGGCATACTCAGGGGGATATCCCATGTCGACGTGAGGCAAAGGGTGAACAGGGGCAAGAGTCTGGCACGTTCCAGGCGAGGGGGGCACCGGCGGCGCAAGGCGCGCCGGACACGGGTTCTGGAGGTCTTCGCCGGGCTGGCCGCCATCGTGGTGGCGGCCGTGGCGATCGGCGGGGTGTTCGTACGGCCCGGCGGCGGCGCGTCCGCGTCCGGTGTCCCCACGCCCGCGCCGAGCGTCGCGGGCGTGCCCTCGGCGACGCCGGACACGGCCGGGAAGGGCTCCGGCGTCGAGGCGGCGAGCACGGGCGCCAAGAAGGCGCGTGGGGCGGCGAAGACGGCCTCGGGCCCGTCGAAGCACACCGACGCCAAGGCCATGAGCTACTTCAAGAAGCGGTGGGTGGGCGACAAGGCCGTCAAGCGGATCACCGACATACGGACCATCGGGAAGTACCTGCGGATCTACACCAACCTGCCGGAGTCCGCCCACAACTCCAGGTCCGCGATCGACCTGTGCAAGCGGGGCCTCGAATACCTCGTCCAGGAGGTCGGCGACGAGCACCCGGTCGTGTTCGTCCAGGCGGAGTTCGGCCAGAACGGCAACCCGGTGCTCGCCAACATCCTCGGCGGAGGCGACGACTCCTGCCGGCTCACGCATCCAGCCCCGAACTAAGGGACTCCGGGCCAGGGGGCTCCGGATCGGGGAGGTCAGGGACGGGGAGGCTCTGGGCCGGGGGGTCCGGGACGGTGAGGCTCTGGGCCGGGAGGTCCGGGACGGGGAGGCTCCGGCTCGGAGCCTCCGGCCGTCGCACCCGCACCCGGGTCCTGCCGCAGACCTCGCATCGCTGCGTGACCACCAGGCCGATGGCCTCGATGGTCTCCCACCTGTGGCGTAGGTGCACGCGGACCCTTCTCTTTCTTCATCGCATCCAGGCGCAGATGCGACTCCACACAATTTCCTGCCGACGCCACTGCTGAATCGGCATTGAACTGAAGTGACTCTTCACGCCTTAGCGGATTTCGTGATCAATCGGCTGCCCGGCATCGTTGGATTCAGCTGCGCGGAGCGATATGGGGTGGGAACGATTTCCTTGGCCTGCGAAGAGCGGCTTAAGTTGAGTAAGCCCTAGAACGGCCTGACCGGAGTGCACTCCAGCTGGATCTCGGCCAGCATGTCCTTCGAGCGGGATTCGTTCTTGAAGAAGACGGAGATCTGCTGCCGGTATTGCTTCAGCGGGTAGGGCGGGGTCCCCGACCACGTGTAGTAGCCGGTTATCACCGCGGTCGTGTACCACGGGTGGGTGTCGGGGCACTTGAGGAACAGGTTGGCGCCAGCCTGCGGTTCCAGGATCGCGCTGGTCCTGATGGTGACGGTCGCTGGTGGCTGGACGGCGGCCGAGGCCGGAAGCGCCGGGACAAGAAGCCCACCGGCCAGGGCGGCGGCGACCGCCGCACCGGTGATTCCGCGTGTTCTCATGATTTTCTCCTTCACTTCCTTGCCCGAAGGCGGGGATCTCCAGGAGAAGTGTCCTTTCGCGATCTTGAGAGCGACTTGAGGTCCACTTGGACGGCGGTCGAAAAGGGGGAGCGGGAGTGCCCGGCAGCAGAAGCGTTCCACCGGTTGTACCGATGTTTCGGAATAAGCCTGACCAGCTCACATTGGGAGCAGCGACAAGCGACGCCCTTCCGGCGCGGGCGGAATTCGATGACCCCCGTGTCCGGCTGGAAGAAGCCCGCAGAGACCCCATGGATCCGATCGCGGCCGAAGTCTGAGCGATTGACCGCAATTTCCGGTACATCCTGCTTGTGAATCACTTGGCGCGGTTGGGTGCCGCCAGGAGGCGAAGTCGGAGCAGGAGAGACACCGCGCGCCGCGGCGAGCCGGGAACTCCGCGAAGAGACATGGGCGGGACGGAACCTGCCGGCTCACGCGGCCGCAGGACCCGCAGGCGTTCTCCTACCCCGGCCTTGGTACGCGCATGCGCCGGCCGTGACTTGGCGTATGCCGTCAATCACGGTCGCGAGCCGCTCGCCGGGCGGCCCGCGACCTCATGCGCGGACGCTACTCGCTCGGCACGAGCCGCAGCGAGACGGAGTTGATGCAGTAGCGGTCGTCGGTCGGGGTCGGGTAGCCCTCCCCGTGGAAGACGTGCCCGAGGTGTGAGTCGCATCGGGCGCAGCGGACCTCGACGCGGGTCATGCCGAGGGAGTGATCCTCGATGAGGGTCACGGCCTCGGACTCCGACGGCTCGAAGAACGACGGCCAACCGCAGTGCGAGTCGAACTTCGTGTCGGAACGGAACAGCTCGGCTCCGCAGGCACGGCAGGAGTAGACCCCTGTCGTCTTGGTGTCGACGTACTCTCCGGTGAACGGACGCTCGGTGCCCGCCTGGCGGAGCACCCGGAACTCCTCGGGGGACAGCTGGACACGCCAGTCGGCGTCACTCTTGACCACCTTCTCCATGCCTCCAGCCTATGCGCGGGCGGAGCGGAGGCGTTCCCCGGATCCGGGACGTGAGGACCTTGTCAGATGCCCGGGGAAATCGGTCCGGCGATTTTTCGGGCCGAGCATCCTTTCGGAATGCTTTCAGCGTCTTTAGTAGCGGAGGGTTGATCACCTCCAGCTGAGGGAGGATCGCCGGTCCATCCCCGCCTCAGGCGGCGTCCGCGTCCACGCGGCGCGCCGTCATACGGTCGGGGGAGGCCGCCGGACGGGTGGCACGTCAGCGCCGGGTCCGGTGATCGTGGCGGGCGATCGTCGAGGTCCGTCCCGTTCGAGCGCCCGGTCCGCCACCGAGGTACTCCGGGACGGACCGTCCCCTCCCGGTTTCTGTCACCGTCGCGGGGTACGGTCGGAGGCATGGCGTCGCCATTCATCGAGCTCAACGTCGGGGACCGTGTCATCAAGGTCACCAACCCCGACAAGATCTATTTCTCCGACATCGGGGCGACCAAGCGCGAGCTGGTCGAGTACTACGTGTCGGTCGGCGAGGGGGCGCTGCGCGCGCTCAGAGACCGGCCCACCTACCTCAAGCGGCATCCCGACGGGGTGCAGTCCGAGGCGATCTACCAGAAGCGCATCCCGACCCGGCGCCCCGACTGGCTGGAGACCGTCACCATCCGGTTCCCGAGCGGCCGCAGCGCCGACGCCCTGCGCGTCACCGAGGTCGCCGCCATCGCCTACTGCGCCAACCTCGGCACGATCGACTTCCACCCGTGGCCCACCCGCGCCGACGACGTGGAGCATCCCGACGAGCTGCGCATCGACCTCGACCCCCAGCCCGGCACCGGCTTCGACGACGCCAGGGAGACCGCGTTCGCCGTGCTGGAGGTCCTCGACGAGCTGGGCATGCGCGGCTTCCCCAAGACGTCGGGCACCCGGGGCATCCACATCAACGTGCGCATCGAGCGCCGGTGGTCGTTCACCGAGGTGCGGCAGAGCGCCATCGGCCTCGCCCGCGAGGTGGAGCGCCGCCGCCCCGACCTGACCACCACGGCCTGGTGGAAGGAGGAGCGCGGTGAGAAGGTCTTCATCGACTACAACCAGAACGCCCGCGACCGCACCATCGCCAGCGCCTACTCCGTGCGCGCCCGGCCCTACGCCCCGGTGTCCACGCCGGTGACCTGGGAGGAGCTGGCCGACGTCGACCCCCGCGACTTCGACATCCGCACCGTCCCGCCGAGATTCGCCGAGCTGGGCGACGTGCACAAGGAGATCGACGACCGCGCGTTCTCCATCGAGCCGCTGCTCGCGTGGTACGCCAAGGACGAGCGCGGCGACATGCCCTATCCGCCCAACTACCCGAAGATGCCCGGCGAACCCAAGCGCGTGCAGCCCAGCAAGGCGAAGCCCTAGGGATCTTCTAGGCGAACAGCACCTCCGCCAGCTTCCGGTAGTCGTCAAGGGGGTCGGTTCCCGGGTCGGTCAGGAGCTGGATGTTGACGTGGTCGGCGCCCGCGGCGAGATGCTCGTCGACGCGGCGCTTGACCGTCGCCGGGTCGCCGTAGACGACCAGGGCGTCGATCAGGCGGTCGCTGCCCTCGCCCGCGAGGTCGTCGTCGCCGAAGCCCAGCCTGCGCCAGTTGGAGGTGTAGTTGCTCAGGCCCAGATACATCCGTACGGCCTGCCTGGCGATCGAGCGCGCGTGGTCCACATCCTCGGTCAGCACGACCTTCTGCTCCGGGGCCAGCAGCGCGCCCGCGCCGAGGATCTCGCGGGCCTGCCTGGTGTGCTCGGGCGTGGTCAGGTACGGATGGGCGCCGGCGGTCCGCTCGGCCGAGAGCCGGAGCACCTTGGGGCCGAGCGCGGCCAGCGCCCGGCTCTCGACCGGCACCCCGGCCGCGTCGAGCCCGTCGAGGTAGCGCTCAAGGGCGGCCAAGGGCTTGGTGTACTCCGTCACCGCCTCGGGGTGCCCGGCTCCGACACCGAGCAGGAAGCGGCCCGGGTGCCTGGCCTCGATGCGCTGGAAGGAGGCGCCCACGGTCCGCGGGTCGTCCTTCCAGATGTTGACGATCCCGGTGGCGACGGCCACCGTGGTGGTCGCGTCGAGGAGCTCCTCGACGATCCGCAGGTCGCCGTCCGGCGATCCGCCCACCCAGAGCGCGCCGTAGCCGAGCTGCTCCAGCGCCAGCGCCAGCTTCGGGGTGAACGGGGGCCTTCCCTGCCAGACACCGACTTCACCGAGTGCGGGTCTCGTCATCATCTCGTCCTTTCGATGGTCCTGGTCCGGTCCCTGCGCCGCGGGGGTCGTGCCGAGGCCCGGAAGACGACGCCGGGCGAATCCCCACAACAGCGATAGGGATCAACACCCGGGGGACTCGAATTATTCGGCCTCGCGCGGCGTGGTGCCCGCTCCCACGTCGGCGTGCCGCGACATGGTCGCGGCGGCCCGGCGCACGGCCCCCACCGGGACGCTGGGGACCAGCTTGTCCAGGAATGCGTACCGGCGGGCGAGCGAGGCGATGTAGGCCCCGCTGGTGCCGGCGGCGGCCCGCACGTCGTGCCACCAGTCGGCGATGTCGCCCCAGCCGGGCGCGGCCAGGGACCCGCCGAACTGCTGCACCGCGAGCGCCGAGCACACCCCGGCGAACGCCAGACGGTCTGCCAGCGGCCAGCCCGAGAGCGTGCCGAGCACCAGGCCCGCCCCGAAGACGTCGCCGGCCCCGGTCGGGTCGAGCGCGGTCACCCGCAGCGCCGGGACGTACGCCTCCTCGCCGGTCGTGGAGTCGATGGCCATCGCGCCGTTGGCGCCGTCGGTGACCACGGCCAGCGGGACACGGTCGGCGATCTGGTACAGGGCCTCGCGCGGCGTCTCCGTGCCGGTGTACGCCATGGCCTCCACGGCGTTCGGCATGAAGGCGTGGCAGACGGCGAGCTGGTCGAGAAGGGTGGGGGACCAGGTCTCGGAGGGGTCCCACCCGACGTCGGCGAAGATGAGCGCGCCGTCCTTGTGCGCGAGATCGGCCCACGTGCCGGTGCCCCCGCTGCCCAGCGGCTCCTCCACCGACAACGGCACGATCACCGCGCTGGAGCGGGGCGGGCGGCCGATCATCTCGGTCGCGGCCATGGGCGGGGGGTGCCCGTGGGTGACCATGCTGCGGTCGCGGTTCACGGCCATCGAGACGGTCACCGGGGAGTGCCACCGCTGGAACCTGCGCGACCTGGACAGGTCGACCGACTCCTGCTCCGACAGGATGCGCCAGTTGAAGTCGGCGTAGTCGTCGTCGCCGAACGCGGCGGCCATGGAGGTGCGCAGGCCGAGGCGGCTGGAGGCGATGGCCAGGTTCGCGATACCGCCGGGGCACGACCCCATGCCGTCGGCCCAGACCTCGGTGCCGGCGGCCGGCATCGCCTGGAGCCCCGTGAAGACGATGTCGAGGAAGACGGTGCCCGCCGTGAACACGTCGAACTCTGGCCCGTCTGGGCAGCGTTGATCGGCTAGTGGGTCATACGCCTGGACAGACACGGAGTGAGTCCTCCTCGACTGAGCGAAGATGTGCGCACTCTTGCACGTTTCGACCACCCAGATCAAGAGTTGACGGGCAATGATGCTCATTTTTGCTTAGTAGCGCGCAAGAATGACTGATACGATCCTGGCGTGCTCCAGCACGTCCGGCATGCCGAGATCATGGCGCGTGTCCGCCTCGCGGGCGCCACGAGCGTGCGCGACCTGGCGGCCCAGCTCGGCGTCAGCCCCTCGACCATCCGCCGCGACCTGGAGATCCTCGACCGCGACGGCACGCTCACGCGCGTACGCGGTGGAGCGCTCGCCGGCGGGGGAGCGGGTGGTGGAGTCTCCGCAGGCGGGGGAGCGCCCGGCGGCCTCGTCGCCGGCGCCGGTGACGACCTTGCGTCCGGGCGGCCCGAGAGTCCCGGTGAGCGCGACAAGGACGCCGTGGCCGCCCGCGCCGCCCGGCTGGTCCGCGACGGGGATGTCGTGCTGCTCGACGTCGGCAGCACCACCGTGAGGCTGGCCCGCCACCTGAGCGGCCGCCGCGTCACCGTGGTCACCTCCAGCCTGGCCGTCGTCGACGTGCTGCGCGGCGACTCCGCCGTGGAGCTGCTGCTGCTCGGCGGCATGCTGCGCCGCGCCCCCCACTCCTCGCTCGTGGGGGTGCTGACCGAGGAGGCGCTGCGCCAGGTGTCCGCCGACCGCGTCTTCCTGAGCGCGAGCGGCGTGCGCCCCGATGGGCAGGTGACCGACTCCACGATCGCCGAGGTCCCGCTGAAGCGGGCCATGATGGTGGCCGCCGGGCAGGTCGTCCTCCTGGTCGACCGGCACAAGTTCCCCGGCAACGGGGCGCTGCGGGTGTGCGGCCCCGAGGAGCTCGACGTGGTCGTGACGAACGAGGGCGCCGACGAGCCGACCGTCCGCACCCTCACCGGGGCGGGCGCGCAGGTGCTGCTGACATGAAGGAGCAGGTATGAGGCTGGCCATCCTCGGCGGCGGCGGTTTCCGCGTCCCGCTGGTGTACGGCGCGCTGCTGCGCGACACCGGCAGGCCGAGGGTCGAGGAGGTCGTGCTGTACGACGTCTCCGAGGAGCGTCTGGCCGCCGTGGGCCACGTGCTCGCCCAGCTCGCGGCCGGGTGCGACGACCCGCCGCGCGTGCGTGCCACCACCGACCTCGACGACGCGCTGCGCGACGCCACGTTCGTGTTCTCGGCGATCAGGGTGGGCGGGCTCGAAGGCCGCACCGCCGATGAGCGGGTCGCCCTCGACCTCGGCATCCTGGGTCAGGAGACGATCGGGGCGGGGGGCATCGCCTTCGGCCTGCGCACCATCCCGGTGGCCATGCGCGTGGCCGAGCGTGTCGCCGCCGTCGCGCCCCGGGCGTGGGTCATCAACTTCACCAACCCCGCCGGCATGATCACCGAGGCCATGCAGCGGGTTCTGGGCGACCGCGTGGTGGGCATCTGCGACTCTCCGCTCGGGCTGATCCGCAGGGCCGCCCGGTCGCTCGGCCTCGACCCCGCCCGCACCGCCCCCGACTACGTCGGGCTCAACCACCTCGGATGGCTGCGCGGGCTGTCGTACGGGGGGCGTGACGTGCTTCCCGACCTGCTCGCCGACGACACGGCGCTCAAGCTGGTGGAGGAGGCACGGCTGTTCGGCCCCGAGTGGGTGCGGTCGCTGGGCGCGCTGCCGAACGAGTACCTGTACTACTACTACTTCACCCGGGAGGCCGTGGCCGCGATCGGCGGC
Source organism: Sphaerisporangium sp. NPDC049003 (assembly GCF_043197795.1). Taxonomy (NCBI): domain Bacteria; kingdom Bacillati; phylum Actinomycetota; class Actinomycetes; order Streptosporangiales; family Streptosporangiaceae; genus Sphaerisporangium; species Sphaerisporangium sp. NPDC049003. The sequence goes on from NZ_JBICTU010000027.1 coordinate 90,011, forward strand.
GCGGCCCAGACCCGGGGGGAGTCCCTGCTCCAGCAGCAGTCACGGTTCTACTCGGCGGTCCGGCGGGAGCCCGAGCACGCCCTGGCCGAGTGGCAGCGCGCCCGCAGGGAGCGCGACGCCTCCTACATGGCCGAGACCCGCGACACCACCCAGGCCGGTGAGCGTGACGCGGCCGACCTCTCGGCCGGCGGGTACGAGGGCATCGCGCTCGCGCTGATGACCACCATCGCCCGGGGCGGGAGCACGACCATGATCCTCAACGTGCGCAACGGCTCGGCGGTCGCCGGGATGCCGCCCGAGGCCGTCGTGGAGGTCCCCTGCGTCGTGGACGCGGGCGGGGTGCGACCGCTCGCGACCAGGCCGCTGGCCGGCCAGTTCCTCGGGCTCGTCCAGCAGGTCAAGGCCGTCGAGCAGCTCACCATCGAGGCGGCGGTGACCGGCTCGGCGGGCGTGGCGCTGCGGGCGTTCGCCTCGCACCCGCTGGTCGACTCGGTCTCGGTGGCCCGCCAACTGCTCGACGGCTACCGCGCCCGCGTCCCCGAGCTCGCGTCGGTCCTGCACCCGGCCCCCGGCCCCGTACGGTAGCCCCGCCGCCGGGATCGTCAGGTCTGGATGATCGCGGCCTTCTCCCGGGTGTACGCGAGGACGGAGTCGTGGCCGTAGCCGCTGTCCTTGACGCCGCCGAACGGGAGGCCGGGAGGCATCTGGCGGAAGGTGTTGACCCACACCGTGCCGCTCTGCAGGTCGCGGACGAACCGGTGGGCACGCCCGAGGTCGCGGGTCCACACCCCGGCGGCCAGGCCGTACGAGGAGTCGTTGGAGATCGCCAGCGCCTCCTCGTCGGTGTCGAAGGGGATGGCCACCGCGACCGGGCCGAAGATCTCCTCCTGGCACACGCGGAGCGAGTTGTCGGTGGTGGTGTAGAGCGTCGGGGCCACCCAGTAGCCGCCGGGCATCGACGGGACCACCGAGGCGCCGGTCGTGCCGCCGAACACCAGCTCCGCGCCCTCCTTCTCGGCGATCTCCAGGTACCCGGTGACCCGCTCGTACTGGCCCGCCGACACGATCGGGCCCATCGTCGTCGCGAGATCGAGCGGGTCGGCCAGCGTGAGGCCTCCCGCGACGGCGGCGACGCGCTCGATCATCTCGTCCCAGACGGGACGCTGGATCAGGATGCGCGAGCCCGCGACGCAGACCTGCCCGGCGTTGCCCGTGTAGACGGAGTTGACCGTGACGCCCTGGGCTGCGGCGTCCAGGTCCGCGTCCGCGAAGACGATGTTGGGGGACTTGCCGCCCAGCTCGAAGGTGAGCGGTTTCAGTGAGTCGGCGCTGGCCCGCGTGATGGCCTGGCCCGTCTGGGTGGAGCCGGTGAGGCTGATCTTGCCGACCCCCCGGTGCCGTACCAGCGCGTCGCCGACCTCCTCGCCGAGCCCGCTGACGATGTTCAGCACCCCCGGAGGCAGCACGTCGGCCAGGAGCTCGCCGAGCCGCAGCACCGACGCGCACGCCTGCTCGGCGGGCTTGACGATCACGGTGTTGCCGGCGGCCAGCGCGTACGCGGCCTTCGCCGAGAACGTCGAGATGGGGGAGTTCCACGGGATGATCCCCAGGACCACGCCGTACGGCTCGCGCCGCGTGAGCCCCAGCGTGTCGGGCCCGAGGATGACCGTGTCGCCCTTGACCGCGTCGAGGACGTCCCCGGCGGCGATCCGCCACAGGTACTCGGCGACCTCGCGCAGGAAGCCGGCGCGCCCGAGAGCGGGCATCCCGGACCAGCCGGGGAACGCCTTCCTCGCGGCGGTGACGGCGGCGTCCGCGTCGGTCCGGCCGCTCGCCGGGATCCGTGCCCAGACCTCGCCGGTCGCCGGGTTGACCGAGTCCAGTGTGCGGCCGTCCGCGGCGGGCACCAGCGCGCCTCCGATCAGGTTGCGGTATTCCGTGATGCTGCCTGCCATCCTCAACTCCCGCGTCGGCCGTACCGGACCTGACCAAGCGTACGCTTGCTCAACTAAATCCGGGAAGCGGTGCGATTCGGCCGCCGGCCGGGCGCCGACCGGCCTGACATATCACGGTTTGTGATCAAGATTGGTTACTGCTGCGGAATGACGGGTTTTGCCGATTATTTTGGAGTTCCAGTCGTCCCATTTCCGACAGGAGAACCCCGTGACCGACAGCTCGTTCCCGCCCGGCGAGCCGCCAAAGATCGACACCACGGTCTCCCACTCGCCCCGGATCTGGAACTACTGGCTCGGAGGCAAGGACAACTACCAGGTCGACCGCGAGGTCGGCGACCAGTTCCGCGAGGTCTTCCCCGACATCGTGGAGATCGCTCGCAGCTCGCGGGGGTTCCTGTCGCGCGCGGTGACCTATCTGGCCGCCGAGGCGGGGGTCCGCCAGTTCCTGGACATCGGCACCGGGCTCCCGACCCTGGACAACACCCACGAGGTCGCCCAGCGGATCGCCCCGGAGTCCCGAATCGTCTACGTGGACAACGACCCGGTGGTGCTGACGCACGCACGCGCCCTGCTCGTCAGCGCGCCGGAAGGCGTCACCCAGTACATCGACGCCGACCTGCGTGACCCCGAGACGATCCTGGAAGTGGCGGGCCGCACCACCCTGGACTTCGACAGGCCGGTGGCCCTGATGCTTCTGAACATCCTCGGTCACGTCTCCGACATCGAGGAGGCGCGTTCCATCGTCAAGCGGCTGACCGACGCCCTGCCGTCCGGCAGCTACCTGGCGATCGCCGACGGCACCAACGTCGTGCGAGGGCCGGAGTTCGAGGCCGCGATCGCCATCTGGAACGCCAGCGGCTCGGTCCCCTACAACCTGCGCTCCCCGGAGCAGATCAGCGGCTTCTTCGACGGCCTGGAGCTCGTCGAGCCCGGCGTGGTCTCCTGCCCCAACTGGCGGCCGGACGACCACGAGAGCCAGTTCGCCCGCGAGGTGGACGAGTTCTGCGGGCTCGGGCGAAAGCCCTGACAGCCGCATCCCTGACGGCCGCGTGGGCTGACGGCCGCGTGCGCTGACCGTGACCGGCTTCGTGCGCTGACCGGCTTGGTGCGCTGACCGGCTTCGTGCGCTGATCGGCGGCGTGCGCTGATCGGCCGCGTGCGCTTGATCGGCCGCGTGCGCGGACGGGACGGCCCGCGCCTGGAAGGCACGTACCGCCCCGTCCGCCGGGCACCGCTCAGTGCGGGCCGGTCCGCTTCGTCACCCCGTGGCCCGGGGCGTGCCCGGCCGGCCGCGCGCCGCTACGACTCGTCGACCGGTGTCTCCTCGCCAGTCGTCGTCGAGGTGTAGACGCCCCACATCGTGGCGGACGACGGCTCGGTGTAGGCCTTGCAGACGAGTGATGTCTCGATGGAGGACTGCTGCTCCTCTATGTCGGGGAGGGCGCTCTGGCACGACGCCAGGGACTCGTACCCGCCCTTGATCAGCTCATCGGAAGGAGCGGCCGCGAGGGCCGCCGACGCGAGTGTCGCGGGTACGGCGAGCGCGCCGCTCAGGGCGAGTGCCGCGAAGACGTTTCTCCTCATGGAGATCGACCTCCTCTCGTGCCGCCGAAGGTGGCGGCCACATGAGAGCGTGACCCGGCCGGCGTCACCGGAGCATGACGCGTGCGTGACGGGAGGGCGGGCTCCTGCGGTTCGCCAGGCCGCATGCTGACCCAATAAAACGGGACATATCGCCATCTACCGGGTACATAGTCGGAGGAGAGACGGCGACGGGAGGGCTGCTTACCAGACGACTCGCTTTCCACACGGGAGGCAGCAGAACTTATGGAGAGCGGCGACCGGCCCGTCCTGCGGGTCGACCTTCTGGGGGGCTTCCGGCTGCTGGCCGGGCGCGAGCAGGTGACCATCTCGGGCGGCTCCGAGCGTCTTCTGTCGTTCGTCGCCCTGTGCGGGCAGGCCGTACCCCGGACCCTGATGGCGGGCACGCTGTGGCCTGACCGGCCCGAGCGGCGGGCGTACGCGAGCCTCCGGTCGGCGCTGGCGCGTCTCGAAGGGGTCGGACGTCAGGTCCTCGACATCGGCGCGACCGAGGTACGCCTCAGGCCGGTCGCCGGGGTCGACGTGGACGAGGCCCGATCGCTGGCCAGGCGCATCCTCGACCCCTGCGCGCCCACGCTCGAACAGGACCTCAGCGCGGCGACCGTGGAGAAGTTGTCGGTCGACCTGCTGCCCGGTTGGTACGACGACTGGGTGGTCCACGAGGCAGACGAGTGGCACCAGCTACGGCTGCACGCCCTGGAAGCCCTGGCCGAGGACTTCATCAGGGCCGGCAGGTTCGCCGACGCGGTGGCCGCCGCCGGGGTGGCCGTACGGGCGGAGCCGCTGCGCGAGAGCGCCCACGCCGCGCTGATCCGCGCCCACCTCGCGGAAGGCAACCAGGCCGAGGCCCTTCGCGACTACGAGCGGTACGAGCACCTCCTGGACTCCGAGCTGGGCCTGCGCCCGACACCGCTCGTCGGCGAGCTCGTCGCCGGCCTCCGCACAGCCGCACGCTGAGACCACCCCGCTTCCACGGCCCCGCCGTCCTACGTCAGGCCGTCCTTCCTTCGTCGGGCCGTCCTTCGTCACGTCGCTGTCACGGCATACCGGACACCATGTGCTTCGACGGCAACGGGGTCACCTGGACCGTCGCGATCACCTCGGGTGGCCCGGACAAGCGAAGGAGTCGGTCATGGCAGGCAAGCGATCTGTGATCCTGGTCGCTCCGGCGGTCCTCGCGCTCGCGCTCGGACCCACGGGAGCCTCACAGGCCTCGGTCGTCGCCCGTTCCGTTGCGGGAGAGCCCGCCGCGTCCGGTACGGCCCCGGGGGTGCCCGTGCCGCGCGACCGGGGCGACTACGCCAAGGGCTTCGGAGAGGGGTACGCGGCGGGCAGAGCGGAGTGCGACGGCCGGCCCAAGCCGAAGACCCGAGGACGGGGGCTGCCGGCGAGCCCCGACTACGAGCGCGGATACGCCACGGGCTACGACGAGGGCTACACGAGCTGCGAGAAGGCGGCCGGCGAGACTCCTCGGAAAGAGCCTCCGGGCCTCCACACGCCCGTGACGCCCCCCGAGCCTCCGGACCTTCGTGAGGCACCGCCGCCCCCGGAATCTCCGGGTCTTCGTGAGCCGCCGCCCCCGGAGTCCCCGGGTCTTCGTGAGCCGCCGCCCGCCCCGGAGTCTCCGGGCCTCAGGACGCCTCCTCCGAACCGGCCCGCGCAGGGTGGCCCGCCGTTGAGCCATGCGGCCGTCCACCGGTGAGATCCCTCGAATCCCACGGGTGCGCGGGGACGGTGTCATTCCCCCGTCACGCCCATGTCACGGCGGGGTGGCGGGGCGCCGGACAGCATGTGGTGCGAACCCAGGACGGCCACCTCGACGGACGACGACAGCCGGGTGGCCGGGACACGGAAGGAGCCGATCATGGTAGGTAAGCGACGTCTGGCGCTGCTCGGTCCGGCGCTCATCTCGCTCTCACTCTGGTCCACCGGAGCCGCGCAGGCATCGGCCGCGCCTCGCCCGCCGGCGATCGCCGGTGCCTGGCAGGGTACGGCCGCGGTGGCCGCGCCCGGCTCCCGCGTCCTGCCAGGGGACGACGGCGACCGTGGCAGGTCGGAGAAGCGGAGCAGATCCGAGATGCGGAGCGACCGCGACGGCGACCGCGGCAGGTCGGAGAAGCGCAGCAGATCCGAGATGCGAAGTGACCGCGACGGCGACCGCGGCAGGTCGGAGAAGCGCAGCAGATCCGAGATGCGGAGCGACCGCGACCGTGATCGGGAGAGGTCGGAGAAGCGGAGCAGGGAACGTGAAAGGTCGGAGATGCGGGGCCGCGAGCGCGAGAGGTCCGAGATGCGCAGCGATCGTGACCGTGGCAGGTCCGAGAAGCGGAGCACCGAGCGCGAGAGGTCCGAGATGCGCAGCGACCGTGACCGCGGCAGGTCCGAGAAGCGGAGCACCGTGCGCGAGAGGTCGGGGCGCGGCGGCTACTAGCCGGAGAGCGTGAGGAAAGCTGACCGGTGTCACAGCCGGGTCAGGCGGGGACATGGGCCGGGCTCGCCCATGTCCCTTCATTTCCGGGCTCAAGGCGTGCTCAGCGGTTCCCCGGCTCAGGGCGTGCTCAGCGGGTTCCCCCGGCTCAAGGCGTGCTCAGCGGGCGAGGATGTCGTCCAGGTTGTAGCCGACCGGGTGTTCGAGCTGCTCGTAGTCGCACGACTCGGGCGTGCGGTCGGTGCGCCAGCGGCGGAACTGGGCGGTGTGCCGGAACCGGTTGCCTTCCATGTGGTCGTAGGCGACCTCCACCACCAGCTTCGGGCTGAGCGGGACGAACGAGAGGTTCTTGCCGGCGCTCCAGCGCGAGATCGCGCCCGGCATGCGCTGGGTGGTGCTCTCGTCCTGCGACATCCAGGAGCTCCAGGGGTGGTCGCCGAGGTCGGTCAGCAGATACGGCCTCAGCTCGTCGATCAGCTCGGCCCGGCGCTTCATCGGGAACGACGCCGCCACCCCCACGTGGTGCAGCACGCCCGCCGAGTCGTACAGCCCGAGCAGCAGCGACCCGACCACCGGGCCGGACTTGTGCTCGCGGTACCCCGCCACGACGCAGTCGGCCGTGCGCTCGTGCTTGACCTTGAACATCGTGCGCCGGTCGGGCTCGTACGGCTGGGTGGTGCGCTTGACCACGATGCCGTCGAGCCCTGCCCCCTCGAACATCTCGAACCACTCGCCCGCCCGCTCGTCGCTGTCGGTGACGGGCGTCAGCCGCACACGGTCACCGGCGGCCGCCAGGGCGTCGACCAGACGCGCGCGGCGCTCTCCGAACGGGGTCTCCAGCAGGCTCTCGTCGCCGATCGACAGCAGGTCGAAGGCGACGAACGACGCGGGGGTCTGCTCCGCCAGGAGCCTCACCCGCGAGGCCGCCGGGTGGATGCGCTGCTGGAGGGCGTCGAAGTCGAGGATCTGGCCGCGCCGCAGCACGATCTCCCCGTCGACCACGCAGCGCTCGGGCAGCTCTCGCTTGACCGCCTCGATCAGCTCGGGGAAGTAGCGGTTGAACGGGCGCTCGTTGCGGCTGCCCAGGTAGACCTCGTCGCCGTCGCGGAACACGATGCAGCGGAAGCCGTCCCACTTGGGCTCGTAGAGCAGGGTGCCGTCCTGGGACGGCAGCTCCTTGACGGCCTTGGCCAGCATCGGCGCCACGGGTGGAGCCACCGGAAGACTCATCTCGGGGGGAAGGTTCGGCTGCGCGGGAAGGTTCATGCCGGCTCCCGGGTGTACTTGCAGAAGAGGAAGCCGTCTTCCTCCAGGACGTGTGACAGGCTCAGCCGGATGTTGGAGGCAGGGCCGTTGAGGATGCGCGCCGCGTCTCCGCCCGCCAGCAGCGGGCTGATCGTCAGGCAGAGCTCGTCCACCAGCCCGGCCGCCGCGAGCTGCGCGTTGACGCGCGGGCCGCCCTCGCAGAGCACCATGCCGAGCCCGCGCTCGCGCAACGCTTCCACGGCCAGGGAGAGATCGACCCGCTCGTCTCCCGCGACGATCACCTCGCCGTGCCTGGCGGCCTCGTCGCGCCGGTCCTTGGGCGCGCGCTCGGTCGTGATCACGATCGTCCTGGCGTAAGGCTCCGTGTCGGTGAACAGCGGGCCGGCCAGGTCGAGGTCGAGCCGCCGCGTGATGACGGCGATGGGCGGGACGAGCGGCCGTCCCCGGCGCAGCTCCGTCCACGAGGCGCGCGGGCGGGCCGGGCGGTACCCCTCGGTACGTACGGTCGCGGCGCCGGCCACCACCACGTCGGCCAGGCCGCGCAGCACTCCGAAGACGCGGCGGTCGCCCTTGCCGGACAGGCCCTCGGACAGGCCCTTCAGCCAGGCGCCGCCGTCGACTCCCGCGACCATGTTGAGGCGCAGCCACTCGCCTCGGGGGTACGCGTAGGCCTCGGCGAGGTCGACGTCGTCCGCTGAGCTGGGAAGGATGCGTCGCACGCTCTCTACCTTGGCACAGGTCAGGCACCCGGTACGTGAGCGGGATCCGCCATCCTCGAAGTAACGCTTCGGCATATTAGCGACATGTGAGTCATAGGACGCGTAGCGTTACGCGGCCCTCCGGAGATGTAGGTGGGGAGGAACGTCTCCGGAGAGATCGGGAGGGCATTGGGTGCGGGTGGTCACTGTCGCGGTGTGGCTCGTCACCATCGGGTTCGGGATCTACCTGCTGTGCCTCTGGCTGGCGGGTGGCCGGCAGAAGACCAAGGTCACCCGCTACCCGAGCTTGCTGATCATCCTGCACCCGGCGCTCGGGGTCACCTCGCTCGCCGCCTGGGCGGCCTTCGTCCTCACCGCCCGCACCGGCTACATCTGGCTGTCGCTGGGGCTGCTCTGCCTCGCCACCCTGCTCGGCTTCGTGATGTTCACCCGCTGGCTGGGGGCCGGCAGGCACGCCCGCGGCGCCGACCAGGGCTTCCCCTTCCTCGCCGTGATCCTCCATGGCCTCGCCGGAATCCTCACCTTCATCCTCATCCTCCTGGCCGCGACGACGACGTAGCCCCATCGCCGTACGCGTCATCCTGGGCGCGCCGCCACAGATGGCCAGGGAGCCGCGAACCGGGTCATGTGGGCTGCCGGGGTCGGGGGAAGCGGAGGCTCGCGGGGGCGTCGCGGGGCTCGTAGTCCACCTCGAACCACAGTGTGCGCCCCGCCTCGTCGTCGTGTACGGCCCAGCGGGCGGAGATCAGGTCGACGAGCATGAGGCCTCGCCCACCCTCGGCCAGGAGCTCTCCGCAGAGGCGGGGGGCCGTCCGGCTCCCGGCGTCGACCACGTCGACGTGTACGAACGCGTAGCAGTCGGCGAGTGCGAGCGTGACCTTCCCGCCGCCTCGTGAGTCCGAGTGGATCACCGAATTCGTGACTACCCCCGAGACCAGCAGCGTCACGTCGTCCAGCGCAGGATGCCCGTCACCGAGCTTCCCCCTGACGAACTACCGCGCCCGGGAAACCGACTCAGGAGCCCCGACCAGATCGACCACCCCCAACAGGGTGCCGGTCGTCGAGTGCTCGCGGTGAGAAGGGATTGTTGTCTCTGGCTCAGTCACAGATTGGCCTCCAGAATGCGGTTCAGGGTCCATACGGCGTTGTGGCGCTCGTAGCGCGCCCTCTGCCTTGCCCCCCATCACATCGCTCCGTATGCATGCACTGACAGTGCGCTCAGGGGAGACTGGGGGAGGCAAGCGGTCCACGTCCCCCGAGGAGTACGCGATGGCGACGTTCCGGCCTGGGCCGTACGGCTACGCGCTGAGCGACGCGACAAGCTGTGGACACAGCGAGAAATGGCCAGGCAACTGGCCGATGCCGCCGACGAGCACACCCGCGCGCGCATGCCCGGGCGCGATTCCCTGGTACGCATGATCAAATTCTGGGAGGCTGGCAGACATCGACCAAAGGACCCTTACCGGGTGCTGTACTGCCGCGCCTTCGGACTGAGCGAGGCCGACCTGTTCGGCGTGGTGGAAATGCCGCTTCCAGCTCTGGTGTTGCCGTCACTCGCGCCGGACTCCGATCTGTATGAGCGAATCACGAGAGCCATCGGCGAACGACAACGGGTGGACTCGGAAACGATCGACTGGCTGGAGCGCTGCCTTTCCCAACATCGCCAGGCAGAGGACACCCTTGGAAGCCGGCCCGTGCTCCCCGTGGTACGCGCGCAACTATCGGCCGTCTCCGATCTCGCTCGCGGCGCATCCGGTGCGCTCGGGGATCGGATGGTCGGCATGGCCGCTCAGTACGCCCAGTTCATGGCCTGGCTGTGTCAAGACTCCGGAGACCTGGCGGCGGCACTCGCATGGTACGACCGCTCTCACGGGTGGGCGTTGGAATCGGGAGACGCAGCCCTGGCGGCCACCACCCTGAACATGAGGGCGCATCTCTCCTGGAGTGTCGGAGACGCCCAGCGGTGCGTGCGGCTTGCCGACGCGTCCCGCTGGCACGACGGACGGACGACGCTCGGGGTGCAGGGCATGGCGGCGCAAATGGCCGCCCGGGGGCTCGCACAGATGAAGGATGCGCCAGGAGCGCGGACCCTGCTCGGAGAGGCCGAGGAATCGATCAAGCGTGCGGCCGAACAGCCTGAGGACGAGCCTCCGTGGATGTATTTCTACGACGACGGCTGGTTCACCATGCAGCGCGGCATGGCCGAGCTCGAACTCGGCGAGGGTGCCCGCTCCGCGGCCTTGGAGGCAACAGCATGGGATTCATCTACCAGTGCGCTGCGGGAACTGCTTATCAGAGGATGCGTGGTCGCGCTTGGCGCGCTCGTGGAGACCAGGTCCGAGCATGGAGAGATCGCAGTCTACGATCACGCGGCGGGGTGCTCCAGCTTGGCGAGAAGGTACGGCAGGCGCTCGGCTTGGGGGGATATGGCCCCCTCCGGTCAGGCTGTAGCCCTCAGCCACGGGGCAAGCACTGCGTCGGATGGGACTCGCCAGTTGGCACTGATCCAACGATCAGTGCCAACTGGCCGGATAGCTCGGTAGCCTAAGGCGATGCTCACCAAGCTGGAAGTTCAAGGTTTCAAGAACCTACTAGATGTATCTGTAGAATTTGGCCCATTCACCTGCATTGCGGGTGCAAATGGGATCGGTAAGTCTAATCTCTTTGACGCGATTGAATTTCTTTCATATTTGGCTAACGAGCCACTTGCTGAGGCTGCTCAACGTGTTCGAAGCTCATCCGGATCAAAGGGGGGGGATCCTAGAGACCTGTTTTGGGATGGCTATAGGGATCATCAGCGGGAGATATCAATCGCTGCCGAAATGATTGTTCAACGTAATGTGGAGGATGATCTTGGAGATACGGCCAGGGCTACTACCACATTTTTGCGCTATGAGCTAACCCTTGGTTATTCCCTTCCAGAAGGGGAGGGAAGTGTTGGGAAGTTGACCTTGGAGCGGGAAGTTCTAAAGCACATTAACAAAGGAGAGGCTTCTAGGCATCTCCGTTTTCCCCATAGTGCCAAGAACTTTCGCAATGCGGTTCTTCGAGGGCAAAGAAGCGGCGGACCCTTCCTGTCCACGGAGCATCGTGATATAGGGACCATTATTAATGTTCACGGGGATGGAGGCAGTTTTGGGCGGCCACAGCCCCGTTCGGCTGCCAGGGCGGGTCGTACAGTCCTTAGTACAGTGACAACCAACGATTATCCCACTATTCTTGCTGCCCGCCGAGAAATGCAAAGTTGGCGACGTCTAGCATTGGAGCCCTCGGCGCTTCGCGCCCCTGATAGCTTCTCTGCGCCTCGAACAATGCGCACCGACGGGCGCTATCTCGCGGCTGCGCTTTTCCGAATCGCCTCGGAGAGTTCAAAATATTCATTTGAGTCATCGATCGACGCTGAAGCAATCTATGCGGAAGTAGCAGATAGGCTATCGGATTTAACTGGTGTGCGCGTGGAGAGTCTCCGTGTCGAACCTGATCAGGTGCGCGAAGTGTTCACTCTGTTTCTTCGTGAGCGGGGCGGGCTTCGACTACCCGCGAGAGCGCTGTCGGAGGGAACACTAAGATTTCTAGCCCTCTGCGTCCTACTCGAGGATCCGACGGTGACGGGTCTGATATGCATGGAGGAACCTGAGAATGGTATTCATCCGGCAAACCTTCCTGCTATGGTCAAACTCGTTCAAGACCTAGCGGTCAATCCGAAGGAAGCTCCTGATCAAGATAACCCTTTCAGGCAGATTATTATAAACACCCATTCTCCGTGGGTTGTACAACTGTGCAATCCAAACGATTTGCTCTTGGCTGACGTGCAGCCGCGTAAGACAGCTGATGGAAAAGTCGCGAGTTCACTATTGCTCCTGCCGTTCGAGGATTCTTGGCGAGCGGCGTCCGGCGGCGTTACCTTCTCGCGAGCAGACGTAACCTCTTACCTAGCGGCACCTTCCGGCGCACAGTTGACCCTTCCGGCGGAAATGATCTAATGACCGGCAAGCCATTGTCTGGACTCTTTATAGCGGAAGGAACTTCCGACCTCCCGCTATCTGACATCGTAGAATTCCTGTTCGCGGAACGCGGCCAGAGTTTGAGGCTGAGCAAACCGGACTTCGATGCTCTGAAGAAGGTTCGGAAGGATGTAGAGTCTAAGCTAATAGCAGGTGCTCAACTGACGGGCAAACCATTCGATTTGGCAGTTATACATCGGGATGCGGACAATGCTGGTTGGCAGGCCAGGCTCAGCGAGGTCCAAAGCGCAGTCCTCTCGTCTGGGGTGCCCTGTGAGTTGATACCGGTCATTCCGATCAGAATGACTGAAGCGTGGCTCCTGCTTGATGAATCTGAAATACGTAAGGTCGCCGGAAATCCCAATGGTCGAGAGAATCTTGGACTGCCCAAGATTCGTGAGGTCGAGGGAATCGCCGACCCAAAGGGACTGCTTCGTGACTGCTTGATGAAGGCCGCCAGCGTCAGAGGAAGAAAACGCCAGACCGCAGCGACCCGCTTCCCGCAACACAGGAGGCAACTTCTAGAGCGTCTGGACTTACAAGGGCCTGTCGCCCAACTATCGAGTTGGAAGAAGCTCGTCTCGGATATCAATCGATTCGTAGATTCGCTATCCGCCTAGGGTGTTCTCCTGGGCGCGTTTCCCGTTTCTTCCGAATGCAGGTCAAATGCCTCGAAGGATATGTACAAGGAAGTCGGGACGTTGCTGGGCGAGGCAGTCGAGGCGTTCGGGCAATGCTCGTCGCTGTTCCGGGTGCAGTATCTGGCTGACAAGTCCAAACGGCCATGCGCGCGTCTGAGCTTTCCTGGCCGCCGATCGGATGCACAAATTGGCCCGAGCACTTCTGGGCGTCACCTCGGGAAGAGTGAACAACCGCGTGAGCGAGATCCTCAATATGTCGCGAACGAATGCCGCCCCGGAGATACGGCAGGCTCGTGAACACCTGCGCGCGATGATCTCCCCCGCACCGCCGCCGAGCACGTGAAGGCCCCGTTTGGGGGTGTATGGGTTGGTGGGCAGGGGGCCCACCCGGATGGGTGACGGGTGGGCGTTTGCGGGTCTGTGAGGGTTCGTACGAGCCGTCAGCCTCGTGCTGTTGAGCGGAGGATCTGCATGGAGCGGTTGGTGACGGTGACGGGTTTGCCGGGTTCCAGGGTCTCGGCGGGGGGACGGTAGTCGTAGGGGCCCTCGTCGTTGGTGTCGAGGACGGGCTGCCAGCCCGGGCCGAACTCGTGACCCGGCAGGGTGAAGGTGATGTTCTCGTGGTGGCCGTTCACCAGCAGCAGGAACGAGTCGTCGCTGATGCGCTGCCCTCGGGGGCCGGGCTCGCTGATCGCCTCGCCGTTGAGGAACACGGCCATCGCCTTGCCGAAGCCGCTGTGCCAGTCGCCCGAGGTCATCTCCTTGCCGGACGGCGTGAGCCACACGATGTCGCGGACGTCGCCCTCCAGCATGCGCCCGAGGAAGAAGCGGCGGCGCCGGAAGACCGGGTGCTTCCTGCGGAACCTGGACAGGCCGCGGACGAAGCCGAGCAGGTCGGACTCGGACCGGACCAGTGACCAGTCGACCCAGGAGATCTCGTTGTCCTGGCAGTAGGCGTTGTTGTTGCCGTGCTGCGTACGGCCCAGCTCGTCGCCGTGGAGCAGCATCGGCACGCCCTGGGACACGAACAGGGTGGTCAGGAAGTTGCGACGCTGCCGGCGGCGCAGCGTCACGATCGCCGGGTCCTCGACCGGCCCCTCGGCGCCGCAGTTCCACGAGCGGTTGTCGTCGGTGCCGTCGCGGTTGTTCTCGGCGTTCGCCTCGTTGTGCTTGTGGTCGTACGAGACGAGGTCGGTCAGCGTGAAACCGTCGTGGCAGGTGACGAAGTTGATCGATGCGACCGGCCGGCGCCCGCTGGTGGCGTACAGGTCGGAGGAGCCCGTCAGGCGGGAGGCGAACTCGGGCAGCACCGATGGGCTGCCCTTCCAGAAGTCGCGGACGCTGTCACGGTACTTGCCGTTCCACTCGGTCCACAACGGCGGGAAGTTGCCCACCTGGTAGCCGCCGGGGCCGACGTCCCAGGGCTCGGCGATCAGCTTGACCTGCGAGATCACCGGGTCCTGCTGGATCAGGTCGAAGAACGAGGAGAGCCGGTCGACGTCGTGCAGCTCACGCGCGAGGGCGGCGGCCAGGTCGAACCGGAACCCGTCGACGTGCATCTCCATGACCCAGTAGCGCAGCGAGTCCATGATGAGCTGGAGCGCGTGGGGCGAACGGACGTTCAGGGAGTTGCCGCAGCCGGTGTAGTCGAGCATGAGGCGGCGGTCGGTGTCGAGCAGCCGGTAGTAGGACGCGTTGTCGATGCCCCGGTAGGCCAGCATGGGCCCCATGTGGTCGCCCTCGGCGGTGTGGTTGTAGACCACGTCGAGGATGACCTCGATGCCCGCCGCGTGAAGGCTCTTGACCATCGACTTGAACTCCGGCACCTGCCCGCCGCGCTGTCCCGCGCTCGAATAGGCGTTGTGCGGGGCCAGGAAGGAGATCGTGTTGTAGCCCCAGTAGTTGGTGAGCCCACGGGCGACCATCGCGTGCTCGGGCACGAACTGGTGCACCGGCATGAGCTCCACCGCCGTGACGCCCAGGCTGAGCAGGTGCTCGATCACCGAAGGGTGCGCGAGCCCCGCGTAGGTGCCGCGCTGCTCCTCCGGCACGTCCGGGTGGCACATGGTGAGCCCGCGCACGTGCGCCTCGTAGATCACGGTCTCGTGGTACGGCGTGCGGGGCGGGCGGTCGTTGCCCCAGTCGAAGAACGGGTTGACCACCACGTTCTTCGGCATGTGCGGCGCGCTGTCGTCGGTGTTGCGCTGCCCGGGGTCGGTGAACTGGTAGGAGAACAGCGACCGGTCCCAGCGCACGTCCCCCTCGACCGCCTTGGCGTAGGGGTCGAGCAGCAGCTTGCCGGGGTCGCAGTGGTGGCCCCTGGCGGGGTCGTACGGCCCGTGCACGCGGTAGCCGTACCGCTGGCCGGGCATGACGCCGGGGAGGTAGCCGTGCCAGACGAAACCGTCGACCTCGGGGAGATCGATGCGGGCCTCGTCGCCTGAGTCGTCGAAAAGGCAGAGCTCGACCCGCTCGGCGACCTCGGAGAAGATTGCGAAGCTCGTACCGGCTCCATCCCAGGTGGCGCCCAAGGGATACGGCTCTCCAGGCCAGACCTCACGCATGTAGCCTCATTGTGGTCGTGGGAACGGTCAGCGGTTGCAGCTTGATCGCGTCGTGTCTCCTGTCGTGACCCGGTGCCCCGTCAGCTCCTCTCTGGTCAGGGCTCCGTTGCCGCGTCCCTGGATGCTTACGTCCCGGCTCTACTGTCGATATTAGGGCCGCCGGTCTGATTTACCAGATCTTTCGGCACGCTAGGGGTACTGATCGCATAGACCCCGCCTCGCACCCGGCAGCGGGGCAATAAGCTACACGAAACCGATAAATTAGTATATAACACGCAAACAACGAGTAAACCGGGTAAGTCAGGCGTCGTGAACACAAAACGGCCCCCGTGTGACGTAGCACACGGGGGCCGGGACGGCTCGTCAGCCGATCAGCTCGGCGTTCAGCGTGATCGTGGTGCCCGACAGAGCCTTGCTGACCGGGCAGTTGGCCTTGGCGGTCTCGGCGGCGGTCTGGAAGTCCTCCGCGGAGATGCCGGCCACCTGCGCCCGTACGGACAGGACGATGCCCGTGATGCCCTCGCCCGGCTGGAAGGTCACGTCGGCCTTCGTCTCGACCTGCTGCGGCGGCGTGCCCGCCTGGGCGAGCCCGTGCGAGAGGGCCATCGAGAAGCATGAGGAGTGGGCCGCAGCGATGAGCTCCTCGGGGCTCGTCTTGCCGTTGGCCTGCTCGGCGCGCGAGGGCCACGAGACGTCGAACGTCCCGACCCCCGAGGTGTCGAGCGAGACCGTGCCCGAGCCGTCGAGCAGCGCGCCCTTCCACTGGGTCGTCGCGGTACGTGTCGTCGCCATTGCGATCATCCCTTCGATATCGAGATCCTTGCCAAGCCGAACCTACACGCGCGGCCGGTGCCCGCGGTGCTCGGCACCGCACCCCGCCGAGCCCATCACCCCGCCCGGCCACGTCCCGCTCCTACACCGCCCCCGAGATCATCCCGCCCCGCTCCCCAGACAGACCGGCGGCGAAGCCTTCGCCCACGCGCTCACCCAGCAGTCCTTCTACGAAACCATCACCACCGGACGCGGCCCCACCACCTGGGAGACCACCGTCACCGCCCGCATGCCCTACGCCAACTTGACCTGATGGTCCTATCGGCGGCAGCCCCCATCCTGATCATCCGGCGCATTCCCGAACCGACCGGCCGCATCCTGTTCCTGCTGTGACCCGCTGGTGTGACAGGTCGTTGTGACCGACTGTCCTGTCTCATGACTTACAAGTCGTTCTCCAGTACCGATCTCTAGCATCATCGGCGACCCTCGTGCCCGAAGGGGCGAAGCGGACGAAGACCGGTACGGCCCAGGCGCGTGAGCGACAAGGAGAAGAGAGATCGTGATGGAGTCCGAGGCAGGCCAGGCGATCGCCGTCACGCGGATCACCAAGTGGTTGGAGGACGGATGGACCTACCTCGACCTGTCCGGTCTCCGGCTGAGCACGGTGCCCGAGCCACTCGCCCAGTGCACCGCCCTCGAAGGGCTCGGCCTGAGCGGCAATCAGTTGACCGCGCTGCCAGAGTCCCTGGGGAACCTCACCGACCTCACCCGCCTGTTCCTGCGCGGCAATCAGTTGACCGCGCTGCCCGAGTCCTTGAGGAAGTTCCCCGATGCCGCCGGGTTCGGCCCCGACGGTCGCCAACCGATCGCGGTCCCGCACTTCCTACGCACGGGCCGTAGGCGTGGCGGTCTCCTCGGAGGCGCAGGCGGTGCTCAGGACGAGCAGGACGGCGGCGGGCAGGACGAGGCGGCTGAGTGTCGTGCGGCTGAGTATCACGCGGCTGTGTCTCATGCGGCTCCCCCCTCGGGCTTCGTGGGCGGCGCGGTGCGCTTCGGGAGGTGGCCGGCGCGGACGAGGCACCCGAGGGTGTCGCAGATGACGCGGGTCGCGATGAGCGCGGTGATCTCGGCGTTGTCGTACGGCGGGGCGCACTCGACGACCTCGATGCCGGCGAGCGGCCGGGCGTCGGCGATGAGCTGGATGAACTTCAGGACCTCGCGGGGGAGGAAGCCGCCGGGCTCGGGCCAGCCCGTGCCGGGCACGAACGCAGCGTCCAGGCAGTCGACGTCGAACGACAGCCAGACGGCCTCCGCGCCGTCCCAGGCGACCTCAAGGGCGCGCTCCGCGGCGGCCTCGATGCCCATCTCGACGCAGTCGGTGACCGTCATGATGGTCGTGCCGCGATCCCTGCCGACCTTCACCCCTGGACGGGGCGCCTGCCAGCCGCCGATGCCGATCTGCACGAGGTTCTTCGCCGGCACGTTGGGGATGTCGGTCGCGTGGAACCACGGCGTGGTGTGCATCCGCTCGTCGAGGTCGGTCTCCTGCGTGTCGACATGCCGATCGAAGTGAATGATGCCGACATTTCCGGAAACGTGCTCAGCGATGCCGCGTACGGTCGGATAGCCGATCGAATGGTCGCCACCCAGCACCACCGGGAAGGCCCCGCTGGCGTAGACGTGCGACACCGCCTTGCTGATCTGGTCGAACGTCTTCTCGATGTTCGCCGGGATGGTGAAGACGTCCCCGAGGTCGGCGATCGTGATCGACTCCCGCAGGTCCACGCCCAGCTCGAAGCTGTACGGCCCGTACAGCGCCGAGATCTTGCGGATGCCCTGCGGGCCGAACCGCGTCCCGGAGCGGTAGGTGGTGCCGCCGTCGAACGGGGCGCCGAGCACCGCCACGTCGTACTCGCCGCAGCGCCGCACGTCCTCGACGTACGGGGCCTTGAGGAAGGTGTTGATCCCGGCGAAGTGGGGGAGCTCTCCCCGCGAGAAGGTCGGGATGGTCCGGTCGACGATCGAGTCCGCGCCCGGCAGGCCGTACTCAAGACCGCGCTCGATCTCACGCTGGTGCATGGTCGTGGGAAGCCCGGCCTCGCGTTCGACGGCGTAGCGTGCCTCGGGTCCGTAATTGTCGTGAAGGTGACCCACGGCACTCCCTTTTGAGAACGCCTCACTCAGGAGGCAGCCGACATGACTGTCTCCCGGGTTTTTGTCCCGCCGTGGAACGGCCTAGGCCGCCTGCACCTCTTGGACCAGCCCCTCCCGGGGCGGGAGGGCGGAACCCTAGGTGCGCCTCACCGCGAGCCGGTGAGTCCCCTTCATGACAATGCCAGGCTGTTTCCTCCCCGTTTCCCGGCCGTAGCGGCTCGGTGACGTACTACGCACACAAGGCCCCGAAGTGCGGTCCCGCGCTCAGCGCAGCAGTCGGCAGCACGCCCTCGCCGGTCTCACCCCGGTCGCCTTGTCGGTGGCCCGGCCTCGGGACCACGCTCGCCCATCCCGTACAGCCTCCTGGCACCGCGTACGTCCCGCGGCACCCCGGCTCGTGACGAGGGTGCCGCGGCCGCGAGTCCGGCGCGTCGCGCGCCGTCATCGGGTCAGGAGGCGCTGCAGGAAAGGGCGGGAGTGGCCGCCGTGCCGTTGGCGGTGAATCCGAACGTGGTGGTGCCGTTGGTCGCGATCGAGCCGTTGTAGGACTCGTTGCGGACGGTCACGTTGGCTCCGGAGCCGGAGCGGACGCCGTTCCACAGGCTGCTGATCGTCTGCCCGCCGGGCCAGGTCCAGTCGACCGTCCAGCCACTGATGGCGCTGTTGCCGGCGCGGACGGTGACGGTGGACTGGAAGCCGCCGGACCAGGAGTTCACCGTCTCGATCGTGGCCGCGCATCCACCGGGTACGGGCGTCGGCGTCGGCGTGGGGGTGGGCGTCGGGCTGGGGGAGGGGGTGCTCCCGAACTGAGAGAAGAACTTCCACACCTCTCCCTTGGTCCAGGTCGTTATGCCGCTCTCCGTGTAGGTCCCGTCCACGGGACCGGGCATGTGACCGTTGTCGAACGCGGCCCAGACCACCGGGTATCCAGACCGGCACCCCGAGTAGGCGGTGACGATGTGCGTCCGGCTGCCCGTACTCGGCTCCGGCGGGTTCTGCGGGGTGCAGCCGTTGTTCCGGACGAACGTGTCACGCAGCGACCGTCCCTGAGAGATGTTGAGCACGGTGTCCCCGATGCCGTGCAGCCCCATGTACGCGATGGGCTGAGTGCCGCCGCCGCATCCGCTGAGCTGCGCGCCGGAGAAGACCGCGACCGCACGGAAGACCGTCGCCCGCGAGCACGCGAGCGAGTAGCTCATACCGCCGCCGTAGCTGAAACCCGTGGCGAAGCGCTGCGAGGTGTCGACACAGAGGTCTGTCTCGATCCGCTTGATCATGTCGTCGACGAACACGACGTCCTCGCCGTTGGCGTTGGCCCAGCCGTTGTTGAAGCCCTGGGGCGCGACGAAAATCGCACCGTTGTTCGAAAGTTGTCGCAGTCCGTAGAAGGACCAGGGGTACCCGCTGGTCCCGCCCGAGTCGACCTCGGTGGCGGTGCCGCCCAGCCAGTGGAACCCGAAGATCAGCCGGTAGGGGGTGTTGTTGTTGTAGTTGTCCGGAATCCTCAGGATGAAAGAGCGGTTCTTACCGCTGGTCTGAATCGACTGCGTACCGCTCCTCAGCGTCGGGGTCTTGCCGCATCCGGCGGTCGCCGCAAGGGCGCCTGCCCCCGTGGACGCCGTGGGTGCGCCAAGGTCGCTGCTCATTGCCGCACGACCTGTGGCCAGAACGAGGAGTGCCGCGAGCGCGATTGCTCCAAAGGTGGATCTGTGCCTCATCATTACGCAACTCCATTTGAGCTTTGGATTTCGGCATGTCTGGATATTGGACTCTTTGGTTCTCCTACGTCAGAGGTGGAACCCACGATCTGTTAGCGATAACATTCTGTGCGGTGTGGAGTGCTCCTCTCTTCTGGCTGGCTGGAGGTGATGGTGCGGCGGAGCAAGGAAGTGAAATGCGCTGAACCTTCGCGGAGGCGGCATGGCCACCCCCGCGAAAGGTGTGCGTAATGTCAACTACGGGACCACTTCTGGTTTGTCCCGCCATTGCAGGTCCACAGGACGATGGGGGTGCCGTTGGCGGTGCCGGCGCCGTTGGCGTCGAGGCACAGGCCCGACTGGACGTTGGTCACCGTGCCGTCGGCGTTGAGGTTCCATTGCTGGTTGGCCCCGTTGTCGCAGTCCCAGATGACGGCCCTGGTGCCGGGGCTGGTGCCGCCGCCCTCGGCGTCCAGGCACTTGCCGCCGTACACCTGGAGCTGTTTGGCGGAGGTGAGGTTCCACTGCTGGTTGGCGCCGCCGTTGCAGTCCCACAGGGCCACCTGGGTGCCGTTGGTCTGCGACTGGTTGGGCACGTCGACGCAGCGGCTGGAGGCCTGCCCGCGTAGCACGCCGCCGGTGCCGCCACCCTGGCCTGGGATGATCGTGAGGTTGTCGAACTGGGCGGTCTCGGTCGTGCCGGTGCCGACGCCGACCTGGCCCGCGCCGTAGGAGCCGTCGGTGACCGAGCCGACCTGGGTTCCGTCGATCGAGGCCGTGATGGTGCCGCCGGAGAACCCGAGCGCGAGGGTGTGCCAGCGGCCGGTGCCGAGCGCGGCGACCGTGCCGCTGCGCAGTGTCGTGAGGGCGGCATCGGTGGTGTTGCGCTGGATCTGCCAGGCGCCGGTTTCGGTGACCCGCAGATAGTAGGCGTTCAGCCCGGCAGGGCCGAAGCTGCGCTGGGTGCCTGCCCGGCCGACCAACTGGACATAGCCGCTCTGCTCCAGCAGCACATCGGTGGAGACCGTGTAGGTGTTCCAGCTCAGGTCGCCGAGGAGTGCGTAAGGATCGGAGCCACCGGTCCACAGGATCGGCTGACGCGGGGCCATCTGGCGTACGCACCGGCCGGTCCGCCCGCCGCCGCAGGCGACGACCTCGAAGGAGCCCTGCTGGTCCATGAGGTACTTCGCCTCCCGGCCCACGGCGTAGGAGTCGAAGTTGTCGGAGTACGGCAGTGCGAGCGAGCCGCGGGCGGGGCTGGTGGCGGTGCCCTTGCCCTGGCCGGTGGTGGTGGTGATCGAGTACACGTAGCCAGGCTGGACCGTCAGCGAGAACGCGCCACCCGAGGGGGTGAGGTCGGCGGTGTGGACCAGGTAGTCGGAGAAGTTGCCGGAGTTGACGTTGCTCGCCCAGACGTGCACCTGCCCGGTGGACAGGCCGCCGGTGGTGGAGAAGTTCAGCGTCTGGGCGACGGTGGCGTCCATCGTCTCGATGATCGTGCTGTAGTCCGAGGTGGTGGGGGACTTCAGCGACACATAGCTGCCGTTGTTGCGGTTGCCGCCGATGTAGCCGGAAGAGGTGTCCAGGTACTTCCAGCCCGGCGCGGTGAACTGGGAGGTGTGAGCCATCACCCAGGCGTTCTTGCCGATGGAGTAGTACCCCGACCACGGCTGCGGCGCGACGGCCACACCCATCGTGGCGAACGGGAGGTTCGGGGTGATCGCCGCGATGACCGGCCAGTTGATGTAGGCGGTCATCTTGCCGTCGATGTAGTCCCGGTTGATGCCCCTCGCGAGCGCCTTGCCGCCGTCGTTGTAGTCGTCAGAGCCGTTCTCGCTCGCCCACAATGTCTTGCCGGAGTTGATGGCGGTCGTCGAGCTTGGGCACTGCGACTGGGCGCCGCGGTAGCCGCACACGTAGTGGCCGCCGAAGACGTCGACGGCGTTCCGGAAGGCGGTGTTGTTCGCCGCGTCGTCGGCCACGCCGAAGCCCCAGTCGTCCGAGGCGACGATCTTCACGTTGCCGAACCCGCGGGAGTCCAGCGCCGTGTTCAGGTTGACGTACCAGTTGAGATCGCGGCCTTTCTCGTTCCACCCGCCCAGGTAGTCGATGGTCAGCCCGTGGCTGTTCTTGGCGCAGCTCAGCCAGTCGACCAGGTAGTTGATGGTGTCCTGCGACCAGAAGTTGCCGTTGCCCAGCCATCCCGGCGCACCCCAGGACAGACCCACCAGCTTGATGCCGGGGTTGCGCGCCTTGGCCTGCTCCATCAGCCACCACTCGTAACCCCGGTTGCAGTCGAGGTCACCGGAGGTGTGCCGGTGGCTCGGCTCGGCACCGCTCGTGGAGTTCGTGTCCCCGCCGATCTCCACCTTGAGGATCTGCATCGCCGCGCCGTACCCCGGCTTGAACAGATAATCGAGGATCTGAGCCCGCTGCGGCTCGGGGTAGTCGATCAGCAGGCGGCTGTTGCCCCCGCCACCGCTGATGGCGCCCACACCATCGAACGTCCGGCCGGCGGAACCGCCGTTGATCGTGATCCCTACGGCCGCCTGTGAGGACGGCACGCCGACCAGGGACATCACGGCCGCCAGCAGTGCGGCCACGACAAGCGCGGTCACGCGTGCCCGGTTGTCTCTTCCCCGGCTCATGGGTCCCTCCATTTGGTCATGGGGCTGGATTGGATAGATCGCGATGAGCGAACACATCCGAGTAGTGCGAGCGGCCCTGGGAGGTCCGCCGCGGGTGGCGGCACGGACGGCGGGGACGTGGCCGCAGGCCGGTGGCGTGCCTGGGGCCGTCACCGCCGGCAACCGAGCCTCGGAGTGGTCGCCGAATCCCGCTGTGAGACTCGGTCTCCCTCAACTGATGTGAGCGCTAACAATCAGTAGTCTCGGCGTTTACCTCTCTTCGTCGACTGATTGGAGGTGGTGTGCAGCGGAGCAAATACGACGCTCCACTGCCTTGTCAAGGGACGGTCTTTCCGTCCCTGCCGTGCCTTGTGTGTCGAAGGCACGCTCGTTTGCTCTTACCAGGGTCGGGGCGCACTCCTGACAGGGTCTGTTCGTGATGAAACATTCATCGACCGGCGATGGCGATATTGCCTCATCGGGGCCGATGGGGCCACTTCGGCAGGCTGAAGAATCGGGCGGAGGGGAGCAGGAGACTTGACGGTTCTCGTTGCTTCGTATTTGCTCCGCCACACAACCACTCGGCCCGGCCCACGCGGAGGGGAGCGTTCGATCCATCAATTTAATGTTAGCGCTAACAATTCATCCATCCCCCTGGCCGGCCGCGCGACCCCCGGAGACCACGGGTGGAGTACGACATGAACGGTGGACGTGGCTATGTGGGGGGTCTGGGGCGTCGTTCCGGGCCGGCAGGCCCGCTTCCCGACAGCACATCGACGGAGCCGACTTCACCCGCTCAGCCCGGCATTCACCTCCGTGTATCTCTGTGACACCTAGTAGCTAGAGGAATCAGATGCGCAGAATCCTAGGAATGGCACTGGCAGCCGTACTGGCCGCGGGGTCCATGGTCGCGATCGCCGGTGAGACGTCGCCGGTCGCCGCTCTGGACAACGGTCTGGCCCGCACGCCCCAGATGGGCTGGAACGACTGGAACAGCTTCGGCTGCAACGTCAACGACGGTCTGGTCCGGCAGAGCGCGGACGCCATGGTCTCCAGCGGCATGGCGGCGGCGGGCTACACCTACGTCAACATCGACGACTGCTGGTCCACCAAGAGCCGGAATTCCAGTGGGGACCTGGTCGCCGACCCGCAGAAGTTCCCGAGCGGCATCAAGGCCGTCGCAGACTACGTCCACTCCAAGGGGTTGAAGCTCGGCATCTACTCGTCGGCCGGGACCACCACCTGCGCGGGCTACCCGGCGAGCCTTGGTAACGAGCGGAGGGACGCGGCCCTTTGGGCGTCCTGGGGGATCGACTACCTCAAGTACGACAACTGCGGCGACCACCAGGGGAAGAACGGGCAGCAGCGGTACTCGGCCATGCGGGACGCGCTGGCCGCGACCGGACGTCCTATCGTGTACAGCCTGTGCAACTGGGGGCAGGAGAGCGTGTGGACCTGGGGTATGCCCGTGGGCAACTCCTGGCGCAACACGGGTGACATCGGGTCGAACTGGAACTCGATCATGGGCATCCTGGATCAGCAGGTCGGGCTCGACGGGTATTCGGGTCCGGGCGGCTGGAACGACCCCGACATGCTGGAGGTCGGCGTCGGCTCTGTGACGGGGACCGAGGGCAGGGCGCACTTCAGCCTGTGGTCGCTGCTGAACGCGCCGCTCATCGCCGGAAACGACATCCGCACGATGAGCGCCGACACCCGCACGATCCTCACCAACACCGAGGTCATCGCGGTCAACCAGGACTGGGGAGGCAGGCAGGGCTACAAGATCAGCGACAACGGGAACCTGGAGGTCTGGCGCAAGCCGATGTCCAACGGCTCGGCCGCGGTCGTGCTGCTCAACCGGAGCACTTCGACCGCGACGGTCTCCACCACCGCCTCCGCCCTGGGGCTGGGGTCCGCGTCCTCCTATTCGGTGCGCGACCTGTGGGCGCACACGACGACCTCCTCCTCCGCGACGATCAGCGCGTCGGTACCAGGGCATGGGGCGGCCATGTACATCGTGAGCGGAGGAGGAACCCCCAGCCCCAGCCCGACGCCGACTGCTCCGGGTACAGGCGCGATCAAGGGCGCGGGCTCGGGCAGGTGCCTGGACGTCACGGGTTCCTCTCAGGCCAACGGTACGCAGGCGCAGATCTGGGACTGCAACGGCCAGGCCAACCAGCAGTGGACGCCGAACGCCTCCGGTGAGCTGCGGGTCTACGGCAACAAGTGCCTGGATGTGTACAACCGGGGCACCGCCGACGGTACGAACGTGATCATCTGGGACTGCAACGGGCAGAACAACCAGCAGTGGCGGTTCAACACCGATGGCACCATCACCGCCGTCGGCGCGAACAAGTGCCTGGACGTGCCCGACAACGCCACGGCCAACGGCACCAAACTCATCATCTGGTCCTGCAACGGTGGAGCGAACCAGCGCTGGACCCGCACCTGACCCCTCACACGCACCTTCGCGGGGGCGGCCGTGCGGCCTCCGCGAAGGCGTCCATCATGTCGGCCGCGCGACAGTGTTAGCGCTAACGGGCACTCGGCACTTCGTAGGACAACCCGGGAGTACTCATGAAGATCCCCCGCGTCCGGCTCTGGCTCTCCGCCGTGGCCGCCGCACTGGTGGCCGCGGTCGGCGCGGCCGGCCCGCTGGCCACGACCGCCGCCAATGCCGCGGCCGGATGCCGCGTCGAGTACACGGTGAGCAGTCAATGGCAGGGTGGTTTCGGTGCGAACGTGAACATCACCAATCTCGGTGACCCGGTCAGCGGGTGGCGGCTGACGTGGTCGTTCGCTGCCGGACAGACGGTCACCCAGCTGTGGAACGGCTCGGTGACCCAGTCAGGGGCCCAGGTCACGGTCACCAACGTCACCTACAACGGGACGCTGGCCACCGGGGCGAGCACGGCCTTCGGCTTCAACGGCACATGGAACGGCAGCAACCCGGTGCCAGGGAGCTTCGCCCTGAACGGCACCAGTTGCACCGGCGGCGTGACCACCTCGCCCAGCCCTTCGCCCAGCACGTCTCCGAGCTCCTCGCCCTCATCGTCTCCGGGCGGCGGGTCGCTGCCGTGTGACATCTACGCTTCGGGTGGCACGCCGTGTATCGCCGCGCACAGCACGGTGCGGGCGCTCTACGGTTCCTACAACGGCAACCTCTACCAGGTCAGGCGCTCGTCCGACAACACGACCAGGAACATCGGGGTGCTGAGCGCGGGCGGCTCCGCCAACGCCGCGGCCCAGGACTCCTTCTGCGCCGGCACGTCCTGTGTCACCACCGTCATCTACGACCAATCCGGCCGTGGCAACAACCTGGCCTACCAAGGGTCCGGTGGAGTCGGTGGCGCCGCGAGCCCCGCGAGCGCGACCACGGAAACGCTGACGGTGGGGGGCAGCAAGGCCTACTCGCTGTACATCAACCCGGGCAACAGCTACTGGAGGGACGGCCACCTGACGGGCGTGCCGACCGGCGCCTCGCCCGAAGGGATGTACATGGTGACCAGCGGCACGCACGTCAACAGCGGCTGCTGCTTCGACTACGGCAACAGCGAGACCACCAGGAGAGCAGACGGTGCGGGCGCCATGGACGCGATCTACTTCGGCACGAGCTGCTGGTTCGGCGGGTGCTCCGGATCCGGCCCGTGGGTCCAGGCCGACCTCGAATGGGGGCTCTACCCGGGCGGAAGCCAGTCGTGGAACCCGAACCAGAGGGCCTTCACGAGCAAGTTCGTCACGGCGATGCTGAAGAACAACGGGACGTCGCGATTCGCGATCAAGGGCGGCAACGCCCAGTCCGGCGGCATGACCACGTTGTGGGACGGCGGGCTTCCGAGCGGATACAGCCCCATGAAGAAGCAGGGGGCCATCATCCTGGGAAGCGGCGGTGACTGCTGCATCGACAACAGGAACCAGAGCGCGGGGACGTTCTACGAAGGAGCCATGGTCTCTGGCTACCCGTCCGACGCCACCGAGAACGCCGTGCAGGCCAACATCACCGCCGTCGGCTACCGCTAGGCCGCTACGGATCGCCCGGTTCGCGGTGACGGTCACTTCGCCCTGGAAGCCGCCGGGCCAGGAGTTGGTCACCTTGTACGCCGCCGTGCAGCCCTGTCCGTAGGGCGAGGGTGAGGGCGAGACCGTCGGCGACGGGCTGGGGGACGGAGAGGGTGACGGGCTGGGCCCGCCTCCGGCCGCTTTCAGCGTCCGGTGCGGCGGGACCCGCCGCACCGGAGGCACCCTCCCCAGGATCGAAGTGCACACCTTGTTCGGACCACCCTGGCTCAACTAGTGTCGTGCACCTGAAATCTGTCGGATAATTTCTTATTCTGATGTGTATGAGGCATCCAGGTCCGTCTGCGGTACCGATCGAGTTAACCGAT
>NZ_JBICTU010000028.1:0-111735 GCF_043197795.1 Sphaerisporangium sp. NPDC049003
GGTGGTGGCTGCGGTGTAGAGGTCGCGTAGTTCGCGGGCGAGGATGGCTTCGGACCAGCCGTCGAAGATGATGTGGTGCAGGCAGATCACCAGGATGGACTGGTCGGGTGTGGTGCGCAGGAGTGTGGTGCGCAGCAGTGGTCCGGTGGCCAGGTCGAACGGGGTGGCGGCGGCGGCGTTAACGTGGCCGGTGATGGTGTTCTGGTCGTGGCCGGTCAGGTCGGTGAGGGTGATCGTGACCGGTGCGGGGGGGTCGATGATCTGGTAGGGCTGGCCCGTGTCGTCGGCGGCGAACCGGGTGCGCAGCGCTTCGTGCCGGACCACCAGGTGCGTCAGCGCCTGTTCGAGCGCCGCCACGTCGACGGGTCCGGTCAGCCGCAGGGCGACCCGGATCAGATACTCGTTGCCGCCGGGCTCCAACTGGTCCAGGAACCACAGGCGCTGCTGGGCGGACGACAGCGGGACCCGGCCCTCCCGAGGCAGCGGCCGGGGCCCCTGCCCGCCGGCGGTGCGGTTCACGCGCCGGACCGCCCCCCGGGAGCCGTCGGCCGCGGGAGGTGACGTACGGAGGACACGCGCCGCGGCCAGCTCACCCACATGGGCGCTCAGCAGCCGTGCCGTGGGGTTCTCATGAACGGCTTCCGGTGAAATGGCGACGCCGAACTCCGCGGCGATCGCCTTTGTAATCTGCGAGGCGGTCTCGTCGTCGCCGCCCAGCGTGCCGAATTCGCTGTCTCCCGCGATCGCATCCGTGGCGAACACGTCTCGCCAGATACGAAGGATTCGCACTTCATCCGCGTACTTGACATTCGTCATCGGGCCCTACCCATCATCTCCACAGGGCGGCTTCTCATATCGCGCATTCGCCAGCCTGTCAGTCCGTACCCCTCCTGCCACCTGGGCGGTTCCAACCACCCGGCCCAAGGGCACTTCTGTCCAGCGAATGCGTACGACAGTGGATGACCTCGAAAAACGCGCCGCACAGGAATGCGGTGGACGCCATTTCCCGCCATGGGGTGATTGCGTTAATCGCGATTGCCGCCTTACGTTCGGCGGCATGAAAAGGGTCCTTTCGGCGCACCAGGCCACCCAGGGAACCATCGTCGACGACATTCGCGGTCACGCCGCCCGTGAACCGCACGCACCCGCGATCGTGACGCCGCAGGCCGTCATCGGCTACCGGGACCTCACCGACCGGATCGATCACCTGGCCCGGGTGCTGGCCGCCGCCGGAGTCGGCGCCGAGAGCCGCTGCGCCGTCGTCGCCGAGGACGGTGTCCACACGGTGATCGCGATGGCCGCCGTGATGCGCGCCGGCGGAGCGTTCCTCACCCTCGACCCCGGGCAGCCGGTCCAGCGCCTGCACGCGATGGTCCGCGGCGTGGACGCCCGTTTCCAGATCACCACCGCCGCGCTCGCGGGACGGCTCACTCTGCCCATCGGCGGCCCCACCATCTTGATAGACCGCCTCGGCGACGTGGCGGGGGGCGCGCTTCCGGCTCACGTCCCGCCGCGCTCCCTCGCCTACCTCAGCCACACCTCGGGGTCGACGGGAACCCCCAACCCCGTCATGATCGAGTACGGCGGGCTGGGCGCCTACCTGCGGTTCATCGTCACCGCCGGCGGGCTCGGCCCGCACACCGTGGCGCTGCAGCTGGCGCCGTTCGGCTACGACGCCTCGATCCGGGGCGTCTTCGCGCCGCTGGCGGCGGGAGGCCGCCTGGTCCTGCTGCCCCGATCCACCCTGCTGCGACCCGTCGCCCTGGCCGACGCGGTGCGGGACTACGGCGCCAACACCATCTTGAGCAGCACCCCGACCCTGCTGACCGCACTGGCCCAGGACGAGGAGGTCGCCGCACGGCTGCGCGGCCTCGACCTGATCCTCTGCGCTGGAGAGTCGCTGCGCCCCTTCCTGACGGCCGGGGGCAGGCGGCTGGCCGCGGGCCGGCTGGTCAACCACTACGGGCCGACCGAATGCACGATCACCTCGACCTGTTACGAGGTTCCCGACCAGCCGGACACCGAGGCCGACCTGATCGGCACGCCGATCGACGGGGTGACGGTCCGCCTGCTCGACCAGAGCATGCGCGCCGTGCCCGACGGCGCGGTCGGCGAGATCCACATCGGCGGCTCGGGCGTGGCACGCGGCTACGGCGGCCGGCCGGCCCTGACCGCCCACCGGTTCGTCCCGGACCCGTACGGCCCACCCGGCGCGCGCCTGTACCGGACCGGTGACCTGGCGCGGCGCGGACCTACCGGCATCCTGGAATTCCTCGGCCGCAACGACAGGCAGGTCAAGATCCGGGGCTACCGCGTGGAGCCGGCCGAGGTCGAAGGCGCCCTGCTCGGCCATCCGGCCGTGACCGGGGCGGTGGTCACCTCCGCCGCGGACGAGCGCGGCCGGGTCCACCTCGTCGCCCACGTCACAGGCGTGCCGCCCGAGATCACGGACGCCGCGCTGCGGGCGCACCTGGCCGAGACCCTGCCGCCCCACCTGATGCCGCGCCGGTTCCACCGCGTCGACAGCATCCCCACCACGCACAGCGGCAAGACCGACCGGGCCGCCCTCGTGGCGCACGCTCCGGCCCACGGCGGCGCGGGCGCCTGACCCGCGGCCGTCCTCCCGAACAGGACGTCCACCACCACCCATCTCAGCTCGCCGGCCTTGGAAGGGCGAAACCCATGACGACGACGAACGACGACCGGACGTACACCGCCGACCTGACCGAGCTGGTCGTGGCCGTGTACAGGGAAACGATGCGCCACGAGGGACTCGGACCCGACAGCGACTTCTACGAGGAGGGCGGGGACTCCATGACCGCCTTCCAGATCATCGCGCGGCTGCGCGCCGCACTCGACGTCGAGATCCCCGTCGCGCTGGTCTTCGCCTGTCCCACGCCCACCGACCTCGCCGCCGCCGTCGCCGACCTGGCCTACGGCCAGGCGGGCGACGACGCCGGCCTCAACTGAACGGAGAGCCCGAAAATGAAGGACGAATCGGCGCCGCACGTCGGCCAGTGGCGGTTGTGGACCCAGGTCTCAGTGCGGGGACCGGGCTTTCCGGCAGCGGGGGTGCTGCGCCTGGCACCGGAGGGCCTGGCGGCCGCCGCCAACGGGTTCGGCGCGGGGGAGGAGCTCGCGGGGGCCCAGTGGGACGCCTTCGAGAAGCGGTTCGGGGCCGCGGCGCTGTCGGTCTCGGGGACGCTGCAGGAGATCGCCGGGCTGCCGTTGTTCCAGTCGGCGGTGGCGTGGCAGAACCGGACGGTCCTGCGATCGGGAATCGGCCCGTTCCTGCGGTGGACGCCGGAGGCCGGCAAGCGGCCCAGCATGGCGCGGCAGCGCGAGGAACTGGTGGCGCACTACTGGCAGCGGTTCTGCGTGAAGAACGACACGATCGGGTTCTTCGGCCCGGTGGGCTGGGGCACGTGGGACCGGTCCGTACGGGGCGTGGCGGTCGAGCCGGGGGTGGGGCTGGTCGCCGAGTCGGGGGTGTACTTCTCAAGCTGGGCGGTCGACGCGCTGGCACGCTGTGTCAGCGAGGACGAGGCGGTCCGGGAATGGCTGGCGCCGCGGCGGATGCCGTTCGTGCGGATGGGCGCCACCGAGGTGAGCGTTCCCGGCCTGCCCCCGGTGCGGGTCGGCCAGGTTGAGCGGGAGGTGCTCCGGCTCTGCGACGGCACCCGGCCCGCCCGCGCCATCCAGCGGGAACTCGGCGAGCACGTCGACGTGCGCGGCGTGCTCGAAACGCTGGTCAGACGCCGCTGGATCGTCTGGCGGCTCGACGTGCCCGCGGACACCTATCCGGAACGCCGGCTGCGTGAGCTCCTCGACCAGATCGGCGACCCCGGCGTCCGGGATCGGGCACTGGACAAGCTGCGGGTCCTCGAACGCGGCCGGGACCGGGTCCGTGAGGCGGCCGGTGATCCCGAGGCCCTCGTGGCCGCCCTTGAGGCGCTCGAAACCGAGTTCACCGAGCTGACCCAGGTCGCCGCGCAGCGCCAGAAGGGCGGGGGCGGCGCTCCGTGCCGGGCGCTGATCTACTCCGACAGCATGCGCGCGGCCCGGGTCCGGGTCGGCACCGAGTTGCTCGACGCCCTGGGCCCGCTGGACCTGCTGCTGACCGGGGGAGCCTGGCTGACCTCCGCCCTGGCGGAGCGGGTCATGGCCCGCGCCCGCCAGGTCTACGCCGAGCAGACCAAGGGCCGGGGTGAGGCCCCCCTCGACCTGGCCACCTTCTGGTTCGCGTGCATCCCCCTGCTGCACAGCGGCGCCGTCGCCGACGCGGCCGACCTCAAGCGGGAGTTCGCCAAGTGCTGGGAGGACATCCTGCGCCTGCCGCCCGGCGCGCGGCGCGTGCGGTTGACCCGCGCGGACATCGCCGACCGGGTCCGCGAGGCCTTCGGCGAGCCCGCCGGGGGGTGGGCCACAGCGCGGTACGCCTGCCCGGATGTGCTGGTCGTGGCGGACGACGCGGACGCGGTGAACCGGGGGGAGTTCGAACTCGCTCTCGGGGAGCTGCACCTGGCCATCAACACGCTCGGCGCGTCGCTCTTCGTCAACCAGCATCCCGACCGCGAAGAGCTGATCGAGCTCACCGACCTCGATCACCCTGGGCCGCGTCTGATGCCGCTGCAGCCCAAGGAGCACCGTGCGCGGCTGTCCGCCCGCACGAGGTACTCGCTCGTCCGGGACCAGGACTACTGCGTCGCGCTGGCGGACTCCAGCGCCGACCCCCGCCGCCCGCGCACGATTCCGAGCGCGGACGTCGTCGTGAGCGACCGCGACGGCCGGCTCGTCGCCGTGCTGCCCGACGGGGGCGTGTTCGATCTCGTGGACATCTTCTCGCAGGCCCTGACCATGCTGGTGCTCGACATGTTCCGGATCGTGCCGGAGGACGCCGACCACTTCCCGCGGGTGACGATCGACCGGATGACGGTGGCGCGGGAGACCTGGCGGTTCGACCCGGCGACGATGGAGTTCGCGGACGAGAAGAACGAGGCGAAGCGGTTCGTACTGGCCGGCCAGTGGCGCGCCGCGCGGGAACTTCCGCGCTTCGTGTTCGTGGTGTCGCCCACCGAGCCCCGGCCGTTCTACGTGGACTTCCACAGCCCCGTGTACGTGAACATCTTCGCCAAGGCGGTGCGCCGGCTGTCGCGCGACGACCCGCAGGGCCGGCTCACCATCAGCGAGATGCAGCCCACTCCCGAGCAGACCTGGCTGACCGATGATCAGGGCAACCGGTACACGTCCGAGCTGCGCTTCGTCGCCGTCGACGACACCCGGGCCCGCGCCGGCGACGAGCCTGCTCACCGCTCCACGCCGCTGACGCGGCGCGTGGTCGCCGGCCAGGACGCGCTGGTGCCGATCACGTGAACGGCGGCCCCGGCCATCCTGGTCACCGCCTTCCGAACAACCGACCAATGGCAGATCCGCCTCCGGCGTGAGGCGATGACCAGAGGGGCGGGCCGCCGCTGAGCGGCCCGCCCCTCTGGCCGGGACCGACCGCGTCAGCGGTAGACCAGGCCGGCGCCGACCTCGATCACCTGGCCGGTGACTCCGGCGGCGCCGTCGCTGACCACGAATCGCGCCGCCGCGATCAGATCCTCCGGTACCAACCGGCGGCGTAGCGCCTGCCGGGCGATCACCTCGGCGTCCAGTTCGGCCTGGGCGCGCCCGTCGGCGAGTTCGAACTCGCTCTGCGTCTTGATCGCGCCGGGCGAGATCGCGTTGACCGTGATGCCGTCCGGGCCCCAGGCTCGCGCCAGCGACCGGGTGAGCCCGACCAGCGCCGCCTTGCTGGCGACGTACGACGGTCCGGACGGGCCGGCGAGCCGCACCGTGGCCGAGGTGATGTTGACCACCCGCCCCCACCCCCGCTCGCGCATCCCTCCGCTCAAGGCCTGCGCCAGCACCATCGCGGCGGTCACGTTCACCGCGAAGGTCGCCTCCCATTCGGCCAGCGGCAGGTCCTCGATCGACACGTTCGACGCCCGGGCCGCGTTGTTGACCAGCACGTCCACGTCGCCGGCCTGACCGGCCAGCGCCAGTACCGAGGACGGGTCGGCCAGGTCGGCCTCGACGACCCTGACCCTCGCGCCCGCCTCCTCGCAGCGCCGCGCCACCTCGGCGATCTCCTGGTCGGCGCACAGGTGGTGCAGCACCAGCGTGACACCCGGCTCCGCCAGGCCCTCGGCGAGCGCCGCCCCGATGCCCCGGCGGGCTCCGGTGACCAGGATCGTGCGGCCGGTCACGGCCGGGCCTCCGCATCCGGGGTCAGCACGGTCTTGACGGTCCTCCCGGACCGCACCAACGCCAGCGCGTCGTCGATCCGATCCAGCCCGAACCGGTCGGTGACCAGCGGCGCCAGCCGGTCCGCGTGCCGGCGGACGAGGTCGATGGCCGGCGGGAAGCTGTTCAGGATGGCCATCGACCCCACGATGGTCAGCTCGTCGGCGTAGATCCGGTACGGCGACACGGCGGCCGTCGCCTGAGGCGAGGCGACGCCGAAGACCAGCAGATGGCCGGCGCGTGCCACACAGTCGAGCGCCTGCGCGAAGGCCCGCGGGTTGCCGGTCGCCTCGATCACCCACGGGGCGCGGAGCTGCGCGGCCTCCTCGGGATCGCAGGCGCGCGCCCCGGTCAGCCGTTCGGCCAGCCGGCGCCGGGCCGGGTTGACGTCGACCACGGTCACCGGTCCGACGCCTCGCAGATCGAGCATGATCGCCAGAATGAGCCCCATCGTGCCGCCCCCGAAGACGATCGCGGGCTCGTCGGGCCGGGGGTTCAGCCTGTGGAGGCCGCGAACCGCGCAGGCCACCGGCTCGGCCAGCGGGGCCGCCTCCAGCGGGAACGGTTCCGGCAGCCGGTACAGGTTGGCCTCGGGCACCGCGGTGAACTGCGCCCACGCGCCCGGACTGGTGGCGCCGATCGCGCCCCACCGCCGGCACATGTTGCCCTGTCCCCGCCGGCACGGGTCGCACCGTCCGCAGTGCAGTGAGGGGTCCACGGCGACGAGGTCGCCCACCGCGTACCCGCCGACCTCATGGCCGACGGCGACCACCTCGCCGTAGGGCTCGTGCCCGGGGATCAGCGGCAGCCGGTCCACTCCAAGGTCGCCGCCGACCAGGTGGAGGTCGGTGCCGCAGATGCCGCACGAACGGACGGCGATCACCACGCCGTCGGGTGCCGGTGCCGGGTCGGGCACCTGGGCCACGTCGAGCCGGTCCGGCGCGGATACCACCACGGCGTACATCGTTTCCTCCTCGGTCCGGGTCACTCGAAGACGATCAGGCCGCGGGTCTCGGTCCCGGAGCGAAGCGCGTCGTAGGCCTCGTCCACCTGATCGATCCGCCACCTTCTGGAGACCAGGTCGTCCAGGCGCAGCCTCCCGGCGAGATAGAGGCCGACCAAATCGGGGAAGTCGACCGGTGGATTCGACGAGCCGTACTTGGAGGCGATGATCCGGCGTTCCCCGTTGAGCAGGTGTCCGGGGTCGAACGAGAGGGTCGCACCGTCGGGATACCCGGCGATCAGCACGCACGTACCCCGGGCGGCCAGAGCGCGCGTCGCGAGCGGGAACGCGGGCGGCGCACTGCTGGTGACGAACGCGTAGTCGGCCCCGCCGCCGGTGATCTCAAGGACGCGCGCGACGGCGTCGTCCTCGGTCGCGTCCACACAATGCGTGGCGCCGAGCGACATGAGCGCGGGAAACTTGGCGGGCACCACGTCGACGGCCACGATCGGGTACGCGCCGGCCAGGGCGCCCGCGTGCAGCGCGCTGATGCCGACCCCGCCACATCCGACCACCGCCATGCTCTCGCCGGCCCGTACACGCGCGGTGTTGCGCACCGCGCCCACCCCGGTGGCGCCGGCACACCCGATCAGCGCGGCCAGGTCCAGCGGGATCCGCGGGTCGACGGTGACCACGGCGCGTTCGTTCAGCACGGTCAGCGGCGCGTTGGTCGCCGGCCCGTAATGGAAGACCTCCGCGCCGTCGATGTGGAACCGGGTGGCGCCGTCGGCCATCCGGCCCAGCGGCGGCTGGGCGGCGCACAGGGCGGGCGCTCCCTGCCTGCAGGTTCGGCACCGGTCACAGCCGGGCGCCCAGGAAACGATGACATGGTCGCCCTCGGCCACCGACGTGACGCCGGGGCCGACCGATTCGACCACTCCTGCCCCCTCATCGCCCAGCACGATCGGCATCGGGATCCCCGCGTGCTGGCCGTTCATCGCGTACAGGCAGCTGTGGCAGACCCCGGAGGCCGCCATCCGTACCCGTACCTCGCCCGCGCGGGGTTCGTCGACGTCCAGCTCGACGACGCGGTGCGGGGTACGTGCTTGGAACAGCACCGGTGTTGCTACGCGCATCGGGTTCCTCCTCCATTGGTCATCCGGCGGCCGGCCCGGACAGGTGGATCTTCACTTCGGCGCCGGTGGCCGCCGCGCGCAGCGCGTCCGGCGCGTCGCCGACCGGACGTACCGAGGTGACGAGCCGGTCGACCGGCGCTCCGGCGCTGATGAGCCTCTCGGCCGCGGTGAAGTCGTCCGGCAGGTACATGGCCGAGCCGGCGATACGGATCTCCTGGTCCTGGATGGTCTCGATGGCGACCTCCAAGGGCCCGTGACCCACGCCCACCACGACCACGCTGCCACCGCGACCCGACAGCGAGATCGCGGCGCCCAGCGAGCCCGCGGTCGCCACGCAGTCGAAGACCACGTCCGGCCGGCCCCCCAGAGCGTCGGCGAGTTCGGCTTCCACCGCCGGGCCGGCCGCGTCCAAGGCCGCCACCGCGCCCAGCCGGGTGGCCAGCGCCCGCTTGCCCGCGACCGGGTCGGTGACGGCCACCGCACCGGCGCCCGCGTCGAGCGCCCCGAGCAGCACGCACTGCCCGATCGTGCCGCCACCCAGCACGGCGACCGTGCATCCGTCGAGCCGGCCGCCGTGCCCGGACGCCATGCCGACGGCGTGCACCGCGGTGGCCAGCGGTTCGGTCATCGCGGCCGCCGCCAGGGAGACACCGGCGGGTACGGGCGCGAGCGCGGCCTGCGGGACCGCGAAGAAGTCGGCGAACGCGCCGGGCCGATGCGACCCGATCCCGACCAGGTCGGCGCACAGGTTCTGCCGGCCGCGCCGGCAGTAGAAGCATCGCCCGCAGTACAGGGCCGGGCGGAGGTAGACGGCGTCGCCCACCGTGTGCCCGGTCGTGCCGGGACCGGCCTCGGCCACGACACCGGACGCCTCGTGGCCCGGCGGGATCGGGTAGGGCAGCCATGGATGCCCGCGCCGCAGCGTGTGCAGGTCCGAGCCGCAGATTCCGGCGTAGGCCATGCGCACCAGGACCTCACCCGCCGCCGGTCGAGGGATCGGCACCTCGCGCACCTCGACCTGTTCCGGCCCTGTGATCCACACCTGCCGCATGCTCATAGGTCACCGCTCCTTTTCTCGACCGCTCCGAACAGGTAACCGGCGACGCCTCGCCTGCCGACGTCGAGCAGGTAGACCGACCCGCCGCGAGACGGGCCGGCGTCGTCCGCGGCGGTGGTCACCGCGAGCAGATCGAGGCCGCGTCCGGCGAAGGCGCACGAGGTGACGTTGCGGTCGGGCAGTTCGACCCGCCCGGTCGGCGTGCCGTCGGCGCGCAGCCGTACCAGGCAGCCCGCACCCCAGACGGCGAGCCACAGGTCGGCCCGCGCGTCCACGGCGAGGCCGTCCGGAATGCCGTCCGCGCGCGGCACACGGGCGATGACCTCAGGCGCCCCAACCCCGCCGTCGCGGTCGAACGCGGCGCGGGACACGGTTCCGTCGCCGCTGTCGACGAAGAACAACAGATCGCCACGCGGGCTCCAGGCGATGCCGTTGCCGTGGCTGATTCCGGTCCAGTGCGGGAACAGCTCGCCGGTCGGGTCTACCGACCACAGCGCGCCGGCACCCGGCAGGTCCGGACAGACCGTACCGGCCCAGAGCCGGCCGTCCGGGCCGGCCTTCGCGTCGTTGAACCGCTCCCCGGGGGGCCGGCCGGGGAGCCGCGCCAGCACGGTGGACGGCACGCCCGGCCCATCCGCACGGCGCAGGACCTGGTCGTCGACGGTGAGCACCAGCCCGCCGTCGGTCTCGGCGGCGACCGCGCTGACCACCCCGGCCGCGACGGGCCAGCGTTCGTGCCCGCCGGGGCGCAGGGCGTGCAGCTCGCCGCGTACCGCGTCGACCCAGCGCAGGCCCGCGGCCTCGGACATCCACAGCGGGCTCTCGGCCAGCTCGCACCGGCTGTCGACGACCCGTACGGTACGCGCGGGGAGGCGGGGGAGGCGGTCCAGCTCCATCAGGACTCCGGAGGCAGGCAGGCGATCACCCGTACCGCGCCCCGCAGCCGCAGCGGTCCGGCCGCGGCGGGGACGACCAGCGTCTCCCCGCACTCGATCGGCGTCCGGCCGCCTTCCCAGGACAGCGTTCCGGCGCCGCCGGTGACGACGAGGACGGAGAAGCCGGTGACCGGCAACCCCTGCTCCTCGGTGCACTCCGCCTGCCACGCGCGGAAGTAGGCGTCGGCGTCAACGGGGAAGAGGCTACGCAGCCGGCCACCCGAGGAGGAGTGGAGGTCACGGGGCGCGGGTGTCAGCTCGTCGAGCCGGTCGGCATAGCCACCCAGGTCGAAGCAGGTCAGCGCGAGGTCCCAGCCCAGTCCGAGCGTCGCCGGCTCCGGCCCCACCCCGAACGCGTCGTGCTCGGCGAGCACCGAGAACGACGTCGGCTCCTGCAGTTCGGTCACCAGCACTCCGGCACCGATGGCGTGCGGCAGCCCGGCGGGTACGTAGAAGACCTGGCCGGCGGTCACCGGAAGCTCGTTCATCGCGGCGAGCATCGCGGTGCTGTCCTGGCGGGCGACCCAGCCCCGCATCTGTTCGGCGTCGACGTGGTCACGCATGCCGAGCCAGACGCGGGCGCCGGGCGCGGCGGCCAGCACGATCCACCCCTCGGTCTTGCCGAACCGGCTGCCCAGGTGCGCCTGGGCGAAGGCACGCGTCGGGTGGCAGTGCACCGGCAGCCGTTCGCCTGCGTCGAGCAGCTTGACCAGCAGGCCGGTCTCCGTCCCGTTAGCGGCGGCGAACTCCGGCCCCAGCCAGGCTTGCGGGTTCGCCGCCACCAGCTCGCGCAGCGAGCCGTGTTCGGTACGCGAGACCCCGGTGTCCGGGGGATACCCGGGCGGCAAAAGCGCGGCGGGCAGGGCGGACAGCGATCCGACCCAATCCTCGGGCCCGGTGGCGCGGGAACCGCCGCCGCGGAACGCGCTGATCCGCTCGCCGCCCGAGTAGTAGACCGGTACCCGGTTGTCCTCCAGCAGCAGCGGGGCCGGTGCGTTGTTCATCGATCGCCTCCTGACTGGGCCGCGTCGTCGAGGGGGTAGAGCGGTCGTGGCGCGCGACGGAATTCGAGGTAGTCGAGCCGGGGCGTGCTGGCACCCGGCAGGTCGAGCAGGATCGCGCCGGCGTGAAGACCCCGGAATCCGGCCCGGTACATGGTGGCCGAGCGGACCACGACGGCGTCCGCGTCCGCTGGTTCGAGCCCGGCGTGCCGGTATCCGGCGGGGTCGAAGGTCGGTGCCGGGCGCTCGGTCACCAACACCACCAGGCCTTCGCCGGTGTCCACGGTGGCCCAGCGACCCATGGAGACGGGCTGGCCGGTCATGGAGTCACCGGTCAGGATGACCGGTTCGGTACCCAGCCGCCGCACGGTCCCGGCCAGCGGTGCCGGCGTGGACCACCGGGCGTCCAGGGTCGCGCCCACCGCGGTGTCGACCGCGCCACCGGGGCCCGCCGCGAAACACGCGGCCACCGCCGGGGCGTCCACCACCGTCGCGTACGCCCGCAGGCCTCTGCCGTGCTCCAGCAGTGCGGCGATCACGGCGGCGCTGTCGGCGGTGGCTCCCGCGGTGGGCGAGTCCGCGGACTGGACCAGCAGCACCGGCCCCAGCCGGGTACGCGAGCGCGCCTGGCGGATGGCCTCGGCGACCGGTACCGGTTCCACCGCGAACCCGGCCCGGTCGTGCCATGCCTCGCCGGCGATCCGCTCGGCGACCGCGCCGGCCGCGGAAGCGGCTCCGGGGGAGCCGTTGTGCGTGACCGTGACCCCGAACCCCAGCTCGGGCACGTCCAGCCAGGGCTGCACAGGGAACAGTGACACGTCGAGGATCGGCCCGCCGGTGGCCGTGTCGGCGATCGCGCGCAACCGCGCCATCGGCGGGTCGGACAGGGCCTGCGACTCGGCGGGCACGAGCATGGGCCGCTTGGCCAGGACCGTGCCCGGCCGCAGCCCGTCGACCGCCGCACGTAGCGCGAGGTCGGCGGCGCGCCGTCCGGTGTCGCCCTGGTCCACGTGCGGGTAGGTGTGGAAGCCCACCAGCGCGTCGGCGGCGCGCACGATCCGCAGGGTCACGTTGGCGTGCAGGTCGTGCGTCACGATCAGCGGAACGCCGGGCGCGAGCACCGCCCGCGTGCTCTCGGCCAGCGCGGCGTCGGCGGCGGCCTCGCCGTCGGCGACCAGCGCGCCGTGCAGGCAGAGCACCAGCGCGTCGACCGGTCCGGCGGCGACCAGGCCGTCGAGCAGCAGGCGTCGCAGTGAGGTGAAGCCGTCTCCGTCGAGGACACCGCCGGACATCGCCCAGGCCCGCATGATCGGCACCGGCCGGGCTCCTGCCTCCTCGATCCGCTGGACCGCGCCGGCGAGCTCGGTGTTGGTGCCGGCCGACCGGTCCGCGGCTTCGGTGCCGAGCCAGAGTCCCTGCGCCACGAAGTCGTCCAATGTGGACGGTCGCGGGGAGAAGGTGTTGGTCTCCTGGATGAGACTCGCGACGGCGATCCTGACCGGCATCAGTGCATCACCCAGCCACCATCGACGACCAGCAGCTGCCCGGTCACGAAGGACGCGTCGTCACCGAGCAGAAAGCTCGCCGCCGCCGCCACGTCGGCCGGTTCGCCTCGCCGGCGCAGCGCCTGGACCGCCGACATGGCCTCGGCCAGCTCGGCTTCGTCGCCGTACACGGACTCCGCCGGGGTACGGATCGCACCGGGCGCGATGGCATTGACCCGCACCCCGTCAGGACCGGACTCCCGGGCCAGGGCCCGGGCCAGCCCGATCAGGGCGGCCTTGGACGTCACGTAGTGCAGGTTCCCGGTACGGCCGAGCAGCGGCGTGACCGACGACATCACCACCACCGCACCGTGGCCACTGCCGGCCAGGTCCGGGTAGGCGGCCTGAACGCACAGGAAGGCACCGGTGACGTTGACCGCGAGCACCCGTGACCAGTCCTCGGCGGTGAGCCCGCGCCAGTCGCTCCGCGCGGCCACCGAGACCGCCGCGTTGCACACCAGCGCCGATATCGGCCCGAGCCGGTCGCGCGCCGTGTTCACCAGGTCCTCGACCTGGCCGGGGTCGGACACGTCGGCGGGGATCGCGGCGGCCCGGCCACCGGCGGAGCCGATCCGCCGGACCAGCGCTTCGGCGGTGGTCTCCTCGCCGGCCGACGGGTGGTAGTTCACCGCGACCGCCGCTCCGTCGGCGGCCAGCCGCAGCGCGATCCGCCGCCCGATGCCGCCCGCGGCCCCGGTCACCACGGCCACCCGGCCGGCCAATGGCCTCGCCGCCATCAGAACCTCGGGAACTTGGCGCGGAACCCGGGCTGCGCGGAATCGGCGAACTCGCTGCCCTCACCGGCCTTGCGGTGATATTCGGCGTAGAACCGCAACTTGTCCTGGTCGATCTCCACGCCGAGTCCGGGGCCGGTCGGCACCGGGATCCGCCCGTCGCGGAAGGTGAACGGAGTGGTGATGATGTCGTCGGCCTGTTCTGGCAGGTGGGAGTCGATGGCGTGGCTGACCATCGTCTCCGCGGCCGCGACGTGCAGCACCGCGGCGGTGGAGATGCCCAGCTCGCGGTCGCTGTGCAGGCTCATCCCGAGGTTGAACGTCTCGCACACCTTCGCCAGTTGCAGCACCGAGCTGGGGCCGCCCCAGAAGTGGACGTCGCCGAGGATCACGTCGACCGCGCGCGACCGTACCGACAGCGGGATCTGCTCGAAGGTGACGCAGCACATGTTGGTGGCCAGCGGGACGGGGGTGCGCTCCCGCACCAGCGACATCCCCTCGATCCCCCAGGTCGGATCCTCGCAGAACTCCAGGCTGTAGTCGGCCAGCTCGTTGAGCACCCGGATGCTGGTCTGCACCGACCACACCGCGTTGGGATCGATCCGCAGGTACCGCAGCCGCGAACCGAGCCGCTCGCGCATCATCCGGACCGACTCGATCTCCTGGTCCGGATGCAGCACCCCGTTCTTGAACTTGATGTCGCGGAAGCCGTAGGTGTCGAACAGCTCCTCGGCGTGGTCGACGGCGTCCTCGGGGTGGTCCCCGTTGCCGATCTCGCCCGCGGAGGCGTAGCGGTAGAAGACGTACGCGGCGAACTCCACCTGTTCGGTTTCGATGCCACCCCACAGGTCTCCGCACCGCTTGCCCAGGGCCTTGCCGACCAAGTCCCAGCAGGCCATCTCGACCGCGGCGCCGGCCAGCTTCGCGGCGCCCACCAGCGCCAGCTGCTCGCTGGTCATCCGGAAGACGCTGAAGCGGCGGGTGATCCGCCACACCTCCATCGGATCGACTCCGATGAACAGGTCGCGGTGCAGCATGAGGGCGCGCACCACCTCCTCGCCACCCCGGGTCTCGCCGATGCCGACCAGCCCCTCGTCGGTGATGAGCTCGACGATGGTACGGGTGGTGGAAACCTCGACGCCGAAGGACCAGCGCAGCGGGCGGCGCAGCGGCACGGTCACCGGGGTGGCCCGAATGTCGACGATCTTCAAGAGACGGTCCTTCCTGGTCCGGAGTCGGTCAGCACCGCGCGGACCGCGTCGAGGGTGGCGTCTACATGGCTGTCCTCGTGCGCGGCGGACACGAACCAGGTGCCTCTGGGCAGCACCCGCACGCCGTGGCGCAGCAGCGCCGCCGCGAAGTCGGCGTACCGGGCGTTGTCGGCCTGCTGCGCCTCGCGATAGTCGCGCGGTCGCACGGTGCCGAACCGCACCTGGAACACGGCCGGATAGCCGACGATCCGCGCGTCCACCCCCGCGTCGGCGAACTCCTTGCTCAGCCCCGCCATCAGCCGGGTGCCGGTCGGGTCGATCCGCCGGTACGGCGTGCCGTTCCGGATCTCGGTCAGGGTGGCGAGCGTGGCGGCCATCGCGACGGACTGGGTGTTGTACGTGCCGCCGTGCAGCACCCGCCGATCGGCGATCAGGTTCATGTACCGCCGCCGGCCCACCACCGCGGCCACCGGGAACCCGCTGGCCAGTGCCTTGCCGAGGATGGTCAGGTCGGGCAGCACGCCGAGCAGTTGCTGCGCGCCGCCCGGGGCCACCCGGAAACCGGTGATCACCTCGTCGAAGATGAGCACGGTACCCGCCGCGTCGCAGGCCTCGCGGACCGCTTCGAGGTATCCCGGAACCGGGAGGATACCGGCGTTGTTGAACATGACCGGCTCCATGATGACGGCGGCCACGTCGCCGGAGGCGAGCCGCTCGCGTAGCGCGCCGGCGTCGTTCCAGGGCAGTACGGAGACGTTCGGGTCGGGGATCTGGCCGGCCGATCCGGGTACCGGTACCGGCGCCTCGGGCGGGCCGGCGGAGGAGAGGTCGGGTGCCACGCTCCACAGGACATTGTCGAACCAGCCGTGGTAGTGGCCCTCGAACTTGACCACCGCCGAGCGCCCGGTGGCCGCCCGCGCCACCCGCAGCGCGGCCTGTACCGCCTCGCTGCCGGAGACCG
Source organism: Sphaerisporangium sp. NPDC049003 (assembly GCF_043197795.1). Classification (NCBI taxonomy): domain Bacteria; kingdom Bacillati; phylum Actinomycetota; class Actinomycetes; order Streptosporangiales; family Streptosporangiaceae; genus Sphaerisporangium; species Sphaerisporangium sp. NPDC049003. The sequence continues at coordinate 15,811 of NZ_JBICTU010000028.1, forward strand.
AGAAGCGCACCAGCTCGGCGGAGGGCACCAGTTCCACGAGCAGTCGCGCGGCGGCGTACTCCAGGTCGGTCTGCCCGGCGACGAGGATGCTGCGGTCGAGCTGCGCCCGCGCGGCCTCCACGACGGCCGGCGGCCGGTGCCCGAGCAGCATCGGCCCCATGCCGAGGAAGTAGTCGATCAGCCGGTTGCCGTCGGCATCGGTCAGGATCGGCCCGTCCGCCGACGCGAAGACCAGCGGATGGGGGCGGACTCCGAGCCGGAAGGCGCTGTTCACCCCACCCGCGACCACCGCGGAGGCCTGGTCGACCCGTGCTCGTGACTCGTCGAATTCCATCGGTCTCTCCTTCACCAGGTCGTCCACCCTCCGTCGACCACCAGGCTCTGCCCGGTGACGAAGGAGGAAGAGGGAGCCGCGAGGAACAGGACGGCCGAGCGCAGTTCCCGGTCGGTGCCGAGCCGGCGCATCGGGGTGCCGTCGGACAGCGCCGCGATCACCTCGGGCCGTAGCGCGTCGTCGTTGGCGGGGCTGGGGAACATTCCGGGGCACAGCGCGTTGACCGTCACCCCGGTAGGCGCCACCTCGGCGGCCAGGAATCTGGTCATCCCGATGACGGCGTGCTTGCTGGCGAAGTAGGACGCGATGTCCAGGCCGAGGCCCGGATATCGGGAGGCGTCCCCGGCGACCAGCCCGTACACCGAGGCGACGTTGATCACCCGGCCCCAGCCGCGTTCGATCATGCCGGGTACGAACCGCTGGCAGAGCCAGAACGGCGCCTCCACGTTGAGCGTCATGATCCGGCGCCACTCCTCGGAGCGGACCTCCTGCCAGGGTGTCCGGTGCGCCAGTCCCGCGTTGTTGACCAGCACGTCGATCTCGCCGGCGGAGGCGACCAGGGCGTCCACGTCGGCGGGTTCTGTCACGTCGGCGCGGATCGGCCGGACCGTACCCCGGTCGGCCAGCTCGTCGGCGGTGCGCCGCAGCGGTTTCAGCCGGCGCCCGCAGATGACCACGCTGGCGCCCGCGTCCACGAACGCCTCGGTCATCTGCCGCCCGAGCCCGTCCCCGCCACCGGTGACCAGCACCCGGCGCCCTGTCAGGTCGAAGTCGTCCATCGCCATGTCACTTCCCCGACCTGGCGGCGGAGCCGTCGACGTCGACGTCCTCCAGGCCGGCCATCAGATGCAGCAGCCGTGTATGGGTTATCCGGTCGACCGAGTCGTCGTAGACCACCCGGCCCAGCCGCAGCACCACCACCCGGTCCGCGACCGCGAACACGGTGCGGATGTCGTGGCTGATCAGGATCACCCCGGCGCCGTTCTCGGCCGCCTGCCGGGCGATGCGCAGCACGTTGCGGGTCTGCGTGACGCCCAGCGCCGCGGTGGGCTCGTCCAGGATGACCAGTTTGACGTTGTCCTTCATGGCCCGGGCGATCGCGACCGACTGGCGCTGGCCGCCGGACAGCCGTCCCACCGACCGGTTCATGTCGGTCAGCGTGATGCCCAGGGACGCCAGCCGCGTCCTGGTCCGGGCGACCGCGCCGGCGTCGTCGCGTACCGGGATCACACCGAACATCCGGCGCCTGGGTTCGTCGCCCAAGATCATGTTGTGTGCCACCCCCAGATTCGGGCAGACCGCCAGATCCTGGTGCACCGTCTCGATGCCGGCGCGGCGGGCGTCGATCGGGCCGCTGAACTCGACCGGCCGCCCCTCCAGCTCGATACGGCCGGCGTCCGGCTTGTAGACGCCCGAGACGAGTTTGATCAGCGTCGACTTGCCGGCGCCGTTGTCACCGACGATGCAGACGACCTCGCCGCCGCGCACCGAGAACGTGCCGTCGCGCAGTGCGTACACCGGCCCGAACCGGCGGGACAGGCCGGTCGTGGCGAGCACCACCTCGCCCGGCTCACGGGTCCGCGGCACACCCAGGCCGTACTCGTCGTCGGCGTCCGTGGGCGGTGACCCGCCCGCCGCCACCGGCTCGCCCGCCTCGGTGGGCGTGTCGGTGCGCGCCGAACGCGCCCGCCTGTGCTCGGCGATCTGGTCGGCGCCGAGGGCCAGCAGCAGCACCAGCCCCTTGCTGATCTGCTGCCACCAGTCCGCGAGCCCCGCGAAGATCAGACCGGAGCTGAGGATGCCGATGGTGGCGACGCCGACGAAGACTCCGGCCGGGTGCCCGCTGCCGCCGGCGAACCCGACGCCGCCGAGGATGACGGCGGTGAGCACGTCCAGCTCGAAGGCGGTGCCGATCTGCGGGGTGCCGCTGCCCAGCCGGGCGGTGGTCAGCACCGCGACGACCCCCATCAACAGCCCGTTGAGCACGTACAGCCTGACGACCAGCCAGTCGACGTCTATCCCGGTCAGCCGGGCCGCCTGCTGGTTGCCGCCGATGGCGAACAAGCGCAGGCCGGTGGCCGTGCGCAGCAGCCAGAAGCCGCCGGCGACGAAGACGACCGTGGCGATGATGACCGGCAGCGGAACGCTGTCGATCCGGGCCCGGCCGAGGAAGATGAAGGCGTCGGAGAAGCCGAACACCGACTTGCCCTCACTGACCAGGTACGCCAGTCCCTTGAAGACCGCCATGGTGCCCAGCGTCACGATGAGCGGCGAGATCTTCATGTACTTCACGAGGATCCCGTTGATCAGGCCTAGAATCAGCCCGGCGACCAGCCCGGCCAGCACCGCGCCCCAGACGTTGCCCTGGTCCTGGGCGAAGCGCGCGGTGACCACCGAGATGAGCGCGTACTGGCCGCCGACCGACAGGTCGACATGGCCCGAGACGACCAGGAACATCGCCCCAACCGCCGCGATCGCTATCGCGGAGATGTTCATCAGAATCGTGAGGCCGTTGGAGACCGTGAAGAAGTTGTCGTAGGCGAATCCGAAGTAGGCCACCAGGAAGACGCAGAGCAGGGCCAGCCCGTTACGTCGGCTGGGCTCGCCGGGTACCAGATAGCGGCGGTTCGCCACCACGGAACTGATCGACAAAACGCACCCCTCAGGCGACGGGTCAGGCGGCGTAGTTGATGAACTGGTCACGTTCCTGGTAGCGGATGGTGCCCAGGAGGGTGAAGTACGTGGCGGCGTTCTTCCAGGTGTCGGCCACCGCCTTCATGTCGGCCTGGTACTTGTCGATGGACTCGGCCGAGTTGAGCTCGATGGCGTTGAACTGCATGACCTGGGGGATCGGCTTGCCCTCCATCCAGTCCGCCGCGAACTGGCCCCAGGCGTAGCCCATCAGCGGGTAGGCGAAGGCGAAGCTGGCCTTGTACGCCCCGCCCTTGCGGATCTCGGCCAGTGCCTGCTCGTCACCGTCGATCCCGGACAGGTACATCTCCGGCCGGTCCTTGCCCGCGGCCTGCAGCGCCGACAGCGCGCCCAGGCAGAACGTGTCGCCACCGAGGATCACGTCGACCTCGGGGTGGGCCTGCAGGATGGTGTTCATCGCCTTGAAGCCGCCGTCCTGCGTGAGGGCCGGTGGCTGGACGTCGGAGACGATCTTCATGCCGGGTCCCGCGGTCTTCAGACCGTCCAGGACGCCCTGGTGCCGGGCCTTGAGCACTTCGATGGTGTCGAGGTTGAAGTAGACGACGTTGGCCTTGCCGCCCAGCTTCTCGGTGATGTACTTGGCGGCCGCCAGCCCCTGCGTGTTCCCGACCTTGTACTGGTCGGCGACGGCCTGCGAGGTGCTCGGCGGGGTCACCAGTGACAGTACGGCCGCGCCCGCCTCGATCGCGCGCTTCATCAGCGGCCCCTGGGCGTTGGCGTCCAGCGGCTGGATGCACAGCGCGCCGATGCCGCGCTGCAGGAAGGTCTCGATCTGCTCGATGTTCTTGGCCGAGTCGTCGTTGGCGATCGCCGTCACGAACTCCAGCCCGCGCGAGGTGGCCGCCAGCTCGATGGATCGCGTGATCTGCAGGAAGAACTCGGCGTCGGAGGTGTTGGCCCAGGCGATCCGCTTCGGGATCGAGGGCTTCTCACCCGCCGCGCCGCCGAACTGGAACGGCGCGAGCGTCTTCTTCTCGGTGAGGCCGTTGCCGATCGCCTTCTTCGCGGCACCCGACCCCGAGCTCGCCCCCGAGTTCGGCTCCGAGCCCGAGCCGCTGTCGACCGAGCACGCGCTGAGCAGTGGCGCGCCGAGGGCGACGCCGGCTCCGGTGATGACGCTGAGGCGCAACAAGTCGCGCCGGTTGATCTGGCCCAGGCCCTTGATTCGGTCAGGCATTGTGCTACCCCTCAGGGTTAGTCCGCTATGCGGACTCTTGTTCTGCTATGCGGACCAAGCTAGGAATGCCGTGGACGGTCTGTCAATCACTCGGCGGGTCGCGACCTGCGACTGGTACCGAGTTGTGACCAGGCGGTTCGCGGAAGCCCGTCACGATCTCAGCCCGGCGGCCACCGCGTCCTCCCAGGCCGGATTCCGTTCCAGTGGGTAGAGCGGCGCCGGGCGCGACCGGTAGTCGAGCTGATCGAGCGCGGCCGGGCAGTAGCCCGGAGTGCGGACGTAGACGGTCCGCGCCGCGTAGCCGGCGAACGCGGCCTTCCAGGCGATCGCCCCCTTGGCGACGATCGCGCTGGCGGCCCGCGGCGCGATGCCCAGTGCGCGCAGGTGATCGTCGTCGAAGGGGACCACCCGGTTCTCGGTCAGGACGATCGTCCCGATCGACGCCTCGATCACCGCCACCCGGCCCATCTCCACCCGCTGGCCGCGCATGTACGAACCGGTGCGCAGGTAGGACACCGGGCCGAAACGGCGGACCGGCCCGGACGCGCGGAACGGCGGACCCATCGCCGGATCACTGTGGCCGCCCACCCACAGCTCCATCCGGTCGGCGGACCGCGCGTGGGCCACGGCGACCGAGGCCGGGTCCCAGATGACCGCGACGGCGCCTGAGACACCGGCCTGGTCCAACGCGTGGAGCAGCGCCGTGCCGTCGCCCGGCGAGCCGCCGCCCACGTTGTCCGCGACGTCGACGAGCACGGTGGGCCCCAGCCCTCGGGTGGCGGCGACCGCGGCCACCGCGTCGGCCGGGCTCGCCAGTCGCGCGGAGAAGGCGTCGCGCTCCCGCCACACGTGGGCGGCCAGTTCCCGGGCGCGCGGCGCCGCGTGCGTCTCCGCCGCGAGGTACACCGCGAACCCGAGCCGGCCGCTCTCGGCATAGGCGAACCCGGGCAGCGCGCTGGCGGCCCAGACGCCGGGCTCCTCGCGCAACCGCTCGGTCGCGTCGAGGATGGACCGCATCGGCTCGGCCACGTCCTCCTGTGCCGGAGGCACGGTGAGCAGCGGAAGCTTCTCCAGATGCCGCGCCGGACGGCGCCCCGCCCGCGACGGGCGCAGCAGGCGCAGTACGGCCGTCATCGCCTCCGCGCCGCGCTCGGCCATGTCGACATGCGGATAGGTCCGGTAGCCGACCAGGATGTCGGTGATCTTGGGCAGAGCCGCGCCGACGTTGGCGTGGTAGTCCAGCGTGGCTCCGATCGGGATGTCGCCGACGACCGCGCGCAGCGCCGTGACGATCTCCGCCTCGGGGTCCGGATGCCCCTCGACCACCATCGCGCCGTGCAGGGACAGCACCAGACCGTCGAGTGGCAGCTGGGCACGGGCGTTGGCGACCAGCCGGCGCAGCATCGACTCGAACGCGTGGGACAGCACCATGCCGGCGGGCAGGGCGGCGCCGAAGAGCAGCCCTACCGGGCGTGCCGACCGCTGCCGGGCGGCGTCGATGGCCCCGCCCAGCTCGGTCCCCGTACCGCGCAGCGAGGCCACCAGCTCCGGCCCCTCGAACAACTGATAACGGCGGAAGTCCGCCAGCGTGGTGGGTTCGGGAGTGAAAGTGTTCGTCTCCTGCCAGACTCCGCCCAGTCCGATCCGTACAGTCATGGCTTTGCCCTTCCGATCACCGTGTTGTACGATAAGCGAAATCTAGTTCCGCATGCCGTACTTGACAACGACTGGACGGCCAATCCTGAAGGGAGCGAGTCGGTACCGGTGACCAGCGAACGACGTTCCGACGAAGTTGGAGTCCTCGTCAAGGCACTCGACATCCTCGACCGGATGGCGACCGACGCGCCTTGCACCGTGGCACATCTGTGCCAGCAGACCGGGATCACAAAGCCTGCCGCGTACCGGATCCTCAAGACCCTCGACCAGCACGGATACGTGGTGCGCGACGAGGTCCGCCGCGAGTACTCGCTCGGCCCCGCGCTCTACGGCCTGAGCCGGGCGGCACGGAACTCCACCGACCTGGTGCGGCTGGCTCGCCCGGCCATGCAGTCGCTCAGCGAAGAGTTCAGCGAGACCGTCAACCTCGGCGTGGTCAGCCATGGCCAGGTGCTCTACCTCGACGCGCTGGAGAGCGTGCAGCGGCTGCGCACGACGGTGCAGATCGCGCTGCGCGACAAGGTGCACACGACGGCACTGGGTAAGGCGATCCTCGCCAGGCTGCCCGAACAGGAGGCCCGCGAGCAGCTCGCCGAGGCCGACTGGTCACCGCTCACCCCCAACACCATCGGCTCGGCCGACGCGCTGCTCGCGAAGCTCGCGACCTTCCGCCACCTCGGTTACGCCGTTGACGACGAGGAGAACGAGGTCGGCTCCCGCTGCGTGGCCGCGCCCATCCTGGACGGCGAGGACCGGCCGGTCGCCGCGATCAGCATCTCCGCGCCCACCTCGCGGATGACCGACGAGACCTTGGCCAAGGTGGGGCGGCGCTTGGCCGAGGTGTGCGCGGAGCTCGGCAACGCGCTCGCGTGATCCCCGGAGGGAGGCCCCATTGGCTTTCGACCTGTGGCTGCACGGTGCCACCGTGCTGGACGGCACCGGCGCGCCGCCGCGCCGGCTCGACATCGGCGTGACGTCGGACCGGATCACTCACCTCGAACCGCCGCGAGCCTCCCAGGTGGAAGACACGACGGCCGCCGAGACGGTCGACCTGACCGGGCTCACCCTCGCCCCAGGCTTCATCGACATCCACACCCATTCGGATGTCAGCCTGCTCCTCGACTCGCGGGGCGAGAGCAAGGCGCTGCAGGGCGTGACCACCGAGGTGGTCGGCAACTGCGGGTACTCGGCGTTCCCGGTGCATCCGGCCCGCCGCCACCTGCTGACCGACCACCTCGCACGACTGGGCGACGGCCCCGCCCCGGTCACCTGGACCGACTTCGACGGGTACGCCGAGGCGCTGACCGACGCGCGACCGGCCATCAACGTCGCCGTGCTCGCCGGGCACGGCGCGCTGCGGATCGCCGCGATGGACGACCCGTACGGGAGGGCCACCGCCGAAGACGTCGCGCGCATGCGGCGCCTGCTCGACGCGGTCCTCGCGGCCGGAGCGTTCGGCCTGTCCACCGGGCTCACCCACACGCCGTCCTCGCTCGGCGACCCCGGCGAGGTGGCCGCGCTGGTCGAGATCTGCGCCCGGCACGACGCCGTCTACGCCACCCACGCCCGGGCCTCGGCGGGCCGGGAACTGGAGGCCGTCGACGAAGCCGTCGAAACGGCCCGGCTGACCGGCGGGCGACTGCAGTTCTCCCACCTCGCGCTGAACGATCCGGCGTACTGGGGCCGCGCCGCCGACGCGCTCGCCCGCTTCGACGCCGCCAGGGCGCAGGGTCTCGACGTGGCCTTCGACGTCTACCCCTACGCCGCCTCCTCCTCGGCGATGGTGCAGTACCTGCCGGAGTGGGTGCAGGAGGGTGGCAGTGCCGCACTGCGCCGCCACCGCACCGACGACGCGTGGCGGCAGCGCGCGCTTCGCGACATCCGCACCGGCTTCTTCGGCGGCATCCCCTGGCACTGGGACCGCATCGTGATCACCGCCGCCGGACCGCACGACGACCTGCCCGGCAGCTCGATCGCCGAGGTCGCCCGGCGCCGGAGGCAGCCGCCCGAGGAGGTGTTGCTCGATCTGTGCGTCGAGCTGGGCAGCGCCGCCCAGGTGGTACTGCACTACCGCACCGAGGCCGACATGACCGCGTTCCTCGCGCATCCCCTTTCGATCGTGGGCTCGGATGGCAACGCGTTGCCGCTGCGTGCCGGCGCCGGCCAGCCGCACCCGCGGGCCTACGGGACGAACGCCCGGGTACTGGGGCGTTACGTCCGCGAGCTCGGCCTGCTGTCGCTGCCCGACGCGGTACACAAGATGTCGGCCGCCCCGGCGGCCCGGCTCGGCCTGCGCGACCGCGGGCGGATCCGCCCGGGATTCGTCGCGGACCTGGTGGCGTTCGACTCGGCCGTGGTCGCTGATCGGGCCACCTTCGAAGAGCCCCGGCAGGCGCCGGTCGGGGTCGCGCTGACCGTGGTCGGGGGGCAGATCGTCGTCCGGGATGGTGTGGTCCGCACCGCCCGCCCGGGAAAGGTGTTACGCCATGCTTGATGAGCCGAAGGTGCGGCCCGCGAAAGGGCTGCCCGACATCGCCGACCCGCGCGGAGCCCAGCTCTTCGACGGCACGTTCCCCCTGCCCACCGCCGTGCTGCTCCGGGACGAGCTTGAGCACAACGTCGCCACCATGGCCGCCTACTGCGCGGCCCACGACGTGCTGCTGGCCCCGCACGGCAAGACGACGATGTGCCCGCAGATCATCGAACGGCAGCTCGCCGCCGGGGCCTGGGCGATCAGCGTGGCGACCGCGTGGCAGGCACGGACGGTGGCGGACATGGGCGTGCGCCGCCTTCTGCTGGCCAACCCCGTCGTCGACCACGGCTCGCTCCGGCTCCTCAACGGGCTGCTGACCGGCTACGACGACCTCGAACTTTACTGCTACGCCGATTCGCCGACCGCACTGCGCGCTCTGGAGGCCGGCATCGACGCGAGCCGGCACGGCCGGCTGCGGGTCCTCGTCGAAATCGGGGTGGCCGGTGGCCGTACGGGTCTGCGCGACGACGGCGACGCGCTCGCCCTGGCCCGCCAGACAGCGGCGGGACCGATGGCGATGGCCGGATTCTCCGCCTTTGAGGGCATCCTGCATGGGGCCGACCTGGACGGCACCCTGGATCTGGTCGACCGGCTCCTCGACCGGCTGTCCGGCGTGGCTCGTAGCGCGTACGCGGACGGGCTGCTCGACGCGGGATCACCGCCGATCGTCACCGTGGGCGGCAGCGCCTACTTCGACCGAGTGGTGCGGCGGCTGCCGGCGGCCCTCGGCGGCACGCCCTACCAGACCGTGCTGCGCAGCGGGTGCTATGTCACCCATGACGCCGGCGGCTACGACGCGACCTCGCCGTTCGGCGCCCGGCCACGCGCCCCGTACCGGCTCCGCCAAGCGCTGCTGGTCTGGGCGCCGGTGCTGTCGCGCCCCGAGCCGACGCTGGTGGTGGCCGGGCTCGGCCGCCGGGATGCCTCGGCGGACGACGGACTGCCGGTCCCTCGCATGGTGCGCGACCGCACCGGGCGGATCACCGATCTCAACGGCGAGATAAAGGTGACCGCGGTCAACGACCAGCACGCCTATCTCGCCGTACCGGCCGGCCGCCCGCTCGCGGTGGGCGACCTCATCGCCTTCGGCATCTCCCACCCGTGCACGACGTTCGACAAGTGGCGCGTCATCCCGGTGGTCGACGCCGGCTGCACGGTGACCGAATTGGCGTACACCCGGTTCTGATCTCGAACCAGCGGAACGATCTCAGACGATAGGAAGCGTGTCACCCGCCCTCGGGGCTTCTATACCGCGACGGCACTGGCCGCCGAGGCGGACAACGGCGGCACGGTCGCGAACGTGACCCTCACCTTGGTGGGCTCGGATTTCAACAACAACGTCTACCGCGAGCGCACCAGGACCGGCACCTACGACAACCCCTTCAACTGAGCCGTCCTGATCCATGGCGCGCGCCCCGGCCGGCGGCGGTTCGGGCCGCCTTCGACGCGCCGGCCGGGGTCGGCCTCGTCTCCCGGGATCGGTCACTCGCGCCCGGTCGCGCTCAGGCGAAGATGCGCACCGGGTTCTCGATCAGTGCCAGGAACTCCGACATCCACCGCGCCGCGACCATCCCGTCGATCGGCCGGTGGTCGACGGAGAGCACGAAGCGGATGATCGTGCCCGCGACCACGGCGCCGTCGGCCACCACCGGTTCCGTCCTCGCCGCGCCGACGGCGAGGATCGACGACTGGGGCGGGTTGATGATGGCCGCGAACTCCTCGACGCCGAACATGCCGAGGTTGGTGACGGTGACGGTGCCGCCCTCCAGTTCGTTCTGGCGCAGCCGGCCATCGCGCGCCGCCTCCGCGTACCGCCGCGTCGTCTCGGCGATGGCCGCGATCGGCATGGTGTCGGCCTCACGCAACACCGGGGTGAGCAGGCCGGTGCCGGTCGCGATGGCGACCGCGACGTCCACGTGCGCGTGGCGGCGGACGGCGTCCGGCGTCCACACCACGTTCATCTCGGGAACGAGCAGGTGCGCGCGGGCGACGGCCTTGACCACCATGTCGTTCACCGAGACCTTGGGCGCCCCCTCCCGGTTGAGCTGCGCCCGCGCTGCCAGCAGGGCCTCCGCGCGGGCGGTTCCCCTGACGTAGAAGTGCGGAGTGGTCTGCTTGCTCTCCACGAGCCGGGCGGCGATCGCCCTGCGGATCCGGCTGTGCGGGATCTCGTCGTGGGCGGCGGAGGGGGACGGCGTCGGCGCCGTGTCCGGGCCGGACGCGGCGACGACCGGCGCGGACGCGGAGCCGGCCGGCGGGGGCGGGGGAGCGGGCGTGGACGTGGATGACCGCGAGGAAAGGTCCGCCTCGGCCGCCGCCTCGACGTCGCGCCTGACCACCCGGCCCCCGGGCCCGGTCCCCGGGATCTGGTCGATCGTCAGCCCCGACTCGCGGGCGAGCCGGCGCGCGAGCGGGCTGGCGAAGACGCGTCCGTGGGCCGGGGCCCCGTCCGCCCGCGGATCCGCCTCGGCGGCGCCGCCGCCGACGTCCCGGGCCGGGGCGCCGGTGTCCCGGGACGGGCCGGAGGGGGCGGCGCCGAGCTCGGCGAGCAGCGAGTCGAGGTCCCCGGCCTGCTCGCCGGGCGACCCGAGCAGCGCGATCGGGGCGCCGACGTCCACCTCGGTACCGGCGGGCACGAGCGCCCTGAGGATGATCCCCTCGGACTCCGCCTCGATCTCGATGATCGCCTTGTCGGTCTCGATGACGGCGATGGCGGCGTTGACGGGGAAGGGGGTGTGCTCGGCGATCGGCCATTCGGACACGGTGGCCCTGGTGGCGCCGGCCGCCGGCTCTGGCATGCGAAGAAGTGTGGCCATGTTCGTCAGTCCTGGTTCAGGGATCAGCGCTCGGACGCGAGCGGGCCGTCGGCGGTCATGTCCCGGAGCTTGGCGACCACTTCCTCGGTGCGGGCGATGGCGGCGCGTTCGAGGACCTTGCTGATGCTCGGCGACGCCTCACCGCCGGTCACGCGCTGGACGGGCTGGTCGAGCCAGTCGAAGAAGCGGCGCTGGATCTCGTCGGCGAGCCAGCTTCCGTAGGAGGTGCCGATCGCCCCCTGCTCGACGATGAGGACGTTGTTGGTCTTTTTGACGCTGGCGCCGATCGTGTCCCAGTCGATGCTGGCACGGTCGAGCCACCGCAGGTCGATGATCTCGGGGTCGAGCCCTTCGAGCTGCCCGGCCGCCTCCAGGCAGTGGGCGACCATCGACAGGTAGGACAGCACGGTGACGTCGGAGCCCTGCCTGCGCACGGCCGCCTTGCCCACCGGGATGTGGTAGTCGAGGTCGTCGGCCGGGCCGTCGCCGACGCTCGCGTAGAGGTCGACGTGCTCGATGACCACCACCGGGTCGTCGCACCGCAGGGCGGTGTTCAGCAGGCCCACGTAGTCGAAGGGCGTGCTCGGCGCGACGATGCGCCATCCGGGGGCGGTGGCGAAGATCCCGGCGGGGTCCATCGAGTGCTGGGATCCGTACCCGGTGCCGGTGCCGACCTTGCTGCGCAGCACGAGCGGCACCGCGTTGTCGCCGCCGAACATGTGCCGCGCCTTACCGATCTGGTTGAAGAGCTGGTCGGCGGCCACCCACAGGAAGTCGGCGTACATGAACTCGACGACCGGCCGGTAGCGCAGGTCGAGCGCCATCCCCCCGGCGAGGCCCGCGAAGGCGTTCTCGCTGATCGGCGTGCCGAGCACCCGGTCGGGATAGGCGTCCGCGAGTCCCTTGGTCGCGCCGTTGGTCCCGCCCCTGAGGCGGTGGACGTCCTCACCCATCACGACGATGGAGGCGTCGGTGGACATGCGCCGCGCCATCACCTCCGAGACCACGTCGATGAACCTGCGCTGGGTCAGGGTCCCGGAGAAGGACTCCGCCTCCTCGTAGCGGACGCCGGTGCCGAACTCCGAGAGGTCGCCTCGCACTCCGACGTCGCTGAAAGAGGGCTCGGGCCATTCCTCCGGCCTGATCCGGCGCCGGCCGGGCTTGCCGCCGGGGTCGGGTTCGAGGAGCCCGTCGCCGATGCTTCGCATCGCGGTGTCGGCCCGCTCGGCCGCCCGCTTGACCTCGTCGGCGCTGAGGACGCCACGGCGCGCGAGGCGCTCGGTCATCAGCGCGATGGGGTCGCGCTCCCGCCAGCGCTTCTCCTCCTCCTTAGAGCGGTACCCGAAGGCGCTGCCCGGGAAGGGGCCGTTCTGGTGGAAGTACCGGTACAGGTCGGCCTCGATGACCGTCGGGCCGTTGCCGGCGCGCATGTGCGCCAGGGCCTCCTGCGTGGCCAGGTGGACCGCGAGCGGGTCCATCCCGTCGACGCGCCAGCTCGGGATGGCGAAGCCGAGGCCGCGCACCGACAGGCGCGGCTCGGCGGTCACCTCGCTGACGTGCGTGGACACCGCGTACTGGTTGTTCTCGATGAAGAAGCACACCGGGAGCGACCAGGCGGCGGCCAGGTTGAACGTCTCAAGTACGGAACCTATGTTGGCCGCCCCGTCGCCGAAGTAGGCGACCGACACGGCGTCGGTACGGGCGTGGCGGTGCGCCCAGGCGAACCCGGCGGCCTGCGGCACTCCGCCGCCGACGATGGCGTTGGTCCCCATGGCGCCGGCCTCGCGCCACTGGAGGTGCATCGAGCCGCCACGGCCCCTGCAGAAACCGCGTGACAGCCCGCAGATCTCGGCCAGGGTGCGCGCCAGCACGTCGGTGACTTCCGCCGGCAGATCCTCGCGTGGATCCCATCCCGTGGGTACGGCGTGCCCGAGCGCCTTGGCGAGAAACTGGTGGTGGCCCCGGTGCGAGCCGGTGATGGTGTCCGAGGAGGTCAGGGAGACGATTGATCCGACCGCGCCCGCCTCCTGGCCGATGCTCGAATGCGCGGGGCCGTGCACGAGACCGGCCGAGGCCAGTTCGAGCACGTACTGCTCGAAGGACCGGATCAGCACGAGCTGGCCGAGCATCGTGCGCAGGAGGTCCGGGTCGGCCGCGTCCCAGTCCGCTTCGGTGGTGGTGAGCTCCACCCAGGGAGAGGGAGCGGCGAGGTCCTGGTGTGAGGTCATGAGGTCTCTCTAGGTAGACAGGCCGTGGCCGGGCGGTTCCGGCTGCGAGAGCGCGAGCGGGGGTGGCCGATGACCAGGGTGACGACCGGTCTGCGCGCCCTTCGCCGCTTCTGCGGCTGGTTACAGACCATGACACAAAATGGATCCGATCTCATATGGGCGTTACCTGTTTGTAACTGAGGATCATGTACTTACCATTGACTTTGTCCGCTTTGCGCGACCAAGCTACCGATCCACGAGGCCAATTGGATCCATAGAGCGGATTTGGGGCCTCGGACGCGACAGGGTCCGTAACTTCGGCGAAACGGGCCGGAAACAGAGTGGAGGTGGATGGGATGGCTGAGCCGGGTACCACGGGACTTCCGGGACTCGTCGGCCTGGACCATGTCGGCCTGACCGTGCCCGACCTCGACCAGGCCACCTCATTCCTCGTCGACGTGCTCGGATGCGAGTACCTCTACTCGCTGGCCCCGCTGTCCGACGACGCCGACTGGATGACCGCGCACCTGAACGTGGACGCCCGCGCGGAGGTGCGCAAGCTGCGGTTCTTCCGCTGCGGCACCCAGCCGGTCTTCGAGGTGTTCGAGTACACGGCCCCCGGCCAGAGGCACACGCCGCCGCGCAACAGCGATGTCGGCGGGCACCACTTCGCCCTCTACGTCCACGACATCGACGCGGCGGTGGACTACCTGCGGTCGCGAGGAGTGACCGTGCTCGGCGAGCCGACGGCGAGCAGCGGGCCGCACAAGGGCCAGCGCTGGGTCTACTTCCTCGCCCCGTGGGGCGCCCAGTTCGAGCTGGTGACCTATCCGCACGGCCGGGCCTGGTACCTGGAACACGAAGGCGAGGAAGCGACCTGATGACCGACGACACCTCATCGTCCTCCGGCACCGAGCCGGCGCCGGAAGCGGAGGCGGGCGTGGCCAGCCACCGGATCGCCGAGCACCTGCGTGAGCGCATCCTGTCCGGCGTGCTCGGGCCCGGTGCGCGGATCAGGCAGGAGGAGGTCGCCCGCGAGTTCGGCGCGAGCCGGCTGCCCGTGCGCGAAGCGCTGCGGATACTGCACTCCCAGGGCCTGGTCACCCTCAAGGCCAACAGCGGCGCGTGGGTCTCGCAGATGGACATGGAGGAGTGCGAGCTCACCTACAAGATCCGTGAGCGTCTCGAACCGCTCGCCCTGACCGAGAGCATTCCCCACCTGTCCGCCGCCGTGATCGACCGGCTCGACGAGATCCAGGACGAGATCGAGGCGAACAGAAGCATCGACCGCTTCCTGCAACTCGACCGTGAGCTGCACCTTCTGTCCTACTCCGGTAATCCGTACCGGGAGCTCCGGGACATGGTGGAGCGGCTGTGGAACATCACCCAGCCCTACCGGCGCGCCTATGTCGAGCGGGCGGGCCACCAGCGGGACTGGGTCATCAACGCCGAGCACCGGTTACTCATCGATGCCATCCGGCGCGCGGACACCATCGACGCCGAGCGGGTACTGGCCGGCCACATACGCCGTACGCGCATGGCTCTCGTACCGGTCATGGAACCGGGCCCCACGGCCGGTGTGCCCGAGCCGCCCGGACGACCGAACGGCGGCGGATCCGCCCCGTCCGCTCGACCCGGGTCCGTCCGCGACAACTGATCGCGAGGATCACAAGTCCCCCCAGTGCACAGGCAGCGGCGAACCAGCGCGCGACCGGCACCCGAACAATGATCTCTTCGAGAAACAGAGCAGGATGAAATGTCACACCACAGCAAGCAGGCCGGTCGTGTGCTGGCCCTTTTCGCGGCGGCCGTCAGCGTAACGGTGACCTCGTGTTCCAGCGGTTCGGCGTCGGGGGGCGCGACCGGGGACACCAAGGCGCAGGTCGGGTACTCCGAGTCCTTCCTGACCGACGCGTTCCAGGTGCAACTCGTCAAGCAGCTCGGCGACCAGGCCAAGGCGCAGGCCGTCGACCTGCTCCCGGCCGTCAACGCCGACGGCGACGCGGCCAAGCAGAACGCCGACATCGCGACCCTGCTCGGCAGGGGGGTCAAGGGGCTCATCGTGGTCCCCGTCGACAGCAAGGCCATCGCGCCGGCGATCCAGCGGGCCAACAGCAAGAACGTGCCGGTCGTCTCCGTCGACCTCGGGTCCGACAGCGGCAAGATCACCATGATCGTCCGCGCCGACAACGTCTACATGGGCAAGG
Organism: Sphaerisporangium sp. NPDC049003; assembly: GCF_043197795.1. Lineage (NCBI taxonomy): Bacteria > Bacillati > Actinomycetota > Actinomycetes > Streptosporangiales > Streptosporangiaceae > Sphaerisporangium > Sphaerisporangium sp. NPDC049003. Next base: position 31,453 of record NZ_JBICTU010000028.1, read on the forward strand.
CCGCCTGCGAGTACATGGGCAAGCAGCTCGGCGGCGAGGGCAGCGTGCTGGACCTCCAGGGAGACCTCGCCACCCAGAACGGCCAGGACCGCAGCAAGGGCTTCACCGACTGCATGGCCGAGCAGTTCCCCAAGGTCAAGGTCATCTCCAAGCCGATGAACTGGAAGCCCGACGAGTGCGCGACCCAGGCGCAGACGGTCCTGAGCACCCAGAAGATCACCGGCCTGTTCATGGGCAGCGAGTCGGTCTGCCTCGCCGGGGTGCAGAAGGTGCTGCAGAACCAGGGCAAGCTCACCAAGGTCGGCGACTCCGGCCACATCGTGAGCGTGGGCATCGACGGGTCGAAGGCCGCGCTGGACGCCGTGCGGGCCGGAACGCTCGACGCCGTCATCTCCCAGCCGCTGGACCTGTACGCGAAGTACGGCATCCAGTACATCAAGGAGGCCATGGCCGGCAAGACGTTCCAGCCCGGCCCGACCGACCACGACAGCACCATCGTCAAGCTCGGCGACTCCTTGCAGGACCTGCTGCCCTCGCCCACGGTCACCAAGGACAACGCCGACGACGCGGCGCTGTGGGGCAACGGCTGATCCGAGCCCGTCCCGGGCGTGACGCGGCGGGGAGCGTCACGCCTTCGCCGGACGACCGGCGAACCCCTGGAACCCGCGGAAGGAAGGCGCGTAGCCATGCCACAGGCCATCGTGGTCGACAACGTCTCGAAGGCGTTCGGCCCCACGCAGGCGTTGTCGCAGGTGTCCCTCACCGTCGATCAGGGCGAGTCCCGTGCGCTGATCGGCAAGAACGGGGCCGGCAAGTCGACGCTCATGTCGATCCTCACCGGCCTCACGCAGCCCGACACCGGCTCCATCAAGGTGCTGGCCGGGGACGCCTCGACGATCGGCTGCGTGTACCAGCGGAGCACGCTGATCCCCGCGGCGACGGCGGCGGAGAACATCGCGCTCACGCGGTACCCGCGCTCGGCGGGCGGGCTCATCCGCTGGCCGGAGGTCATGCGGCGGGCCGTCGCGCTGCTGGACGAGTGGGAGTGCGGCGACCTCGCGGGTGTTCCGGTCGAGCAACTGGAGCCGCTCGAACGCAAGGTCGTCGAGATCTGCAGGGTCCTGTCCCTCGGCCCGAAGGTGCTGCTCCTCGACGAGCCGACCGCGGGCCTGGACCGGGGCGCCTCGCAACGCCTGTTCAACCACATCGAGAAGGCCCGCACCCGGGGCGTGACCATCATCTACGTCTCCCACCACCTGCACGAGATCTTCGAGGTCTGCGACTCCGTCACCGTCCTGCGGGACGGCGCGGTCGTCGTCACCGGGCGCCTCGACCGGATGACCATGCCCGACCTGGTCGAGGCGATGGTGGGGGAGGCGGCCGTCCCCGGCGCCGGCGCCGGCGCCGCGCGGCGCGACCAGGCCGGGCCGGCGGACGACGGCCGTCCGCCCGTGCTCGTCGCCTCCGGCGTGAGCGTCGCCCCCAAGATCAAGCAGGTCGACCTCGAACTGCGGCCGGGCGAGTGCGTGGGGCTCACCGGGCTCGACGGGGCCGGCCACATGCAGCTCGCCGAGGTCCTCACCGGGCAGCGCCGCGCCGACTCCGGCACCGTCACCCTGGACGGGAAGCCGCTGCCCCTCGGCGACATCCGAGGCTGCATCATGGCCGGGGTCGGGTTCACCCCGGAGGACCGGCACATCAGCGGCTACGTGCCCGCGATGAGCGTGGCCGACAACGCGACGCTCGGGATCATGCCGAAGTTCGTCAACCGCTTCCGGCTGATCAGCTCCAGGCGGCGGGACGCGTTCTACCGCCGGCTCGCGGACGAGTGGAGCATCAAGGCCCACGCGGCGTCGCAGGCCACCGAGGAGCTCAGCGGCGGCAACCAGCAGAAGGTCGTGCTGGCCCGCTCGGTCGCCGCCGAGCCGAGGGTCCTGGTCCTCACCAACCCCACGGCGGGCGTCGACGTGTCCGCCAAGAAGTCGATCTACAAGACGATCGACGAGCTGAAGCGCGGGGGACAGGCCGTGCTGATCGTGACCTCCGACGACGGTGACCTGGAGGTCTGCGACCGCGTCGTCGCGATGCTCCAGGGAGAGGTGTCCGCGGAACTGCGCCCGCCGTTCAACGAGAGCATGATCGCCGCCGCCGTCCAGGGCAGTGGCACGGCCGCCGAGGCGGACCGACGTCTCTCCTCCGGAGAAGGAGATCAACAGTGACTACACCGGCACAGAAGAAACCGCTCCAGGAGAGGGCGCCCGTCCGCACCGAACCGGCGGAGTCATCACGGCCGGCCGCGCGGCGCAACCGCCGGGCCGTCGACCCGGTGGTGCTCGCCCTCATCCCCATCATCGTCGCCGCGATGATCGTGGGCGCGGTGGTGAGCCCCGCCTTCCTCACCACCACCAACATCATCGACAACATCATCACGACCTCCGCCGTGCTCGGCGTGCTCGTCATCGCCGAGAGCCTGATCCTGATCAGCGGCTACTTCGACCTGTCGCTGCAGTCGACGGTGGGCTTCGCGCCGATGCTGCTCGCCGTCCTTGTCTCCAGCACCGCCGACAACGGCCTCGGCCTGCCGTTCCCGGTGGCGATCCTCATCGCGGTCCCGGCGGTGCTGCTGATCGGGCTGGCCAACGGATTCATGATCGCCAAGCTGAAGCTCAACGCGTTCATCGTGACGCTGGCGATGCTGATCCTGCTGCAGGGCCTGACCATCGGGCTGTCCGGCGGGCAGACGTACGCGGTGCTTCCCCGGGCCATGACCTACCTCGGCGACGGCGTCATCCTCGGGCTTCCCGTCCAGGCGTGGATCTTCGTGCTCGCCTTCGCCGCCGCCTTCGTGTTCATGGAGTACACCCCGACCGGCCGCAGCCTCTACGCCATGGGCGGCAACCACGAGGCGGCCCGCGCCGCCGGCATCCGCACCACCCGGCTGACGATCGGCGTCGTACTGGCCGGCAGCGTTCTCGCGTCGGTCGCGGGGCTGATGCTGACCGGCCGCATCGCGTCGGTCACCGCCAACCAGGGAGACAACCTGATCTTCACGGTGTTCGCCGCGGCGGTCATCGGCGGCATCAGCCTGAACGGAGGCCGAGGCAATCTGATCGGCGCCGGGCTCGGCGTGATCCTGCTCGGCATCATCCAGAACATCCTCACGCTGTCGAACGTCCCCTCGTTCTGGATCAACGCCGCCTACGGCGCGATCATCCTCGCGGCGCTGCTCATCGGCTGGCTGTCCTCGCACCGCTTCTCCGGCCCCAGGCGTGCCGAATGAGCGCGACGGCCCAGCACGGCGACTGGCCGACCGGCATGATGCCGGCCCTGGTGTTCACCGCTCCGGGCGTCCTCACGGTCGAGGGCGTGCCGGTGCCCGCTCCCGCCGAGGGGCAGGTCCTGGTACGCGTCCAGTACCTCGGGATCTGCGGCACCGACGTCCACCTGCTCGACGGCACCAGCGCGTACGTGGTCGGCGGCCTCACGAGCTTCCCGATCCGCTTCGGGCACGAGTGGGCCGGCGAGGTCGTGGCGGCCGGGCCGTCCGTCCCGTCCGGCCTGGTCGGACGGCGGGTGGTCGGCGAGCCGTTCCTCTCGTGCGGGCAGTGCCTGACCTGCCGGGGCGGCCACTACAACCTCTGCCCGAACCGGTACGAGCTCGGTGTGCGCGGCGGCGTGCCCGGCGCGGCGGCGCACTACCTGCGCATCCCCGCGGCGAACGTCCACGTCATCCCGCCGGAGGTCGAGACCGCCCACGCGCTCGTCGGCGAGCCCCTGGTGACGGTGCTCAACGCCTACGAGCGGGCCGCCGTCCAGCCGGGGGAGGCGGTCGCCGTGCTCGGCACGGGCACCCTCGGCCTGCTCGCGGTGCAGGTCGGCGCGGCGATGAACTGCCCGGTCGACGTCATCGGCATCGACCCCGAAGGGCTCGCCGCCGCGCGCGACCTCGGCGCCCGCGCCGTCATGCCGCCGGACCAGGCTCCCGCCGACGCCTATCCGGTGGTGATCGAGGCGACCGGCGCGGCGAGCATCGGCCCGCTGTTGACGCGGATCGCCGGGATCGCCGGCCGCATCCTGCAGGTCGGGATCCCCGGCCGGCCGGTGGACGGCGTCGACCTCGCGGCCTTCGTCAGCAAGGGACTCCAGCTCTCCGGCGTACTCGGCGGGGTCCACCTGATGCCCCGGGCGCTGCACATGATCGCCACCGGGGCCGTACGCCCGGCGGCCCTCATCGAGCAGGTGCTGCCCGTCGCCGAGGTACGGCACGCCTTCGACCGCATGCGCGAGCCCGGACGGCCCCGGCCCAAGCTGGTCGTCGACCTGTCGGACCTGCGGGTGCCGACCTCCCCCGGTGAGGAGCGGAAGGCCTCATGAGCAGCCGAGACCCGGACGCCTGGACCGCCGGCTGGATCGGCACGGGCAGGATGGGCAGCGCCATGGTGCGGCGGCTCCTGCTGGCCGGGCACCACGTGACGGTCTGGAACCGCACGCCGGAGCGGGCCGAGCCGCTGCGGGCCGCCGGAGCGGAGGTCGCCGCCGACCCCACCGACCTGGCCGGGCGCGACGTGGTCGTCACCAGCCTCGCGGCCTCCGCCGACCTGGAAGAGGTCGCCGGACGGGTCCTCGCCGGCCCGTCCCGCCCGCGCCTGCTGGTCGACACCTCCACGGTCTCGCTGGAGGCGTCTCGCCGCGTACGGGAGGCGGCGGCGCTGGCAGGCGTGCCGTTCCTGTCCGCCCCCGTCAGCGGCAACCCCTCCGCCGTCGAGGCGGGCACGGCGTCGTTCGTGTGCTCCGGCTCCCGCGACGCCTTCGAACGGGCGCGGGGCGTGCTGGAGACCATCGGCCGCAAGGCCACCTACGTCGGCGAGCAGGACGAGGCGCGGCTGCTGAAGATCGCCCACAACCTGCTGCTCGGCGTGACGACGCAGGGCCTCGCCGAGGTGGTCGTGCTGTGCGAGAGCCTCGGCGTCGACCGGGGCGTCTTCATGGAGTTCGTCAACGACAGCGTCGTGGGCTCGACCTTCACCCGCTACAAGACCGACGCCATCAGCCGCCTGGACATGACGCCGACGTTCACCTCCCGCCTCCTGCTGAAGGACCTCGACCTCGGCCTGCACGAGGCGTCGGCCCGGCAGGTGCCCATGCCGGTCATCGGCCTGGTCCGCACACTGCTGCTCTCAGCCATCGCCCAGGGGTACGGCGAGCTGGACTTCCTGTCGCTGCTCACCGTCCAGGCCCGAGCCGCGGGCCTCGAACCGTCCGAGGTACGCCCGCCCGCCACCGGCCCGACCGATCAGATCCAGGAGCCTTCATGACAACGACGAACGCCCACACGATCGACCCGCGTGCCATCGGCGCGCCCGGTCACATGTCGGTGGACTTCGAGACACGCGTCGACTTCACCCGGCTGCGCGACTACCGCCTCGCCCGTGCCCGTGCCGCCCTGGAGAACTCCGACCTCGGCGCCATGCTCGTCTTCGACGTGAACAACATCCGCTACCTGACCGGCTCGGTCATCGGCGAGTGGTCGCGCGACAAGATGACCCGCTACGCGCTGCTGGTACGCGGGCGCGAGCCGGTGCTGTGGGACTTCGGCTCGGCGGCCAAGCACCACAGGCTCTACGCTCCCTGGCTGCTGCCAGAGAACTGCCGCGCCGGAATGGTGGGCCTGCGCGGGGCGGTGGCCCCCGAGGTCGGCCTGTTCACCCGCGCCGTGCAGGAGATCCGTGACCTGCTCGTCGAGGCCGGGCAGCAGGACGCCCCCGTCGGCGTCGACATCGCCGAGCCGCCGATGACGCTCGCCATGCAGCAGGCCGGCCTCACCGTGGCCGACGGCCAGCAGGTGATGCTGGAGGCCAGGCAGATCAAGAGCATGGACGAGATCCTGCTGCTGTCGCAGGCCGCCGCCATGGTCGACGGCGTTTACCAGAAGATCTCGGACGCGCTCAAGCCGGGCATCCGGGAGAACGACCTGGTGGCCCTCGCCAACGCCTACCTCTACGAGATGGGCTCCGACGACGTCGAGGCGATCAACGCGGTGTCGGGGGAGCGGTGCAACCCGCACCCGCACAACTTCACCGACCGCATCATCCGACCGGGCGACACCTGCTTCTTCGACATCATCCAGTCCTACAACGGCTACCGGACCTGCTACTACCGCACGCTGAACGTGGGCTCGTCGACCCCCTCGCAGCGGGACGCGTACACCAAGGCCCGCGAGTGGATCGACGCCGCGATCGAGCTGGTCAAGCCGGGCACCTGGACCGACGAGATCGCCAAGGCGTGGCCCACCGCCCAGGAGTTCGGCTTCGCCTCCGAGATGGAGGCCTTCGGGCTGCAGTTCGGCCACGGGCTCGGGCTCGGCCTGCACGAGCGGCCCATCATCTCGCGCCTCAACTCGATCGAGCACCCGGTGAGGATCGAGGAGGGGATGGTCTTCGCGCTGGAGACCTACTGCCCGGCCTCCGACGGCGCGTCCGCGGCGCGCATCGAGGAAGAGGTCGTCGTGACCTCCGAGGGCGCCAAGGTCATCACGCTGTTCCCCGCGCAGGAACTGTTCGTCGCGAACCCGTACTGACCCCGGGCCGCCACACCCTTCCGAGGAGCCAACCCCGATGACACACCATGACCTGCTGGCCACCTGCTGGACGACGGCCGGCGACGCCGTCCCCCTGCCCGGCCGGGACGCCAGCCCGCTACCGCTCCCCGCCCGCGTCGAGCAGGCGGCCCGCGCGGGGTTCACCGGCTTCGGGCTGATGCACGTCGACCTTGAGGCATTCCTGCGCACGTCGGACCTGCCGACGCTGCGGAAGATCCTCGACGACAACGGCATCACGACGCTCGAACTGGAGTTCCTCACCGACTGGTGGAAGGACGAGCCCGAACGCCACGAGTCGGACCGCACACTGAAGCTGCTGGTGGAGGCGTCGGAGGCGCTGTCCCCGCACCACGTCAAGGTCGGGCCCGACATCACGGGCGGCCCGTACGAGCGCGACCGCTGGGCGGCGGGATTCCACCGCGTCTGCGAGGCCTTCGCGGCGGCCGGGACGACCGTCGCGCTGGAGTTCATGCCGTTCTCCAACGTGGACACCCTCGCGCGGGGCCTCGACCTGGTGAGGACCGCGGACCACCCGGCGGGCGGTCTGATGGTCGACCTGTGGCACGTCGAGCGCGGCGGCGCCACCCTGGAGGAACTCGCCCAGGTCCCGCTCGGGCTCATCAAGGGCGTGGAGCTCGACGACGGCGACGCCCAGCAGGTCGGGGACGGCTACACCGACACCGTCCTGCGGCGGCGGCTGTGCGGCCAGGGCTCGTTCCGGGTCGCCGAGTTCATCAACGTCATGCGCGACATCGGCTGGACCGGGCCCTGGGGCGTCGAGATCCTCTCCGAGACCTACCGGACGCGCCCCCTCGAATCCGCCGTCGCCGAGGCGTACGCCACGGCGGCCGGCCGGTTCGGCGCCGCCGACGCGGCACGTGAGACCAACGGAAAGGAATAGGCAATGCGGCTGGCGGACAAGATCTGCATCGTCACCGGCGCCGCGAGCGGCATCGGCAGGGCCACGGCGGAACGGTTCGCGCGGGAGGGGGCCCTGGTCTACGCCGCCGACATCGCGGCCGACCCCCGCGACGAGGACCGCACCTTCCACAGGAAGCTCGATGTCTCCGACCTTTCCGCCTGGACGGGGCTGGTCGAGGAGATCGACGGCAGGCACGGGCGGGTCGACGTGCTGTTCAACTGCGCCGGCTTCGTCGGCTCCTACGACTCGCTGACCGAGATCCCCGTGGACGACTGGCACCGCATCGTCGCCACCAACCAGACGGGCGTCTTCTACGGAATGCGGTCGGTCATCCCCGTCATGCGGCGGGCCGGAGCCGGGGCGATCGTCAACATGTCCTCCGCGTGGGGGCTCATCGGCTCGGCCGGCGTAGCGGCGTACCAGGCGTCCAAGGGCGCCGTGACGGTCATGACCAAGAACGCCGCGATCTCCTACGCGGCCGACGGCATCCGGGTCAACTCCGTTCACCCCGGCCTCATCACCACGCCCATGACCGACGCGCAGGACCCGGAGATCTCGGCGGAGCTGGTGCGCCAGACCCCACTCGGCCGGGCCGGGAGCTCCGGCGAGGTCGCCAACGCCGTGCTGTTCCTCGCCTCGGACGAGGCGTCCTTCATCACCGGGGCGCAGCTCGTGGTCGACGGCGGCCTGATCGTCCACTGAGGAGGACTGTTGACGACGACCCACGAAGCGAGCGCGCCGCGCCGGGCCGTGGTGGTCCACCGCGGGGCGGGCGGCATCACGGTGAGCTGCGACCTGCTGCCCACGCCACCACTGGCCGCCGACGCCGTGCGCGTCCGCCCCGACTACGTCGGCATCTGCGGATCGGACCTGGAACAGATCTTCGGAGTGATGGACCCGGGCTTCGAGGTCGAGTTCCCGCACGTGCTCGGCCACGAGTGGGCCGGAGTGGTCCTTGAGGCGGGCCCGCGCGTCTCGCGGTTCCGCCCCGGCGACCGTGTGATCGGCCATGGCTCGCTCGGCGGCAACATCTGGTTCGGCGTGTCCACCGACGGTGCCATGGCCGACAACTTCACCGTGCCCGAGACGATGTGCTTCGCCGTGCCCCCCGCCGTCTCCTCGCTGCGCGCCGCCCTGGTCGAACCGCTCGCCTGCTGCCTGCAGGGCCTGCGTACCGCCGGGGGAGCCGACGCCGGGCACACCGTCGCGGTCTTCGGATGCGGCGCGATCGGGCTGTCCATGGTCGGCCTCGCCCGGAGCCTGGGCGCGCGGGTCGTCGCCGTCGATCCCAGCGGCGAACGGCTCAGGATCGCAGGCGCGCTCGGCGCGGACCACTGTGTCCAGGTCACCGACGATGAGGACACCGCGGCGAGCGTGCTGCGGGCCCTCGGCGGCCGGGGCGCGGACCTGGTCGTCGAGGCGTCGGGCGCCCCCTCGGCGCAGGCCGCGGTCTTCGACGTCACCGCCCGGGACGCGCGGCTGATGTTCATGGGCCTGTCGCACCGGCGGTCGGCCCAGGTCTCCCTGCACCAGATCCAGAACCACAACCTGCGGGTGCTCTCGTCCACCGGAGCCCCGCCGCACATCTGGGAGCCGGCGCTGCGGCTGCTCGACCGCACCGGGCTCGACCTCGAACCGCTGGTGTCCGACGTGTTCGCGTTCGAGGACTGCGCCGCCGCCCTTTCGGCCGCGCGGGACTCGGCCCGGCACGCCAAGGTGATGCTCAGCCCGGACGGCGGGCGGCGTACGTGAGCACCTCACACCTGTTCACGCCGCTGACCGTCCGGGGCACGACCTTCCGCAACCGTGCCTGGGTGTCACCGATGTGCCAGTACTCGGCCGTGGACGGGGTCGTGGGCGACTGGCACCTCGTCCACCTCGGGGCGCTCGCGAGCGGCGGCGCCGGCCTGATCGTCGCGGAGTCCACCGGCGTCACCCCGGCTGGGCGGATCAGCCCCCAGTGCGCCGGGCTGTGGTCGGACGAACAGGCCGAGGCGTGGGCGCGGGTCGTGCGGTACGCGCACCGCCAGGAGACGCCGCTCGGCATCCAGCTCTCCCACGCAGGGCGCAAGGGGTCGACCTCGACGCCGTGGACCGGCGAAGCGTGGGTGCCGCCCGCGGAGGGCGGCTGGCCGACGCTGGCGCCGTCCGCCGTTCCCTACGGCGACCTCCCTGCTCCGGCGGCCATGACCCTCGGCGACATCGACGCCACCCGGCGCGCCTTCGCCGCCGCCGCGGCGAGGGCCCTGGACGCGGGGTTCGACGTCGTGGAGCTGCACGCCGCCCACGGATACCTGCTGCACGAGTTCCTGTCCCCGCTGAGCAACCGGCGGCAGGACCGGTACGGCGGGTCCTACGAGAACCGGATGCGGTTCCCCCTCGAAGTGGTCGCCGCGGTGCGCGAGGAATGGCCCGCGGACCGCCCGCTGTTCGTCCGCGTCTCGGTGACCGACTGGGTGCCCGGCGGGTGGGACCTGGAGTCGTCGATCGGGTTCGCCCGCAGGCTGGCCGGCCTGGGCGTCGACCTCGTCGACTGCTCCTCGGGCGGGCTCGTGCCCGACGCCGAGATCCCCGCCGACGGGGCGTACCAGAGCGACCTGGCCCACGCGGTGCGCGAGGGCGCGGGCGTGCGCACCGCCGCCGTCGGAAGGATCACCGAGCCGGAACAGGCCGAGGCGCTCATCGGCTCGGCAAAGGCCGACGCGGTGCTCCTCGGCAGGGCCATGCTCCGCGACCCGCACTGGGCCCTGCGGGCCGCCGGCGCGGTGGGGGCCGCCGTGCCGTGGCCCGTGCAGTACGAGCGTGCCAAGCCGGGGCACCGGCGCATCGATTCACAAGAGCTGGAGGCGTCGTGAAGTACAGGTCCGAGCTGTTCATCGGTGGCCAATGGGTCGGGGGGACCTCGACCGTCCCCGTCAGAGACCCGGCGCTCGACGAGACCATCGCCGAGGTCGCCGTCGCCGGCGAGGACGAGTGCGCCCAGGCGGTCGACGCCGCCTCCTCGGCGCTCGGGCCCTGGGCCGCGCGCGCCCCGAGAGAGCGGGCCGAGATCCTGCGGCGGGCCTTCGAGCTGATGACCGCCGAGGCCGGCCAGATCGCCGAGCTCATCGTCCGCGAGAACGGCAAGGTGCTGGCCGACGCCAGGGCCGAGGTGACCTACGCCGCCGAGTTCTTCCGCTGGTTCGCCGAGGAGGCCGTCCGCGTCCAGGGCGACTACCGGCTCGCGCCGGGAGGCGACAAGCGCATCATCGTCACCCACCAGCCGGTCGGCGTCTCGCTGCTCATCACCCCGTGGAACTTCCCCGCCGCGATGGCAACCCGCAAGATCGGGCCGGCGCTCGCGGCCGGGTGCTCGGTCGTGCTCAAGCCCGCCACGGAGACCCCGCTCACCGCGCTGGCGATCGCCGACGTCCTGTGGCGCGCGGGGGTCCCCGACGGCGTGGTCAACGTCGTCGTCGCCGCCCCGACCGCCCAGCGGGTCCGCGAGATGTTGCACGACCCGCGCGTCACCAACCTGTCGTTCACGGGATCGACCGAGGTGGGGAGGGTCCTGCTGCACGAGGCGGCCGACCAGGTCGTGCGGACGTCGATGGAGCTCGGCGGCAACGCGCCGTTCCTGGTGCTGGCCGGCGCGGACGTCACCGCCGCCGTCCAGGGAGCGATGGTGGCCAAGCTGCGCAACGGCGGTGCGGCCTGCACAGCGGCCAACCGCTTCTACGTCCACCGGTCCGTCGCGAAGGAGTTCACCTCGGCCCTCGCGAACGCAATGGCAGGGCTGAAGGTCGGACCCGGCCTCGACCCGTCCAGCGAGATCGGCTCGCTGGTGTCCACCGCCGAGCGCGGGAAGGTCGCCGAGCTGGTGGAGTGCGCCACCGGAGCCGGAGCGCGGCCCGTCTCCGGCGGCTCGGTGCCGGCCGGGGCGGGCGCGTTCTACCCTCCGACGGTCCTCGCGGACGTCGCGCCGGACGCGGACATCCTCGACGTCGAGATCTTCGGGCCGGTCGCCCCGATCGTGACGTTCGACGACGAGGAGGAGGCGGTGGCCCGCGCCAACGGCACCCCCTTCGGGCTCATCAGCTACGTCTACTCCGGCGACCTGCGCCGAGGGCTTCAGGTCGCCGACAGGCTCGAATCCGGCATGGTCGCGGTCAACCGGGGCGTGTTGTCCGACCCGGCCGCGCCGTTCGGCGGATACAAGCAGAGCGGCCTCGGGCGCGAGGGCGGATTCGACGGCATCCACGAGTTCCTGGAGACCAAGTACATCGCCGCCGATGTGTGACGCACGACCCCATAACACCCGAATGGAGCGATAATGCAAGTGAACCTCGAAGGACGCAAGGTCCTCGTGACCGGAGGGGCCTCCGGCATCGGAGCGGCCGTCGTGCGCGCCATGCTCGCCGAAGGCGCCGACGTGGTCGCCGCCGACCATGACGAGAAGCTGCTGGCAGAGCTGGCGGCCGAGACCGGGGCGTCCGGCGGCGCCTTCGGCCCCGTCACTGCCGACCTTTCGACCCTGACCGGCTGCGAGACCGCCGTCGGAGCCGCGCTCGACATCCTCGGCGGCCTCGACATCCTGGTCAACAACGTGGGCACCGGCGCGGTCCGCGCGTTCGACCAGCTCACCGATGACGAGTGGCTGAGCACCATGAACCTCAACTTCATGAGCTACGTGCGGGTCAGCCGGGCCGCGCTGCCGCACCTGCGTGCCTCGCGGAACTCCCCGGTGATCATCAACAACGCCTCCGACCTGGCCCGGCAGCCCGAGACCCAGCCCATCGACTACGCCGCTTCCAAGGCGGCCGTCCTCGCGGTCACCAAGGGGCTGGCCCGCGCCGAGGGTCCGCACATCCGCGTCAACGCCGTGGCCCCGGGGCCCATCTGGACGCCGTTCTGGACCAAGCCCGGTGGCTTCGCCGACACCCTGTCCGAGCTGCACGGCCTGGAGCCGATGGCGGCCGTCGAGCACGAGATGCGGCTGCGGCAGCTCCCCCTGCACCGGCTCGGCACGCCCGAGGAGGTGGCCAACGTGATGGTGTTCCTGGCCAGCCCGCTGTCGTCGTTCGTGACCGGATCGGTCTGGGGCGTCGACGGCGGCAGCGTCCGCGCCCTCTACTGAGCACCGGCTTCGCGGCATCTTCGCAGGCGCGCCACCGTGCCACCTGCCCGGACAGAGTCAGGGGTTCCTTCCGCCAGATAGAGGACGGCGGCGACGGCCGGCAACACGGTCGCCGCTACGTCGGCCCCGCCACGCGCATCTTCGTCCCCCGGCTGGGCCTCAGAGCTTGCCGAGCCCGCGGGCCAGGATGGTGGCGGTCTTCGCGATGGCCTTGTTGTCGGTGGCGAGACCTGCGGAGCGGTTGGTGTAGATCGCCATGATGAGGGGCGCGGCGCCCTTCTCGGGCCAGATGGCGGCGATGTCGTTCCCACCGCCGAACCCCGAGGAGTTGGTGCCGGTCTTGTCGCCGATCGTCCAGGTCTTGGGCAGGCCGGCGCGGATGCGCTCGTCGCCGGTCTTGCTCGCGATCAGCCAGGCGTTGAGCTGCTCCCGGTCCTTGGCGTGCAGCGCCTTCCCAGTCGTGAGCGCGCGCAGGTCACGGCCGATGGCCGCGGGCGTGGTGGTGTCGCGCTTCTCTTTGGGGGTCCAGTCGTTGAGTTCGGGGTGCCGGCGGTCCATACGGGAGATCGGGTCCTTCAGCGTACGGAAGTACTTCGTCAGGCAGGCGGGCCCGCCGATCTGCGCGAGCAGCAGGTTGGACGCGGTGCCGTCGCTCAGCGTGACGGCCGCCTCGCACAGCTGCGCGACGCTCAGGCCGTCCTCGACGTGCTTCTCGGTGATCGGCGAGTTGGGCTTCAGATCGGCGGCCGTCCACTTGACGACCTTGCTCATCAGGCCGGGCTCGGAGGTGCGCGCCTTGTGCAGCACGGCCGCGCAGAGGGGCGCCTTGAAGGTGGACAGCAACGGGAAGCGCTCGCCCGCCCGATACGTCACCATCTTGCCGGTGGCCGTGTCGATGGCGTACGCGCCGATGCGGCCCTTGAAGGACACCTCCAGCTTGCGCAGGTCCTTCCTGACCTGGGCCTCTCCCGAAACCGCCGCCGGCGCCGTTGCCGCAGTCAGCGCCGTTGCCGCCGCTGGGGCCGCCGGGGCCGCCGCCGGCGGCGCGGTCGAGGCTGTTTTCGCGCCGAGGACGCAACCGGACAGGAGGGAGATCGCCAAGGCGGTCGCGGGCAGCGCGGCCGCGAGCCGGCGGGCGCGGAAGTATCGCATGTCAAATCCCTTGCTTGCCGTATGTCAGACAGTAGGAGCAAAGCAGATGCCCCGATGCGACGGCGGGCCGGAGCTGTTGACGGGTGGCACGGCGTTTCGTACGTTCCACGAGTCCAAGCCCGGCGATGACCTTGTCGACCTGCTCATCCAGGCCAGGGACGAGGACGACCGGCTGTCGGAAGGAGAGCTGGTCAACACCGTCTTCTCCCTCATCACGGCCGGTCACGAGACGACGGCCTCAATGATCGCCCGCGGTGTCTTCAGGTTGCTCCTCCACCCCGGCCAGTGGGCCGAGCTGGTAGCGGACCCGGCCCTCACGGCCACCGCGGTCGAGGAGATCCTCCGCTTCGACGGGCCGCCCGCCAGCGCCTTCATGCGCCGGGTGACCGAAGACATCGACCTTCCTAGTGGCTCGCTGGGCGCCGGGACGGTCGTCATGCCGAACCTGAACGCTGCCAACCACGATCCGCAGGCGTTTCCCGAGCCGGGGCGGTTCGACATCCACCGCTTCGTCCACCACCCCCCGAACCCGCATGTGGCATTCGGTTACGGCCCGCATCGCTGCCTGGCCGCCAGCCTCGCCAGGGTCGAGCTCACCGAGGCGATCAGAGCCTTGGTCACCCGGCGGCCCGCCCTCCGCCTGACCGCGTCACCCGAATCGGTGACCTGGACCGATGGTCTGGTCTACCGGCCCGTCGCCATGCAAGTGACCACGGGCGGATGACCTCATCCGTGTGAGCCGCTCGTTCATGATCGGAAATGTGCCCAGGCCGTGTGCGAAGTTTCCGCGACGCCACCGGCGCCCCCCGGTCAGAGTCGATCGGGGGGCGCCGGCCGTGTGTCACCGCTGGGACGGAGCGGGTGCCGGGATCACGGGTAGGAGGTGACGGTGGACGGGATGGTGGCGGTGCCGGAGGCCGGGGCGCCGGTGTCGTTGATGACGTGGTTGTACTTGCCCATGCCGCCGAGGGAGACGACGAGCACGCTGTGGAACTTCACGGTCGGCTTCACCGGGACCTCGAAGCCGTGGTCGGCCTCGATGGCGGGGTCGCTGGTGAAGTTGCAGTAGCTGCCGAGGCCCCAGCCCTCATGGGTGGTGACCGCGTTGCCCACCTTGTAGGCGGCCCAGCCCTTGACTGTGCCGTTCATGTACGCGGCCTGGCTCGGCGGGTCGTAGGGGAGCTCGTTCTGGAAGAAGATGGTGCGGCCGCGCTCGCCGAGCCACTCCACGTTGTACTTCTGGTAGTGCTCGACGAACAGGCCCGTGGCGAGCACGTCGTCGCCGTACACCCGCAGGCCGTAGTCGGCGGTGTTGACGTTCCAGCCGATGCCGCTGCCGTGGTCGCCACGCCAGAGCCAGGTGTGGTCGATGATCACGTCATCGCTGTAGACGGCCACGCTGGTCGTCGCCTTGCCGGCGAACTGCCCGCCGACGCGGACGAACACGTCCTGCATCGACGTCGGGTTGGCGGAGTGGTCGGTGTGGACGCCCTGCTGCCCGATCTCCAGCAGCGTGGGCGAGTTGACCGTGCCGGCGTCGATCAGGAAGCCGTTGAGCTTGACGCCGTCCACGTCGGCGACCTTGATCGCTGTGACGCCGTTGTCGGGGACCAGCGTCGCCAGTCCGAGACCCATGACGATGGTGTCCGCCCTGGTCACGTTGACCGTCTGGTTCAGGTGGTAGATGCCCGGGGTGAACAGCAGGTGCAGTCCCTGGGCGAGAGCCTGGTTGAGGGTCGCGGCGGTGACGCCCGGCTTGGCGACGTAGAACTGCTCGATCCCGATGGACGTGCCCGGGGTCGCGCCGCCCGCCCAGGTGGTGCCGCGCGCGTTGACGCGCTTGCTCGGGACGAACACCTTGTAGGCGTTGCCCTCCAGGTACAGGTACGGCTTCTCGCGGCTGATCGGCGTGTTGTTCAGCGTCGTGTACCGCGGCTCGGGGAAGCCGTTGGCCGGAGCGCCCTCCACGCCGGAGAAGACCATGTTCCAGACGCCGTTGGTCCAGCCGCCGATGCTGCTGTCGCGGGTGTACCACTGCTGCTGCGAGTACGGCCCGACCGTGCCGTCGATCTTGCTGTCGGCGATGTAGCCGCCGCTGGCCCAGCCGTAGCCGGAGGGCGCCAGGTTCAGCCCGCCCTTGATGTGCATCCGGCGGAACGGCGCGGCCT
The DNA here is from genome assembly GCF_043197795.1 of Sphaerisporangium sp. NPDC049003. Classification (NCBI taxonomy): domain Bacteria; kingdom Bacillati; phylum Actinomycetota; class Actinomycetes; order Streptosporangiales; family Streptosporangiaceae; genus Sphaerisporangium; species Sphaerisporangium sp. NPDC049003. The sequence goes on from NZ_JBICTU010000028.1 coordinate 47,409, forward strand.
GGGCGACCGCCCAGCGGTTGGTGCCGTCGTAGGGGGCGACCGACAGGTTCTCGGTCGACCGCCAGAAGTTCTGGGTGGCGTTGCCGTTGAACCAGCCCGCGTCGACGCTGACGCCCTTCACGGTGACGTCGTCGGGGTTGCGGCCGAGGCCGTAGACCGAGGTGTAGAAGCCGGTGTTGACGTTGACGTCATAGCTTCCCGGCTTGAACATCAGCGCGTAGCGTCCCTCACCGAACTGCGCCGCCTCCTGCTGGGTGAAGATCTGGTTGATCTGCGCCTGGATGGTGGGGCCCGACATGGACGGGTCGAAGACCTTCACGTTCGGGCCGAGGTCACCGCCACCCGGCAGCTGCGGCCCGCCGCCCCCGGTCTTGGTGTGTACCGCGACCTCCCACAGGGAGTAGCCGTAGCCGGTCCCGCGGGCCGTGCCGTAGACACGGACGTAGCGGCCGTTGCCCGTCACGTCGTAGGACGCGTTGCCGCCGGTGCCGCCGGTGACCGTCTTCAGGTCGGTCCAGGTCGTGCCGTTGGCCGACGCCTGGATCGCGAAGTTCTTGCCGTAGGCGGCCTCCCAGTTCAGGTCGATCTTGCAGATGTCCTGAGCGGAGCCGAGGTCGACCTGCACCCACTGCGGGTCGCTGGAGAGGCTGGACCAGCGGGTGCCGGTGTTCCCGTCGAAGGCGTACTTCGCGGCCAGGTCGGCGCCCTGTTGCGAGGAGGCGGTCGCGGTCTTGTTCAGCGCGGCGTTGCCGGTGTCGCACGGGCCGGTGGTGCCGCCGGTGTCGCCGTACACCTGGAACTCCCAGAGGGAGTAGCCGTAGCCGGTGGCGCGGGTGCTGCCGAGCATCCGGACGTAGCGGCCGTTGCCCGTCACCGTCCAGGTCTCGGTGCCGCCGGTGCCGCCGGTGACCGACTTCAGGTCGGTCCAGTTCGTGCCGTCTGTCGAGGACTGGACCTTGTACGCGGTGGCGTAGGCGGCTTCCCAGTTCAGCACGACCTTGCTGATGGGGGCCGCGGCGCCGAGGTCCACCTGGAGCCACTGCGGGTCGCTTGCGGCGCTGGACCAGCGGGTGGCGGTGTTGCCGTCCACGGCGTAGGCGGCGGGGGTGCCGGCGTTCTCCGTGGACGAGGCCGTCACGGTTTTGCCCTGCGAGAGCAGGGTCTCTGCGGCGTGCGCCGGGGCGGCGACCGCGGGTACGGCCAGTAGAGCGCCCAGGACCGCCAGCGCGGTCCCGATGGATCGGAGTCTCATGTCATTCCGTTTCCACATTTCGAAGGTACGGGGGGGTGCGGGGGCGACTCCCGCCCACGGATGCGTACGGTGCTCGGCCAGGGCCGGTGGATCGGGCACCGCTCGCGAGGGCGGGGTGTTCGGCATCTGGGAGCGACTAGCCGTAGGAGGTGCCGCGCCGGGGGAGGGGGGGCGGACGCCGACGGCGGGCGCCGTGGACCGGGAGCCGGCCGTCATGGCGGTGATCGGACCGCGTTCCAGCTCGCCGAAGGGGAACCGGCCCGAACGTCGACCTGGATACACGATCTCTCCTCGTGAAAGGGGATGCCTGCCGCACGGGCGACAGGAGTGGGGAGAGCGCTCTCCGACATGAGAGTGCCCTTCACGAGCGATCGGTGTCAAGGCTCATCTTTCAACACGGAAGAAACGTGCTGCTTACCCGCCGGAAACCTGGCCGACCGGATGTCGTCCCTCAGGAGCGTGATGGCCGGGGCGCTCGATTCCCGCCCAGGTGACGGAGGCCGTCGGCGGACCTCCGTCCGCCAACGGCCTCGACCATCGGTTCTGATTGGGCGCGCTTCCACCTTGACAACCCGTGACAGCACGGATAACTCTCTAGGAGAGCGCTCTCCCCCTTTTGGCGTCCCGGCTCCCCCCTCGAACCGAAGGACAGGCCCAGTGCCCTGGATCTACGTCATACGCCACGCTTCTCGGCTGCTCGGCCGTTCCCGCGCGGTGCGGCGGCCGGCGGCAGGGGACCGAGGAGCCCGGGGCTCGTCAGGCGCACGGCGCGGCCCGGTCGCTACTCCTCGATGTGGATGGCCAGCGCGGGGCACACGGCCGCGGCCTGGCGGACGTCGCCGGCCAGTTCGGCGGGCGGGGTGGGGTTGAGCAGCACCACGATGCCGTCCTCGTCGCGCTGGTCGAACACGTCCATGGCGGCCGTCACGCACTGCCCCGAAGCGACGCACTTGTCCTGATCGATGATTATCTTCACGAGATCCCCTCGATTGCCGTTGCTGCGGATGCCGGTGACGTCACCAGGTCACGGGGAGCTCGTAGACGCCGTAGACCTGCCCGTCGTGCTTGAAGGGGATCTGGTCAAGATCCGTCGCCAGGCGCAGGGTCGGGACGCGCCGGTAGAGGGTGCTGTAGACAACCTGGAGCTCCATCCGGGCCAGCGGCTGGCCGAGGCACTGGTGCACCCCGAAACCGAAGGCCACGTGGAGGCGGGCGTCGCGGCGGATGTCCAGCTCGTCGGGGTCGGCGAACATCGCGGGGTCGCGGTTGCCGATGTCGTTCGGCATGATCAGCCCGTCGCCGGCGCGGATCACCTGGCCGGCGATCTCGATGTCCTCAAGCGCGACCCGGCGGCGTCCGCTGTGGGTGATGTTGAGGTAGCGCAGCAGCTCCTCCACCGCCCCGGCGACCAGCTTCGGATCGTCGCCGTCACGCAGGAGGTCCAGTTGCCGGGGGTGCCGCAGCAGGGCCAGCGTGCCGAGAGCGATCATATTCGCGGTGGTCTCGTGCCCGGCGATGAGCAGGAGCACGCCCATCTGGGCCGCTTCCTGGCGCGACAGCTCCCCGGCCCTGACCCGTCCGGCGAGCTGGGACAGCAGGTCCTCGCCGGGCTCGGCGAGCTTGCGGTCCACCAGTTCGTTCAGGTACTCGGTCAGCCGGCCGGACGCGGCGGCCCGCTGCTCGGGCGTCACGCTGCGCTTGATGACGGTCTTGCTGTTGTCCTGGAAGAAGTCGTGGTCGGCGTACGGAACCCCGAGCAGTTCGCAGATCACCAGCGAGGGCACCGGCAGGGCGAACGCCTCGACCAGGTCGACGGGCTTCGGGCCGGCGAGCAGGTCGTCGATGAGGTCGTCCACGATCTTCCGCACGGCCGGGCGCAGGGCCTCCACCCGCTTGATGGCGAACGGAGCCGTCACCATCCGCCGCAGCCGGGCGTGTTCGGGGTCGTCCATCATGATGAAGCTCAGGGACCCGCCGGTGTACGGGGTGTGGCTCGGATAGCCGGGGCGGGTGATGTCGGCGCTGACCCTCGGGTCGGCCAGCAGGGCCCGCTGCTCGGCGTGGCGGGTCACCAGCCATGGTGTGCTGCCGTCCCACAGCTTGACCTTCGCCAGCGGGCCGTCCCCTTGCAGGGCCAGCAGCGCCGGAGGCGGATCGAACGGGCAGCCCGCCGCCCTGGTGCCAGGGAAGAACTCCACCGTTTCTGTCATCGGTCGATTCCTTTCGAAGTCACAGTGTTGGAGCGCGGCCGGCCGCGTCGCCGATCTGCGGGCGGCGCAGGCGAGCTTGCTTGGGCATGTTCCAGCCGAGGACGGCGGTGATCGTGCCGTCGCGGCGGTAGAGCGCGACGAAGCGGCGCGCGGCCAGGTCGCCTTCCACGACGATGACCTCCGCGTCGGCGGACGGCGTCCCGTGGACATGGATCCTGGCGTCGAACTGGTCGGTCCAGAAGTAGGGGACGGGCCGGTAGGGCCGGTCGTCGCCGAGGATGTTGGCCGCGACGAGGTCGGCCTGTTCGGTGGCATTGGTCCGGTTCTCCAGCCGCAGCGACGTGCCTGCCGTGTCGTGGTGCCAGCGGGCCACGTCGCCGGCCGCGTAGACGCCTGTGGCCGCGCGGCAGCGGGAGTCGCACACCAGTCCGTTGTCCAGCCGCAGGCCGCTGCCGGCGAGCCAGCCGGTCGCCGGGTCGGCCCCGACCGCGACCACGACCACGTCGGCGGGCAGCACCTCGCCGGTGTCCAGGCGCACGCCCGTGACTCGCCCGCCCTGCCCGGCGAGCCCGCTGACGGCGGCGCCGAGCCGCAGGCGCACCCCGCGCTCGGTGTGCAGTTCGGCCAGCAGCCCCGCGATCGCCGGTCCGAGCGGGCCGGCCAGGGGCGCCGGTTGAGGGCCGGCCATCGTGACGGCCAGTCCCATCCCTCGCGCGGTGGCGGCGATCTCGGCGCCGAGCACCCCGTCGCCGACGACCACGCATCGCGAGGAAGCCAGCAGGTCCGCCCGCAGCGCCAGGGCGTCGTCCAGCGTGCGCAGCGTGTGGACCCCGGACAGCCCGGCCTGCCCGGCGAGCGTGCGAGGCCGCAGTCCGGTGGCGACGACGACGGCGCCGGCGCGCAGGGCACGTCCGGACGCGGTGTGGACGGTGCGCGTCCGGGTGTCCAGGCCGACGGCCGCGTCGCCGAGCACGAACTCGGCGTCCAGCGCCACCAGCGCCGCCTCGGGCCGTAGCCGGGCCCGGTCAGGATCCCAGGCGCCGGCCAGGACCTGCTTGGACAGCGGCGGACGGTCGTAGGGCAGGTGCGGCTCCGCGCCCAGGATGCTCAGGCCGCCCCGGTAGCCCTTGCGGCGCAGCGCCTCGGCGGTGGCGATCCCGGCCGCGGAGGCGCCGACCACCACGACGCCGGACGGATCGGTCACACGCTCTCGCTCAGCTCGATGGCGGCGGCGGGGCAGACGGCGGCGGCTTCACGCACGCTCGCGCGCAGGTGCTCGGCGGGCTCCGCCGCCAGCAGGATCACGATGCCGTCGTCTTCGCGCTGGTCGAACACCTCGGGCGCGAGCAGTACGCACTGGCCCGCGCCGCAGCATTTGCCCTCGTCCACGCTGATCTTCACAGATCTGCTTCCTTCCTGTCTCAGGGGATGCGCGCGTCCGGCGTCACGGGCGCGGACCACAGCCCGACGATCGCGTCGATCAGCCCGTTCGCGACGCCGTGCCAGCTGGAGCGGGGGGTCGGCTTACCGCCGGCCAGGGCGCGTTCGTGCTCGGCGCACACGTGCACCATCAGGTGACTGGTCATGTCGCCGCGCTCGGCCCGCACCTCGGCCGGGAGCGCGGGAAGGCAGCGGTGCAGCCCGTCGACGATCTGGACGAGCGTGGGCGAGGTGAGAGCCTCCTCGATCATGATGTCGCGCAGTGCGGGGTCGGTCATCACCTGCGCGCCGAACCGGGCGAACCAGGTCGGGTTCCCCATGGCGGCCAGGTGCTCGCAGACCGGACGCACCAGGCAGGACACCCAGTCGCGTACTTCGGTGGAGCCGCTGACCTCGGCCACCATCCGCCGGCGGATGCCCTCGATCCGCTCGGCGTTCTTGCGCGCTATGGCCCGCACCAGGTCGGCTTTGGTGCCGAAGTGGTAGCCGACCGCCGCGTTGTTGCCCTGTCCGGCGGCCTCGCTCACCTGACGGTTGGACACGGCGAACACCCCGTGCTCGGCGAACAACCGCTCGGCGGCCTCCAGGATGTGCTCCCGCGTCGCGCTGACCCGCTCGGCTCGGAACGTCCTGCCGTCCATGATCACCACCGCACCGGGACCTCGCGCAGCCCGCCGACGACCAGCCCCTCAAGGCGGCGCAGGTCCGCGACCGCGACGGCCAGCTCCAGGGACGGGAGCCTGCGTACCAGCACCTCCAGTACGACCTGCAGCTCGGTGCGGGCCAGCGACTGCCCGAGGCACGAGTGCGCCCCGGCGCCGAAGGCCAGGTGCGGGTTCGGGCTGCGGCCGAGGTCCATGTCGCCGGCGCCGTCGAAGACGCTCTCGTCGCGGTTGGCCGCCGCCATGCTGCACACCACCGTCGTGCCGCGCGGCAGCAGCGTCCCCCCGACCTCCGCCTCCTCGCCCAGATAGCGCGGCATGCCGAACCCCGAGTTGGCGTCGAACCGCAGCGCCTCCTCCACCGCCGGACGTACCAGCGACCGGTCGGCCACCAGCCGCTCCCAGCGCCGCCGGTCGGCCAGCAGCATGCCCACCATCTTCCCGATCATGTTGGCCGTGGTCTCGTGCCCGGCCACCAGCAAGGCGATGCCGGTGGCCACCAGCTCCGAATCGGACAGCCCGCCGCCCTCGGCATCGGTGCCCCTGATCAGCTCGCTGAGCAGGTCGTCATCCGGCTCGGCCCGCTTGGCGGCGACGTGAGCGGCCATGTACCGGACGAACTCGGCCTGCGCCGCGTCGATCTCCGCTTGGCCGTACCGTGTGAGGTTGAGCAGCGTGTCGGACCAGTAGGCGAACCTGTCCCGATCGGCGGCGGGGACGCCGAGCAGATCGCAGATCACGTACACCGGCAGCGGGAAACCGAGGCTCGCCTTGAGATCGGCCGGATGCCCGAGCGCGACCATGTCGTCGACGAGCCGCTCGGCCATCGCCTCGATGCCGGGCCGCAGCGCCGCCATCCGCTTGGCCGTGAACCACTTGCCGACCAGGCGCCGCCACCGCTGGTGCCCATCCCCGCCCTGCGGGATCGTCATCGCCATCTCGGTGTTGAAGACCCCTCCCGACTCGCTGTCGGAGATCCGGGCCGCGTCCTTCGCGTTCAGCCGCCGGGTGAACCGCGGATCGGACAGCACCTGCCTGACATCGTCGTAGCGGGTCAGCAGCGACGCCTCGTCACCGCTGGGGAGCTTCACCAGGGCCACGGGGCACCGCTGCCGCAGCCGGGCCCACTCCGCGGGCGGTTCCAGCGCCGCCGCGCCCGGAATCGGATAGCTCAGCACCTGCTCGCCGTCACCTTGGCTCACTGCGGCCTCCTCCGAATCTGACTGCCCGTGTGCGGTCAGTAAACACGGGCTGTTATTTTAAGTCAAGCGCTTGAATTATTACCTTTTGCCGCCAGCCGAGTCGGAGGCTTCGCCATGCCCCCTGTCCCCGCCGCACCCGCCCAGGCAGCCGGCCCGCCGCGTGCGAACACCATCGTGGTGGTGCTGGCTCTCGCGGGGATCGTCGTCGCGCTCATGCAGACCCTGGTGATCCCGCTGATCCCCCAGCTCCCCACGCTGGTGAGAGCCTCGGCGTCCGACACCACCTGGGCGATCACCGCCACGCTGCTCGCCAGCGCCATCGCGACGCCGGTGGTGGGACGGCTGGGAGACATGTACGGCAAGCGGCGCATGCTCCTGCTCAGCCTCGTCCTGCTGGTCGCCGGTTCGGTCGTCGCCGCCCTCAGCGACACCCTGGCGCCCCTGGTCGCCGGACGCGCCCTTCAGGGCCTGGCCGCAGGCGTCATCCCGCTGGGCATCAGCATCATGCGCGACGAGCTGCCGGCAGAACGGCTCGGCGCCGCGACCGCGCTGATGAGCGCCTCGCTCGGCGTGGGCGGCGCTCTCGGCCTGCCCGCGGCGGCCCTGTTGGTCGAACGGGCCGACTGGCACGCGTTGTTCTGGACGGCCGCCGGCCTGGGCGCGGCCGCCATCGTCCTGGTGCTGAGGCTCGTACCGGAGTCCGCCGTCCGCACCGGAGGACGCTTCGACCTGGTGGGCGCGGCCGGGCTGTCGATCGGGCTGCTGTGCCTGCTGCTGGCCATCTCCAAGGGGGCCGGCTGGGGCTGGGCCGGGGCCTGGACCCTCGGCCTGTTCGGCGCGTCGGCCGCCGTGCTCCTGCTGTGGGGCTGGTGGGAGCTGCGCGCCGGGCAGCCCCTGGTGGACCTGCGCACCACCGCTCGCCGGCAGGTGCTGTTCACCAACCTCGCCTCCGCGGTGTTCGGGTTCGCGATGTTCGCGATGTCCCTGGTGCTCCCGCAGGTGCTGCAGTTGCCGAAGGCCACCGGCTACGGTCTCGGGGAGTCGATGCTCACCGTGGGCCTGGTGCTGGCGCCGTCCGGTCTGGTGATGATGGCCACGGCACCGCTGTCCGCGCGCGTCTCGAAGGCCAGGGGCCCGAAGGTGACGCTGATGCTCGGCGCCGTCGTGGTCGCCGCCGGCTACGGCCTGAGCATCGGGCTCATGTCGGAGATCTGGCACCTCGTGCTCGTGTCGGCCGTGATCGGAGCCGGGATCGGCCTCGCTTACGGAGCCATGCCCGCGCTCGTCATGGGGGCCGTGCCGGTGTCGGAGACGGCCGCCGCCAACAGCCTCAACACGCTGATGCGGGCCATGGGGACCTCGGTGTCGAGCGCGGTGGCAGGCGTCGTCCTGGCGCAGATGACCGTCACATTCGGCTCCGTCGCCCTCCCGTCCGCGGACGGCTTCCGTGTGGTCATGGCCATCGGCGCCGGCGCGGCGCTCGTCGCCCTGCTGTTCGCGTCCTTCCTTCCCCGCCGCGCCACCGCCACGGCGACGCCGCACGACATCGCCCCGGCGCCGGCCACGGTGCCCTCCGCGGGTTCGTGACCACGCGGTGGCCGACCGCGAGCGGGGCGAGGCGCCCGGGTCCACCGGGCGCCGGCCCCGCCGGCGCGGTCACTTGCCGAAACCGGCCGTCAGGCCGCTGAGCAACTGACGGCGGCCGACCACGTACAGGATCAGGATGGGAAGCGTGGTCAGCACGACGGAGGCGAGCACGGCCGGCACGTTCACGCTGTACTGCCCCTGGAAGGTCCACAGCGCGAGGGGCAGCGTGCGCTTGTCGGGGCTCTGGGTGAGGATCAGCGGCAGCAGGAATCCGTTCCAGATCGTCAGCGCGTTGTAGATCGACACCGTCACCACGGCCGGCCGGGTGAGCGGGAAGGCCAGGCGCCAGAGCGTCATCACCTCGCCCGCGCCGTCCAGCCGCATCGACTCGAACAGCTCCTTGGGCACGTCGCGGATGAAGTTGGCGAGGACCAGCACCGACAGCGGGATCGCGAAGGCGATCGACGGGAGGATCAGCGCCGTCAGCGAGTCGTACAGGCGCAGCCGGATGATCATCAGGTAGATCGGGATGATGGTCGCCTGCAGAGGGATGGCCAGGCCCATGAGGAAGAGCGCGTTCACCCCGCGCAGGAACCGGTGGGCGCCGCCCCGGACGATCGCGTACGCCGCCATGAACGCGAACGCGACCGCGGGGACGACCGCGCCGACGGTGACGATGAGGCTGTTGAGGAAGTACAGCGGGAAGTCGGACTCGATGACCAGCTTGTAGTTGGCGAGGGTCGGCTCGGTGGGCGGCGCCAGCGGGTTGGTCGCGTAGTAGGTGCTCTGCGCCTTGAAGCTCGTGATGGCGATCCAGTAGATCGGAACGATCACGACCGCCAGCCACAGCCAGCCCGCGGCCCCGCCCAGCCAGTTGGGGCGCTCCCCGCTCCCGCGCGGCCGGCGCCCGCGCGTTCCGGCCGCCGCGGTCCGTTCGAGTCCCGTCGTGTGGGTGATGCCCATGGTCAGGCCCCTTCGAGCTGGCTGGCGTCGGCGCCGCCGCCGCCGAGCCGGCGCAGGAGCAGCGCCAGGGCGAGGCCCACGAGGACGAGGATGACCGCGATGGCGCTGGCCGGTCCCATGAGGTTGGCCTGGAACCCGCGCTTGTACATGTCCAGGGCGAGCACCCGGGTCGCGTCGGCCGGGCCGCCAGCGGTCAGCACGAAGATCAGGTCGAAGAAGGTCAGGGAGCCGACCACCATGAGGGTGGAGGAGGTGATGATCGTGTACTTGAGCTGCGGCAGCGTGATGCTGAAGAACTTGCGGACCCGGCCCGCGCCGTCCAGCTCGGCGGCCTCGTACATGGAGCGCGGGATCTGCCGCACGCCGCCCTGGTAGATCAGCGAGTGGAACGGGATGAACTGCCACGACACCACGAAGATCACGACGCTGAAGGCCAGGACCGGCTCGCCGAGCCAGTCCTGTGTGAGCAGCCCGATGTGCAGCCCGGCGCCGAGCCCGAAGTTCGGGTCGAGCAGCGCCTTGTAGGTGATGGCGATGGCGGCCGAGCTGAGCAGCAGCGGGATGAAGTACAGCACCGCCAGCACAGCGCGGTAGCGCTGGTGCCCGGCCAGGAACACCCCGATCAGGATGCTGGCCGGCGTCTGGACCGCCCAGGAGGCGGCCATCACCAGGAACGTCACCCACAGCGCGTGCGGAAGGCCGGGGTCGGCGAGCACGGCCCGCCAGCTCGTCAGCCCGGACAGCCGGATGTCGCCGAGCCCGTCCCAGGACGTGAAGCTCAGGACCAGGACCCCGACGAGCGGGATCACCCCGAAGGCGACGAACACCGCCAGGGCCGGCACGGCCAGCCACGGAAGGACGCCGCCGCGCACCCCCCGAGTGGCGGCAGGCGGCGTCCCTTTCCTGGCGGGGGCGGCGAACGCGCTCAACTGCCGATGACCGCGTTCATGTTCGACACGAACTGCTGCGGCGTGATCGACAGCTGGAACAGCTTGGCGATGTTGTCCAGCAGCACCTCGGCCGCGGTGGGGCTGAGCGCCTGGTCCCAGGACTGGGCGAACGACTTGGCCTCGCTCGCGACGCCGTAGACGAACTTCAGCCAGTCGGCGTCCTTGGAGGAGGCGAACGAGCTGTCGGCTCCCTTGACGATCGGCACAGAGCCGATGCCGACCCACTCCTTGACCTCCTGGTCGCTGAGCACGCCGGTGGCGAAGAACTTCTTGGCGATCTCCTTCTGCTCGGCGGTCGCCTTGGAGGAGATCGACAGATACTGGCCGGGGTTGCCGACGGTGTTGCTCGGGTCGCCCTTTCCTCCCTCGACCGGAGGGAAGTTCATGTAGCCGAGGTTGCCGCCGGAGACGAAGTCGCCGCCGTCGGTCGACATGCTGCCGTAGGTCCAGGTGCCGTGCAGCATCATCGCGGCCTTGCCGGTGTACAGCAGCGCCTGGTCGGCGTTGGAGTCGGCGGTGATCGAGGAGAAGCCCTTGATGAACCCGTCCGCCTTGACGAGCTCCTGCAGCTTGGTCAGGGAGTCCAGGGCGGCCGGGTGCGACCAGGCGTCCTTCTTGGCGTCGAACACGGCCTGGAACACCTCGGGGCCGCCGATGCGGTCGAAGAGGAACTCCAGCCACATCATGTTCGTCCAGCGGGACTGGCCGGCGAGGGAGAACGGTGCGATGCCGGCGGCGTTGAACTTGGGCACCAGGTCCATGATGTCGCCCCACGACTGCGGCGGCTTCGCGCCGATCTTGTCGAAGAGCTTCTTGTTGTAGAACAGGACGATGGGCGCCACGGTCTCGCACGGCATCGCGTAGATCTTGCCGTCGACCGTCGCCGCCCCGAACGAGGAGGGGAACAGCCGGTCCTTCACGGCGGGGTTCTGGTCGAACCACGAGGTGAGGTCCTCCACCTGGCCGGCCTGTACGTACGTGCGCAGGGTCCCGCCGCCCCAGCCCCAGATGACGGTGGGCGCCTGGCCCGCCCCGATCGCCGTCTTGATCTTCGTCTTGTACGCGTCGTTCTGGAAGGTCGTCCCGGTGATCTGGCCGCCGGGGTTGGCCTTGTTGAAGGCCTCCACCGCCCTGGTGCGCACGCCCTCCTGCGGCTGCACCGACAGGTACCAGTAGGTGGCGTTGCCCCCGCCGCCCCCGCCGCCACCGCTGCCGGTCGTTCCGCCCGGCTTGGCCGGGCCGGAGGTGCCGCAGGCCGCTAACGCGGCACCCAGGGGAATGCTCATGGAGAGACTGAGGAAGGTGCGGCGAGAAGGTGTCCTGGAGTCCACGCTGATCTCCGTACGTAGAAATACCGGGGGCTGGGGCGCGGCTCCATGTGAAACGTCAGATGCGGTGGCCGGCGGTCGTCAATACAGCACCTCCGGTGCCACGCGTCCGCTCCTCCTTGAGCTCAGCTTGTCGAAACATTTTCGAAACAGGCCGCGTGGCACGCCAATTTAGATTTCCTCCACTTGCCTGTCAAGGGTGGTCTCACGCCCTCGCCGGCTCCGGATTTGGCGTGTGTAAAGTACTTTCGCACGGGCGTTTACCTGGTGATCTCCCGCCGAAGAGCAGAGCCGCCACAGGCGTCGAAACGTTTCGGGGCGATCGCGGGAACAGGTCTTTCTTGAGGAGAGCAGATGACGGCGCTAGATGGGACCTCCGCAGCGGACCAGATCCTCCGGCCGTGGCAGGACCCGGCACTCCCCGTGGCCGACCGGGTAGGCGCCCTCCTTGAGAACCTGACCCTGGAGGAGAAGGTCGGCCAGCTCGGCAGCCGGTGGATCGGCAACGACATGCAGACCGACCAGGGCGTGGAGCCCGACGAGGACGCCGCGGGCCCGCTGAACGTGGCCCCGATGCAGGACGTCTTCGCGGCCTCGGGGACGGTGCCCTTCGAGAAGGCGATCCGCCACGGGCTCGGCCACCTGACGCGGGTGTTCGGGAGCGCTCCGGTGACCGCGGCGGAGGGCGCCGCGGAGGTGGTCCGGCTGCAGCGCGAGGTGGTGAGGAGCTCCCGGCTCGGCATCCCGGCACTGGTCCACGAGGAGTGCCTCACCGGTTTCACCAGCTACGGGGCGACCGTCTACCCGGCGGCCATCGCCTGGGGCGCGACGTTCGACCCGGACCTGGTGGAGCGGATGGCCGCCGCCATCGGGCGGGACATGCGCGCCGTGGGCGTCCACCAGGGCCTTTCGCCGGTGCTGGACGTGGTGCGCGACTACCGCTGGGGCCGGGTCGAGGAGACCATGGGCGAAGATCCGTACCTCGTCGCGATGCTCGGCGCCGCCTACGTGCGCGGCCTGGAGAGCGCCGGGATCATCGCCACGCTCAAGCACTTCGCCGGATACTCCGCCTCCCGGGGGGCCCGCAACCACGGCCCGGTGCCGATGGGCCGGCGCGAGCTGCTGGACATGATCCTTCCGACGTTCGAGACCGCCATCGTCGAGGGCGGCGCGCGTTCTGTCATGAACTCCTACTCCGACGTCGACGGCGTTCCCGCCGCCGCCGACTCGTGGCTGCTGACCGACCTGCTGCGCGACGAGTGGGGATTCACAGGGACGGTCGTGTCGGACTACTGGGCCGTCCCGTTCCTCGCGACGACGCACCAGGTCGCCGCGGACACCGACGAGGCCGGGGCGCAGGCGCTCACCGCGGGCATCGACGTCGAGCTGCCCGACACGCTCGGCTTCGGCCAGCAGCTGGCCGAGCGGGTGCGGCGGGGCGAGCTGCCCGAGTCCCTGGTCGACCGGGCCGCCCGCCGCCTGCTCACGCAGAAGGTGCAGCTCGGGCTGCTGGACCCCGGCTGGACGCCGGAGAAGTCGGTGGCAGGGGCGGAGGCCGTGGACCTGGACTCGCCGGCCAACCGCGCCCTGGCCAGGGAGCTGGCCGAGCGGTCGATCGTGCTGCTCGACGCGGGCACCGCGCTGCCGCTGCTCGGCGAGGGGCGTACGGAGCCACGCCGGGTGGCCGTGGTGGGGCCCTGCGCCGACGACCCGCGCACCTTCATGGGCTGCTACGCCTTCCCCAACCACGTGCTGCCCCGTCATCCGGGCCTCGGGCTCGGCGTGGACGCGCCCAGCCTGCTCGACGCGCTGCGGGCCGAGCTGCCGGGCACCGAGCTGATCTACGAGCGAGGCTGCGACGTGCGGGACCAGGACCGGTCCGGCTTCGCCGCCGCGCTCCGGGCGGCCCGTGAGTCCGACCTGTGCGTGGCCGTCGTCGGCGACCTGGCCGGGCTGTTCGGGCAGGGGACCTCGGGCGAGGGTTGCGACGCCGAGGACCTGCGGCTGCCCGGGGCGCAGGAGGACCTGCTGGTCGAGCTGGCCGCCACCGGCACGCCGGTCGTGGTGGTCGTCGTGTCCGGCCGCCCGTACGCGCTGGGTGAGGTGGCCGGCGGGGCCGCCGCGCTCGTCCAGGCGTTCATGCCCGGCGAGGAGGGCGGGGCGGCCATCGCCGGCGTCCTGTCCGGCCGGGTGCAGCCCAGCGGGAAGCTGCCGGTGCAGATCCCGCGCGGCCCGGGCGGGCAGCCGGGCACCTACCTGCAGCCGCCGCTGGGCTCCAACAGCCACGGCATCAGCAACCTCGACCCCACCCCGCTGTTCCCGTTCGGGTACGGCGCCTCGTACACCACCTTCGAGATCGGCGATCTGCGCGTCAGCGACGCCGAGGTGCCCACCGACGGTGAGTTCACCGTGTCCGTGCTGGTGCGCAACACCGGGGGCCGGGCGGGCGAGGAGGTCGTCCAGCTCTACCTGCACGACGTGCTCGCCCAGGTCACCCGGCCGGTACGGCAGCTCGCCGGGTTCGCCAGGGTCCGGCTGGAGCCCGGCGCGAGCGCGCGGGCGACCTTCACCGTGCCCGCCGACCGTACCGCCTTCACCGGGCGCGACCTGCGGCGCGTCGTCGAGCCCGGGGACCTGGAGGTGTTCGCGGGCACGTCGGCCTCGGACCTGCCGTGCCGGGGCCACGTACGGCTGACCGGCCCGCTGCGGCACGTCGGCCGGGGCCGGCGGCTCGTCACGCCCGTGGACGTGGACCGGCGCCGGACTCGGGCGCCACGCGACAGGGAGGGACGAATGCCGGCCAGTCGTAGACGGGCCACGCTGGCCACGGTCGCGGCCTCGGCGGGCGTGTCGGTCGCCACGGTGTCGAAGGTGCTCAACGGCCGCAGCGACGTCGCCCCGTCGACCCGCTCCCTCGTGCAGTCGTTGCTGGAGCAGCACGACTACGTCGCGCCGCCGCAGCGCCGGGGCGAGGCGGCGGCGGCCGGCACGATAGAGGTGGAGTTCGACGCGGATCTCAACGCGTACTCGACCGAGATCGTCCAGGGCGCGGTGCGGGCCGGGGCCGAGCTCGACGTGGCGATCGTGGTGAGCATCCGGACGAACGCCGGCCGCACCGGGGTGTGGGCGCGCGACCTGGTCGCGGCCGGGCGGCGCGCACTGATCGCCGTCACCGGCGAGCTGACCGCCGGGCAGCTCGCCGCCCTGTCCCGCGCGCGGCTGCCACTGGTCGTGATCGACCCGCTTAACCTGCCGCAGACCCAGGTCACCAGCGTCGGCTCGACGAACTTCGCCGGAGGCCTGGCCGCCACGCAGCACCTGCTCGCGCTCGGGCACCGGCGCATCGCCTACCTCGGCGGCCCGGCCACCGCCGCCTGCAACCAGGCCCGGTTGCACGGCTACCGCGCCGCCATGGAGGCCGCGGGCGCTCCGATTCCCCCAGGTCACGTACGGACGGGGCGCTTCCTCTACCAGGACGGCGTGGCGGGCGGCGCGGCCCTGCTCGACCTGCCCGAGGCGCCCACGGCCATCTTCGCGGGCTGCGACGAGATCGCCCTCGGCGTGCTGGAGGCCACCAGGGCGCGGGGGCTACGCGTGCCCGAGGACCTCAGCATCGTGGGCTTCGACGACACCCAGCTCGCCCAGACGGCCTCCCCACCGCTGACCACGGTGCGCCAGCCGCTGCGGGAGATGGGCGGCGTCGCGGTGCGCACGGCGCTGCGCCTGGCCGCGGGGGAACGGGTCGACTCCCACCACGTCGAGCTCGCCACCGAGCTGGTCGTGCGCGGCTCTACCACGGGGACGCCCGCCCGCGCCTGACCCGAGCGCCTGACCCGAGCGCCTGACCCGAGCGCCTGACCCGAGCGCCTGACCCGAGCGCCTGACCCGAGCGCCTGACCCGAGCGCCTGATCCGCGCGCCTGACCCGCGAGGCCGACCTGCGGGTGACCTGAGCGGGTGACCCGTGGCCGACCTGGGGCGGCCGCCCCCGAACATCCGGGAGCGGCCGCCGACTCCGGCCGCGGGCTAGCGGCCCTGTAGCGCCTTGACGTTGTCGCCGAAGGTCCAGCTCTTCGATCCGTCCCAGTTGATGGACCAGGTCATCAGACCCTTGAGGCCGCCGCTGAAGCTGTTCCAGCTCTGGGACACCAGAGAGGGCGCCATGTAGCCGCCTCCGGCTCCGCTCTGGGCGGGCAGGCCGGGGACCTGCTTGTCATAGGGGACCTTGATCGTCGTGCCCTGGATGACCAGGCCGTTGTTCAGGCAGGTGGTCTGGGCGGTGAACCCCTGAACCGTGCCGGCGGAATAGGAGTCGCCGGAGCAGCCGTACATGCTTCCGTTGTAGTACTGCATGTTCAGCCACCAGAGGCGGCCGTTGTCGGCGTACTTCTTGATGATCGGCAGGTACGATCCCCAGATCGAGCCGTAGGTGACGCTGCCCCCGGTGACGTACGCCGTCTCGGGCGCCATGGTCAGGCCGAAGTTGGACGGCATCTGGGCGAGCACGCCGTCGATGATGCGGATGAGATTGGCCTGCGAGGTGGAGAGCTGGTTGATGTTGCCGCTGCCGCTGAGGCCGGTCTCGATGTCGATGTCGATGCCGTCGAAGTTGTAGCGCTTGAGGATCGGCACGATGGTGGCCACGAAGCGGTCGGCGACGGCGCTGGAGCTGAGGTCGATGCCGGCGGTCGCTCCGCCGATGGACATCAGGATCGTCAGGCCGGCGGCCTTGGCCTGGCACATCTCGGCCGGGGTGGCGACCTTGACGGTTGCGTCCATGCCGTCTTCCCACAGGACGGTTCCGTCGGAGCGGATGACGGGGAACGCCGCGTTGATCACGTTGTAGCCGTGGGCCTTGATGCGGGAGTCGGTGATCGGAATCCAGCCGAGCGGCGGGTGCACACCGTTCGACGCGCCGTCCCAGTTCTCCCAGTACCCCTGGAGGACCTTGCCCGCCGGCCTCGACTTCACCGCGCACGTGCCACCCGTCTGGGTCGGCGTAGGCGTCGGGGTGGGTGTCGTGGTGGGCGTCGTAGTGGGCGTGGGCGTCGAGGTGGGCGTGGGCGTGGGCGTGCTCGACGGGGGGACGCCGGGCCCGTCGAAGCTGATGTCGTCGGCGTAGTAGGTGCCCTGCCCGTACCACCCGTGCAGGTAGACCACGGCGGTGGTCTGGCCGGCCGCGGTGGTGAAGGCGACCGAGAGCTGCGTGTACGTCGCCGACGAGGTCCAGGTGGAACCGCCGCCGTTGACGCCGAGGTAGACGTAGCTGCCGCGCACCCAGGCGGTCAGGGTGTAGGCGGTGCTCGGCTTGACGGTCACCGACTGGATGCACTGGGCGTTGTCGGAGGCACTGGCCGCGCCGGCGAGCGCCTTCGTCCCGGAGCGGACCGGGGAGCCGACCACCGAACCCAGCCCACCGGTGCAGGACCAGGGCGAGAGGGATCCGGTCTCCAGGCCCGGATTGGCGAGGAGGTTGGCGGCCTGGGCCGACGTCTGCGTGACGAGGACGCCTATGACCGCCAGCAGCAACGAGACTGCCAGCGCCAGGAGGCGGGGCGTTCGCTTCCGGGATGTTCGCTTCATGGGGGGTGACAACCCTTCTGTCGCCCGGGTGCGAGGGGTCACCGGGCATCGACGGCGGGCGGGGGGTGCCCTTGGAACGCCTTCTTATAGGAAAGTTTCCTAAGAGTTGTCGCGATCGTAGCCCCGACTTCAATGCCGTACAAGGCCCAAAACAGGACAGGGGGGCAGGAGAAACGGCGGCAGCGCCCGCGGGACGCGGGCGCTGCCGGGGATGTCGCGGGGAAGGGAGGTCAGGGGGCGTGGACGGGCCGGCCGGTCCGGGTGAGCGGCCAGTTCCTCGCCGAGTTCGTCCCGGCGAACGGCTGCGCCGGGTACTCGGGGGCGCAGCGGGTGCCGGGTCGCGGCATCTTGAGCTCGATCAGGTACTTCTCGATCGTGTCGTGGGCGCAGACGCTGTTGCGGAACTGGCCATGCCCGACGCCCTCGTACTCCAACAGGACCGACCGCGGGATCTGCTGGGCGGCCGCGTGGTTCCAGGCCGCCGGGGTGCCGACGTCGTAGCGGGCCGTGGCCACCAGGATGGGCGGGTTGCCGCTGATCCTGAGCCGGTGCTGCGGGTTGGACACCGGGCCCTGCCAGTTGAGACATCCCACCACGTCGGACCAGAACGGCGAGAGCTTCGTGTGCGGGGCGACCGTTTCGAGCCGCCGCCGGTACTGTTCGAGCTGGGAGAAGCTCTTGACGTCCCACTTCCAGTCGGAGCACCAGATGGCGGGGTAGGGGTTGTTGACCACTTCCGCCTTGGCGGTGGCCTTGAGCGCCGGGGGAGTGCCTTCGGCGAGGGCCTTCAGCCAGCCGGCGGTCTCGAACCAGCCGCTCGGGCCGTACATGGAGCCGAACAGTCCCACCCGCAGTTCCTCGGCGGAGATCGGGTGGCCGTCGGCGGGGTCCCTCAGGTCGCCGGCCTCCGCCTTGGCGTGCAGCCCGTCCCACACCTCGACGACCTTCTGGTCGTGCAGCGCGCAGGCCGTGGTCGCGCCGCACCACTCGCCGAATTCGAGGAAGCTGCCCTCGAAGTCCTCCGTCGTGGTCTTCAGGTACTGCCACGCGGAGGTGATGCTGTGGTCCATGTTGGAGTCGATCGCCATCGCGCGGATGTTGCGCGGGAACAGTTCGGCGTACTGCTGGCCGACCTGCGTGCCGTAGGAGATCGCGAAGAAGCTGATCTGGCGTTCCCCGAGTGCCACCCGGATCGCGTCGACGTCGCGGGCCGCGCTGGTGGTGTCCACGTGGTCGAACAGCGGGCCGGTCTGCTTACGGCAGTCCTTCGACAGGTCCGCGTTGAACCGCAGGAAGGCCCGGTACTCCGCCTCGCCGGCGGGATAGGTGAAAGGCGTACGGCGGACCAGGTCCTCGCTGCACACCGCCTGGGTGCTGCGGCCGACGCCGCGCGGGTCGAGGCTGACGAGGTCGAAGTACCGCCGGATCGGGTCGCTGTCCGGGATGGCGCGGTTGACGATGAACGGGCTGATCCCCGAGCCACCGGGGCCGCCCGGGTGGATGACCAGCACGCCGATGCGCTTGGCCGGGTCCAGCGCCTTGAGCCGGCCGATCGCCAGGTCAAGGGTCGGCCCGCTCGGCTTCGTCCAGTCGATCGGCACCTTGAGGGTGGCGCACTCGCCCTTGTACGTGGTGCCGCACTCCGCCCACTGGATCGGCGCCGAGGGGCGCCAGCCTGAGGTCGCGGCCCCCGCGGCCGCCGGCTCACGGGGAGTGGGGTCAGCGAGGGCCGGTCGCGCGAGCGAGGTCGTCAGCGCGAGTCCGGCGAGCGCAGCAGTGAATAACCGCCTCTTCATGGATTCCCTTCACAGTCACGTGCCGCATGCGAGGGGTGGGCGGGAGATCAGGGCCGTGCGGAAAGGGCTCCGGCCGCTGCCGGTGAAGCTCGCCGGTGGGGCGAGTGCCGTGTCGCCGGTCGTGGGGACGCCTCAACCCGTCTCGCATGCGTTTCCCTCTGGAGGATGTGCTTCGCTGGTCGTTAACGGTTGACAAGGCCAAATATCGTGACATCCCCGACCAGAATGATCATAATGGCCGGACGCCGCCGATGTTGATATTTATGCGAACCAGGAGGTGAGCGCCACCTCCGGTCGGCGCGGCACCGATCACGCCGGCCGAACTCGGGAAGCCCGGCCCGGCCAACCCGCCGCGTTCGGCCCGCGTGGAGATCTGGTATCCGTTTCGCCGGCCCCACACGCTCACATGTGTCCGGGCGAGGTACCCGAGCTCCCTGTTCATCCTCAACGGCCGCCCGTCCCATCGGGTGGACTGCAACGAAAGGATCGCCGAGTGGCTGAAGCAGTGGAACCCCGTCGTTGGCACGCCCGTCTCGAAGGGCTGATCGCCGAGTACGAGGTGCCCGGCGCGAGCCTGGCCTTCCTGCACGAGGGGGAGGTGCACGAATTCGCCGCGGGAGTGCTGAACGTGGACACCGGGGTGGAGGTGACCACCGACTCCCTCTTCCAGATCGGCTCGATCACCAAGGTGTGGACCGCCACGCAGATCATGCTCCTCGTCGAACGGGGCGAGCTGACGCTCGACACCCCGGTCGCCGAGGTCCTGCCGGAGTTCGCCGTCGCCGACCCGGAGGTGACCAAGACCGTCACGATCAGGCACCTGCTCACGCACACCTCAGGCATCGACGGAGACCTGTTCCTCGACACCGGCCGGGGCGACGACTGCGTGGAGAAGTACGTGCGGGCGTGCGCCGACCTGCCGCAGAACCACCCCCTCGGCGTCACCCAGTCGTACTGCAACTCCGGGTTCGTCATCGCCGGGCGCGTCGTCGAGCGCCTCACCGGCAAGGTGTGGGACGCCGCGCTGCGCGAGCAGATCATCGAGCCGCTCGGCCTCACCCACACCTGGACCCTGCCGGAGGACGTCCTGCGCTTCCGTTCCGCCATGGGCCACATGGACGGCCGGCCCGCCCCCGTCTGGGGCCTGATGCGCTCCGGTGGCCCGGCCGGTTTGATCTGCGCCAGGCCCGCCGACGTCGTGGCGTTCGCCCGCGCGCACCTGGGCACCGGGCTGCTCACGGACCCCCGGGCGATGTGGGAGCCGCAGGTGGACGTCCCCAACCCCCATACGATCGGGAAGCAGTGGGGCATCGGCTGGATCCTGAACGAGTGGGAGGGCCGGCTGATCGTCTCCCACGGCGGCAACACCATCGGCCAGGCCGCCATGCTCTGGATGGTCCCCGGCAGCGAGACGGTGGTCTGCCTGCTGGCCAACGGCGGGCACACCGCGGCGTTCCAGCAGGCTCTGGCCACCGAGCTCTTCGACGACCTGCTCGGCCTGGCCGTGCCCCCCGTCCTCGGCCCCCCGGCGGAGCCGTTCGAGACCGACGTCGAGCGTTACGCCGGCGTGTACGAGCGGGCGGGCACCCGGATGACGCTCACGGTCCGCGACGGCAGGCTCGCGCTGTTCGCCGAGGCCACCGGCGCGCTGGCCGGGCTTCAGCCGGATCTGGCCTTCGACCTCGTCCCGGTGGACGACACCACCTTCGCCGGCCGCCCGGAGGGCGAGCCGCAGTGGCTGTCGGCCGTCTTCTACGAGCTCGCCGACGGCTCCCCGTACATCCACCTCGGCGTGCGCGCCACACCAAAGATCGCCTGAGAGCCGGGACGTCCGAGGACCTGGGGAAGCGTTTCGACGAGACGCGAGCACTCCGCGCCACCCCGCGCACACGGTGATCGAGCCTGGTCGGGGCCTCACCGGATCTTCGTGAGGCGGACGGTCACGTACGTGAGGGCAGGTGGCCGCCATCCGGTGCCCGCTCCAAATCGGGGCTGGCCCAAGGGAAAGGAGTGACCAGGTCGCGGGAACGTCGACGATCATCCTGCTTGGCTGGCGCGCATGATTCAGAGCCGACGAAGCAGACTCTTGGCCACGATCGTGGCCACGGTCACGATCACCACAGGAATGGCGGCGGCACCCGCGCGAGGGATGGCCGCCGGGGACGCGGCCGCGAGGGTCGAGGCGTACCTGGACGGGATCCGCGACGAGCCGGGCAGGCTCCGCGAGTTCACCCTGGATTTGCCGAAGGGCGCCGACATCCACGCGCATCTGTCGGGCAGCGTGCCGACCAGGGGCCTTCTCGGCTCGGCCATGCGCGACGGACTGTGCGTCGACACCACGTCCTTCGTCGCCTCGGCTCCGCCGTGCCACGCCGGGCAGCGACCGGCCCGTGACGCGGCCACGGACGGCTCCTTCGGCGACGACGTCGTGCGGGCGTGGTCGATGCAGGGCTTCACTCCGGGCGCCGAGTCGGGCCACGACCACTTCTTCGCGACGTTCGGCAAGTTCGGCGCCGCGGCCGCCCACAAGGGCGAGATGCTCGCCGTCGTCGCATCCCGGGCGGCGGCCGAGAACGAGTTCGCCGTGGAGGCCATGCTGTCCCGCCAGTCGGGGGCGATCGGGGAACTCGCCAAGAAGGTCGGGTACGACCCGGATCCGGCGCGGCTGCGCGACCGGCTGCTGGCCGGCGGCGCGATGGCCGCGATCGTCAAGGCGGCGCGCGCGGACGCGGACGCGGACCTGAAGGAGATGCGAGCCACCCTCGGCTGTGGCAAGAACGGCGCAGACCCGGGCTGTGAGTTGCCGGTGCGTTTCGTCCTCCAGGTCACCCGCACGAGCGCTCCCGAGGTCGTCTTCGCCCAGATGCTGCTCGCGTTCGAGCTGGCCGAGGCCGACGAGCGCTACGCCGGTCTGAACCTGGTCGCACCGGAGGACGACAAGGTCGCGCTGCGCGACTACCGGTTGCACATGCGCATGCTCGGCTACCTGCGGGGCCTCTACTCCAAGGCCCACATCTCCCTGCACGCGGGCGAGCTCGCCCCCGGCATCGCTCCGGCCGGGGACCTGCGGTTCCACATCGGCGAGGCCGTACGCACGGGCAAGGCCGAGCGCATCGGGCACGGTGTCGACATCGCCGGCGAGGACGGGTCGGCCGGCCTGCTGGCCGAGATGGCGGGCAAGCACGTGCTCGTCGAGATCGCCCTCACCAGCAACTGCCAGATCCTCAAGGTATGCGGCGACCGGCATCCGTTCGTGGCCTACCGTAAGGCGGGAGTGCCGGTCACGCTCGTCACCGACGACGCGGGCATCGAGCACACCGACCTGAGCGGGGAGTACGAGCGGGCGATCACGTCCTACGGGCTGCGCTACGCCGATGTGAAGACCATGGCCAGAGCCGCGCTCGACCACGGCTTCCTCCAGGGCCGAGGCCTCTGGCGTGCGCCCGACGACTACGTTCCCGTGCCGGAGTGCGCGGGAACGCCGCTCGGTGGCGCCACGCCTCCGGCCGCGTGCAAGGCTCTGCTGAAGGCCAGCCCCAAGGCGAGGGCCGAATGGAACCAGGAGGCGGCCTTCACCCGCTTCGAAGACCGCTACGACGGCTGACATGGGCCGGTGGCCGTGCTGCCGGACCCCCGGCGTGGACTCAGGCCGGATCAGGCGAGCAGGCCCGCCACGGCGAGGGCGGGCTCGGGGTGCCCGGCCAGCAGCGCGCTCACCTCCCGGTGATCGGACGCGCAGGCCACGGGATCCCGCCACCCCGCGTCGCACCCGAGGAGCTCCGCCACCGCGTCGCACGCCGTGGGATGCCCCACCAGCAGCTCGGACACCGGCCCCGCGGACACCGGGGCCGGACGCGGCGCGGTTTCGGTCGCCGGCCGCGTCCCCTCCGCGCTCCATGGAGGCACCCACGCGTCCACCGAGGCCAGGCTGCCCGGGAACGTGCGGCCCGCCTCGCGTACGAGCATCGGCATCAGCTCGCCCGCCTGGTCGCTGAGCATCGTGATCAGCCTGGGCAGCCACGGCAGCAGGACGGCGTCGGGCAGCCGCCCGAAGGCCTTGGAGATCACCTCCACCACGAAGCCCGAGAGCGCAGGCGCGGGCTCCATGGCCTGCACGAATCCCGTGATGTACAGGGGGAACGACGGGAGCACGAGGGGGTTGGCCAGCAGCTCGTCGCACCGCGACCGCAACTCGGCCGGCGGCAGCAGGCCGAGCCGGCACTGGGCGGCCCACAGCAGCGCCACCTTGGCGGGCGCCTCGGGATGGGACTGCCTCACGGCGAGCTGCAGCTGCGCGCGGTCGCATCCCAGCGTTAGCGCGAGGCTCTCCATGCCGAACAGGAAGCCGAGCATGGCGCCCACCTGCCGGATGCCGGTGTCCTCGTCCACGAAGGCGGTCGGCAGCAGGGTGCAGTAGTGCGCGTACCCGCCGCTGACGAACGCCTCGCACCAGGTGGGAAGTGCCGGCTCGGTGGCGCGGTAGTGGGCGAGCAGCCGCCGGATCCGGCGCAGCACCTCCGGCGCGTCGTCCACGGTGCGCTCGGCCGCCAGCAGCTCGACGGCCCGCGCCCCGAGCTGGTCGGCCAACCGTCCGCCGCCGAGGTAGAGCACGGCGTCCTCGACCGCCGCGAGGGCGACGGCCGCCGTGGCGTCCGGCTGCCACACGGTACGGCGGAGCCGCCGCTCCAGCACCTGCTCGATGGTGACGCCCTCGTAGCCGAGCTCGATGATGGAGCGCTGGTAGCGGCCGAACGACAGGTCCCAGCTCTCCTGGATCGACCGCTCGCCCAGCCTGCGCTCGCCCATGATGGGCCGGACCGCCTCCCGCGGCAGCAGGTAGCGCAGCATCCACAGAAGGTCGGAGCAGGCCACCAGCCCGGGGTCCGCGCCGAGGTCCAGCAGCGCCCGCTGGATCGTGCGCTTCTCCAGGTCGAGCCCCAGCGGCTTCAGCCGGTCGAACACGTCGCGGGCCAGCGGCGGCAGGGCGTCGTAGCCGACCTCGCCGACCCGGTCGCCGCCGAGGAGGATCTCGCACAGGCGGCGCACGTCGCGGCGGCCGGGCACCACGTCCTTCTCGATGCACGTGACGGCCGCGTCCTGGAAGTCGTACGGCGTGGGCCTCGCCCTGTTGCGCAGCCCCGCGAGCAGGATCGAGGTCTCGAACACGGCGATGGCGTCCGCCGTGCCGGCCAGATACCCGTTGCGGCGGGCCAGCCTGACGATGTCGACACACCAGCCGAGCAGCTCGGTCTCGTCGAGGTCGTCCAGGGCGGGCGGCCTCGACAGGAAGCCGGAAAGCTGATCGGTGACCGGGGCCCGGGGGACGGGCACCGCTTGCCGGGCGCGCGCCGACCGCTTGCGGGCGCCCTTCTGGCCCGCGAGCTGGAAGGGGGTGTGGCCGCCGCGCGCCGCGGCCTTGGCCCAGGTCGCCGCGGCGATCGACACCGAGCCGGAGGCCAGCCCGAACTGGGCCTCGATGGCCGAGTGGCTGGAGGGGATGAGCCCGTACAGCCAGCGCGTGGCCGTGCGCGGGCTGATGTCGAAGTCCGGCGCCTCGGCGGAAAGGCCGAACTGCTCGACCCGGCTTGCGGCGTGGAACGCGCCGCACACGTACAGGCACTGCGCCGGATCGGCGCCCGACGCGGCCAGGTGCTCGCGCATCCGGGTCCACATGTAGCGCTCGCGGTCCTCGTCCCTGGCCAGCCGGTCGCCGCCGGGGCCAAGCCGCCGGAACAGGCTGCCGACGAGCACCATGACCTGCCGGTAGGTGTCGTAGTCCGCGCCGGCCAGGGGCTGCTCCACGTACTGGTCCCACCACTCAGACCAGTGCCTCACCTTGCCGTGGCGCATCAGGTGCTCCTCGAGCTCGGCGAAGCGGGGGCGCAGGTCGCCGATCTCGATGCCCACGGCGTCGCCGTGCAGCGCGGCGTCGTCCCCGTGCCCCGCCGCCTCCGGCTCCTCCTTGGGCGCCCACTGGAAGACGTGGTCCGACGAGCGGTCCACCAGCACCAGCTCGACGCCGGGCGTTTCGAGCGCGTAGGAGATGGCCTGGTACTCGGCCGACGCCTCGGTGATGGGGGCCACCACGCTGAGTGGACCCCAGGCCGGCGGGAAGCCGTCGAGGTCGGTCGCGAACGCCTGCAACGCCACGGGGAGGCGGCAGTTGCGCAGTTCGGTCAGCAGCGGCCGCAGGTCCTCACAGAGCTCCAGGTAGACGACCTTGGGTTGCTTCTCCCGCAGGCGGCGCACCATGGCCAGCGCCGAGGCCGGTGAGTGGTGGCACACCGGGAAGATCTCAAGCTCCTCGCGCAGCGCGCGGTCGACGTCGTCCACCAGGCCTGCCAGGATGCCCGCCAGGGCGTCGGGAGCGCCGGCGAACGCGGTGGCGGCGTCGACCAGCTGCCCGCGAAGCGCGCCGAAGGGGCCCATGCCAGCGCTCATGACAGCGTGGCGATGGCCTGGCGGCCGCCCTCGAGGAACTCCGGCCACAGGCCGCCGTCGTTCTTGCTGCGGGGTTCGACGACGCCGTGCCAGTACTTGTTCAGGATGGCCAGGTCCTCGGGGGTGCGCCGGGCCAGCGAGCCGACCAGCGAGCCCGCGAGCGTCTCGGCCCGAAGGGTGCGGTCGCCGAAGAAGTTGCTGTGCAGGATGGCGTCCTCCAGCACGCCGATCTGCTCGGCCGTCGACAGCGCGGACTCGAGCTTCTCGTCGTCGCTGGTGGCCGACGCGGCGGCGGCGCGCAGGTCGGCGAAGCTCTGTAGCAGGATGTCGAGCAGCGTGGGCGGCAGCTCCAGCTCGATGCGGTGCCGGCGCAGCAGCTCCACGGTGCGGAAGCGGACGATCTCAGCCTCGCTGCGCCTGCTCGTCACGACCGGGATCCGGACGAAGTTGAACCGTCGCTTCAGTGCCGACGAGAGGTCGTTGACGCCCCGGTCGCGGCTGTTGGCCGTGGCGATGATCGAGAATCCGGGCTGGGCGAAGACGATGTTGTCGCTGTCGAGCTCGGGGATGGACACGTACTTCTCGGAGAGAATGGAGATCAGGGCGTCCTGGACGTCGCTGGTGGAGCGGGTCAGCTCCTCGAAGCGGCCGATCACGCCCCGCTCCATCGCCGTCATGATGGGCGAGGGGATCATCGACTCCCGGGACTGGCCCTTGGCGATCACCATGGAGACGTTCCACGAGTACTTGATGTGGTCCTCGGTTGTGCCGGCCGTGCCCTGGACGACCAGGGTGGAGTTGCGGCAGATCGCGGCGGAGAGCAGCTCGGCGAGCCAGCTCTTGCCGGTGCCCGGGTCGCCGATCAGCAGCAGGCCCCGGTCGGACGCCAGGGTCACGATGCTGCGCTCGACGAAGCTGCGGTCGCCGAACCACTTCTGCGGGATCTCGCGGTCGAGCCCGTCGGAGCGTTCGGAGCCGAGCACGAACAGCCGCACCATGCGGGGGCTGAGCCGCCACGAGAACGGCTTGGGGCCGTCGTCGACGGACTCCAGCCAGTCGAGCTCTTCGGCGTACTTCACCTCGGCGGGGGCACGCAGCATGTCATCGGTCATTCGCGGTCTCCTAGGTAAGGAAGTTCTTGAGCTCGAACACGAGCTTGCGGATATGGCCTGAGATCACCGGAGTGCCCAGGTCCTTGAGCTTCTGGCGGTACCACGGGTCCACGCTCTGGGACCCCGAGCTGTTCACCGAGCCCACGGGGATGAACTTCACCCCCGAGCGGTGCACCGCCTCGAAGTCGCTGATCAGCGCGCGGTTGTCGTAGAAGTCGGAGATCCACACCATCACCGTGTCGCGCGGATCGGCGATCTTCGGCCGGGCCAGGGCCATCGCGGCGGTGCCGTCGGTGCCGCCCCCGAGCGTCGTGCGCAGCAGCACCTCGAACGGGTCGTGCACCCACGGGGTCAGGTCGAGCGCCCTGGTGTCGTAGGCGATCAGGTGCACGTCGACCTTGGGCAGCCCCGCGAAGATCGACGCGAGGATGGTGCAGTTGACCATCGCGTCCACCATCGACCCCGACTGGTCGACGACCACGATCAGCCGGGCGGGGGTGGTGCGGCGTGCGGTCTGCCGGTAGTACAGCCGGTCGACGTACAGCCGCTGGTCCTCCGGGCTCCAGTTGGTGAGGTTCTTCCAGATGGTGCGTTCGATGTCGAGGTTGCGGAAGACCCGCTTCGGCGGCACCGACCTGTCGATGACGCCCACGCTGGTCTTCTCGACCTGCGTGCGCAGCACCTCGGCCACCTCGTCGACGAACCTGCGGATCAGCGCCTTGGCATTGGCCAGCGCGACCCCCGACAGGTTGGACTTGTCACGCAGAAGCTGCTCGATGAGCGACATGCTCGGCGTGAGCTTCCTGGCCAGGTTGGGGTCGGCCAGCACCTCCCGCAGGCGCATGCGCTTGACGAGCCCGCCCTCCAGCTCCGCCAGGACCGCGGCCAGCTCCTCCTCGCCGGGACGCGAGCGAAGCCCTCCCGGCTCGCACCCCATCGCGCGCTCGAACCAGCCCGCGTCCTGCTGCCAGCCCGCCAGCTCGCCCGCGGTGACGCTGCCGGTGCCCGTCGCGAACACGTTGACCAGCAGCTTCGAGACCAGGGCCGCACGACGCACCTCGCCCCCGCCTGAGTGCTCCTGCTCCACCAGCAGGTCGCGCAACTCGGCGTCCAGCTCGGGGAAACGCTGCACCAGGGTGTCCACCGACACCCCGGGGTCGAGCAGCGCGGGCGGCAGCCCTAAGTCGTCGACGATGTCCACGCTCGCCGCCTCCAGCGTGGGCTGCTCGTCGGTGTCGAACAGCCGTGACAGCAGGCGCCAGTAGAGCACCTGGCGCCGGTTCTCGCCGGCGCCGATCGGAGATTCGCTCATCGCCTCAGCAGCCGTCCTGCCCGCTCGCGCAGCACGGCGACCACGTCACCGGCCCTGGCCTCGGCCTTGACGACCTTGGGATCGGTGGGCCCCATCGCCCAGTCGCCGTTGTGCGCGGCGACCGGCTTGCGCTTGACCGTCGCCACCACCGCCAGCGGCCGCAGCAGCCACCGCCCGCCGTCCCAGCGCATCAGGCCGACGCACGACGACGACGCGGCCACCAGTTCGGGGGTGAGCGGGCCGCAGGCCGGTAAGCGGTCGACGTCCACGGCGAGCGTGTTGCCGCCCAGCTCGAACGCGCGGCCGTCGGTGGTCGTGTACCCCTCCACCAGCACGGGCTCGGCGACGCGTACCGGATGGCGGTCGAGGGGCGGCACCGCGGGCGCGAGCGCCTCGCCGAGCATGACCCGCGCGGTCGCGAACGGATCGGCCACCTCGCCCGCGCGGGCACGCTCCTCCTGCCAGACCAGGTCGCCTCCGGCCAGCAGCGGCATGTCGGTGATCTCCAGACTGCGATGTTCGGCCAGGGCCGCCAGCAGCACCGGAAACCCGCTCATCAGCCGCCACACCGCTGGGCCGGTGATCGTGTCGACCTTCGCCGCGGCCACGCTCAGCCGCACCAGCCGGGACGGCGAGCCGCCGCTGGATTCGAGGATGCCGTGGACCTGCGCGCGCACCACCGTGCTGTGCTCGTGCACGTCGGTCCCGAGGATCAGCAGCCGTCCCGACACCGGCTCGGCCCCGCCGTTCCACGCGCCGGCCCGCGACAGCAGCACACCGCGTGCCCACAGATCGGCCCACCGCCGGACGGGCAGCCGTTCCATCGTCGCGACCGGGCACGACGCGCGCAGCTCGGCCGCCAGCCCGTCGAGCAGCACCGAAAGCCCCCGCAGCTCCGGTATCGCCTGCGACGCGTCGAGCGTCCGGTCGGCGGCGGAGACCAGATCGTGGTCGACGCCCCGCCATCCGGCGATGGCCAGCTCGCGCAGCCAGCCCCGGCACCCGGCGAGCAGATTGCCCGCCACCTCCTCAGGCGCCGCCGCCGGAGCCTCCCACGCCGCCCGCGACCGCCCCAGCGCGGCGTCGAGGCGAGCGAGCAGGGCGTCGTGCACGGCGCCGAACAACGCGGACCGCCCACCCGCCAGCGCCGCCAGGTGCTCGTCGGAGACCGACCCGGCGATCACCTTCTCGGCCGCCTCGCCCAGGCGCTCACCGAGCGGGGTGGCCGCCATCGCGCCGGCCAGGGCCGCCAGCGCCGCGGCCCGCTCCTCGCCGAGCCGGGCGAACCCGTGCACGAGGGCGTCGTCGAAGCCGGCCACCAGATCGAGCGCCTCGTCGACCCCTGCCGGAGCGCCGTCGAGCAGCTCGCCAAGCCGCATGCCGAGCATCAACGCACGGCTCCCATGGCCGGGAACCAGTGCAGCTCGGCCAGGGGATCGGTGCTGTCGGGCACCTCCAGGTAGGCAAGGTGCCGCAGGAAGCGGCTGAACACCACCGCCGCCGGGGTGCGCTCAGGCGCGCCGTTCAAGCAGCTCATCAGACGGCCGCCCTCGGGGACCTCGACCCGCAGGTAGCGGGCCACCCGGTCGAGGCCGTACTGCAGCACGGCCTCGCCGGCGAGCGCGTGGAGATGCTTGCACGGCGAGCCGTGCAACGCCCCGCACGGCCGGTTGTTGTTGGTGCTGCAGTCGTAGGTGTGGGTGCCGGCGGTGATCGACGAGACATAG
Organism: Sphaerisporangium sp. NPDC049003; assembly: GCF_043197795.1. Taxonomy (NCBI): domain Bacteria; kingdom Bacillati; phylum Actinomycetota; class Actinomycetes; order Streptosporangiales; family Streptosporangiaceae; genus Sphaerisporangium; species Sphaerisporangium sp. NPDC049003. Next base: position 76,973 of record NZ_JBICTU010000028.1, read on the forward strand.
ACCCGCGCGACGTCGGACCCGCTCGACACGACCCCCTGCAACCGCCCGTCGGCCAGCTCGACGAAGGGAACCTTCGCCAGCTTGCGCGGCTCGACGGGCGGGACCACCCGCACCACACTGCACTGCTCCCACGCGGCTCTTTCCGCGACCACGACCCTCGACCTCCAGCCTGAACGGCTCGCGGACGCCAACCGAAACGTCGGTGTCTACGCGAACGGCCGATCAATGATCAAGGAAACTACCCCACGCCACCGACAGTCCGCCGCGCTCCTCGATCGGCCGGCCGGCCGATCGAGGATGGCCGGGTTTCCATCCAAGACGTTCTGGTCGCCCTGTCTCATAGGATTTCCGCATGTACCCCCGACTCGGTGATGATCTCGCCCGCACCGCGGAACTGCTCGAAGCGACCAGCGCCTACGCCGCGCGACTCCTCGCGGGCGTGACCGCACGGCCGGTCGCGCGTCCGTCCGCCGGGCACGAGCCGCTCTCACTGCCGGGCACCGGAGCGGGTGCCCAGGGCGCCATGGAGGCGTTCGCCCTTCGATGGGAGCCCGGTTTCGCCGCCAGCGCAGGGCCCCGCTACCTGGGCTTCGTCACCGGGGGCACCACGCCCGCGGCGCTGGTGGGCGACTGGCTGACCGGCGTCCTGGACCAGAACCCCACCTCCCGCGTCGACTCCTGCGCGGCCGACCTGGAACGGGAGACGGTCGGCTGGCTCCGCGAGCTGTTCGGGCTCCACCCCGAACACCAGGGCGCCTTCGTCAGCGGTGCGACGATGTCCAACTTCGCAGGGCTGGCGATCGCCCGGGAGTGGCTGGGCGAGCAGCGTGGCATCTCGGTCGCCGAGCAGGGCGCGGCGGCGCTCGGGCCGGTGCGCGTCCTGTCTGGAACCGCGCACTCCAGCGTCTCCAAGGCGCTGTCCATGCTCGGCCTCGGCCGTTCGGCTCTCCGGCCGGTGGACGTCCTGCCCGGGAGGGAGGCCGTCGACGTGGCCCGGCTGGCCGAGGCGCTGGAGGAGTTGGGGGGCGAGCCCGCGATCGTGGTGGCCAACGCGGGGACGGTGAACACGGTCGACTTCGACGACCTGCGGGCGATCGCCGCCCTGCGCGACCGCCACCGCTTCTGGCTGCACGTGGACGCCGCCTTCGGCGGGTTCGCCGCCCTGTCCGACGACCACGCGCACCTGGTCGACGGGATCGCCGAAGCCGACTCGGTCTGCGTGGACCTGCACAAATGGCTGAACGTCCCCTACGACAGCGCCGTGCAGTTCACCCGCCGCCGCGACCTGCAGACGAGGGTCTTCCGGAACTCCGCCGCCTACCTCGGCCCACTGGGGGAGGACCCGGACTTTCTGCACCTGACCCCGGAGAACTCCCGGCGGCTGCGCGCGCTGGCCGCCTGGTTCACCCTGGCCGCGTACGGCCGCGAGGGCCACGCGGAGATCGTCCGGCGCGACATCGCCCTGGCCGCCCGGCTCGGCGAGCGGATCGCCGCGATGCCCGCCTACCGGCTGCTCGCGCCCGTCAGGCTCAACGTCGTCTGCTTCACCCTCGCCGACGCCCCCGAACGCATCGGCCAGGTGGCCCAGGCGATCACCGAATCCGGCGAGGCGTTCCTCACCACCACCGTGTACGACGGCGTGCCCGCCCTGCGCGCCGCCTTCAGCGGCTGGCGCACCACGGAACCCGACGTCGACAGGGTGGCGGAACTCCTGGAACGCATCACGTGACCACGCGGAACGCCCGTCAGCGGGGCCGGATCGAGGGTTCCGGCCCCGCTGGTCCCGGCGGTCACCCGGCCTTTACGGCAGGGTCCATTTCTGGTTGGGGCCGGTGCCGCAGTCCCAGATCGTGACGGGGGTGGCGTCGGCGGGGTTGTTGCCGGTGACGTCGAGGCATCTGCCGGAGTTGGGGTTGCGCAGGGTGCCGTCGTTTTGGGGTGCCCAGTTCTGTGCGGCGGTGCCGTTGCAGGTCCATAGTTGGACTTTGGTGCCGTTGGTGGTGCCGGCGCCGGAGACGTCCAGGCATTTGCCGAGTGCTTTGAGCGTCTGGCCGGTGACGGTCCAGGATTGTGCTCCGGTGCCGTTGCAGGTGTAGAGCTGGATCTGGGTGCCGTCGGCGGTGGTGGCGGCGGCGACGTCCAGGCACTTGCCGGCCAGCCCCTTGATCGGGTCGGTACGGGACGCCGGGGCGCCCTTGACGAGGGTGAAGTCGTCCAGGTCGAACAGGCCGGTTCCTGTGCCGGTGTAGGTCAGGAAGAGCGTCTGCGCGCCCGAGGGAACACCGGCCAGATCGGCTTGGACGTCGGCGAAGGTCTCCCAGCCGCCGGTGTTCGGCACGTTCACCGTGCCGAGGACCGGGCCGGTGGCCGAGCCGGTCCTGACCTGGATCGCGCCGCCCGGACCGCCGGAGACGACCCTCGCCTTGATCTTGGTCACGCCGGTCAGGTCGACGCCCGCGTACGACGACCAGTCGCCCGGATCGATGTAGCCGAGCGTCTTGCCGCCGTGCGCGCCGGCCTTGTCGAACGGCGAGGCGCCGCTCACCCCGCTGTAGGACTCCGCCTCGATGGTCCTGTCACCCGTCGCGCCGAGTTCCTTGATCCGGATGTGGCGGAACGCGGCGTCGTCGCCGTCCCCGTGGTTCTGGATGCCGATGTAGCCCTGCTGGAGGCTGCGCGCCGGGTCGGTGTTGGTGAAGTCGTTGATCTTGACGCCGTTGAGGAGCACCTGGACGCGCTCGCCCTCGACCAGCAGCTCGTAGGTGTTCCACTCTCCCGGCGGGTTCAGGGCGGCGTCACGGGCGGCGAGGTCGGCGGACTTGAACCCGTAGACGGATCCGGTGGTGTGGTCGGCGGTGTCGGTGGCGTCGATCTGGATCTCGTAGCCGTTGTCGACCGCCGACCAGGGGTCGGTGCTGGCGGGGAAGCCGATGAACACCCCCGAGTTGTCGTCGCCGGCCAGCTTCCAGTCGAGCTTGAGCGAGTAGGAGTGGAACTCCTTTGCCGAGTACCACAGCATGCCGAGGCCGCCGAAGGAGGACAGGGTGGCTCCCGCGTTGGTGAACCCGCCGGGGCCGGCCTGCGACCAGCCGGTCGTCGACCCGTCGTACAGGTTGGTGTACCCGGTCTCCGGCCGGCAGTCCGCCTTGGTCTTGCCGGCCGCGTACCGGATGCCGCCGAGGAGCTGCGCCCTGAAGGCGCTCTCCGCGTACGACTCGGCGGTGTGCCCGCCGCCGGTGTAGAACGACCGTCCTCCGCCGTAGGACTTGCACCAGGTGATGGGATGGTCGCCGCCCATCGTGCCGCCGGAGTAGGACGACTCGTCGAGGGTGGCGAGCACGTGCGCGCCGGAGCGCGGGTTGGTCCGGTAGTTGTACCACTCGTCGGTGCGCGTCCAGGTCTGGCCGAGGTGCGCGGTCGCCGCGTGCGCCCGGTCCTCGGCCTTGACGGTGGCCTGCTGGATGGCCGGGTGCGAGGAGAACCACGCGCCGACCAGGTCGCCGTAGAACGGCCAGTCGTACTCGGTGTCGGCGGCGGCGTGGACGCCCACGAAGCCCTTGCCCGAGCCGACGTAGGACTGGAACGCGCTCTGCTGGGCGGCGTCGAGCACGTCGCCGGTGGTGCTGAGGAAGACGACGGCCGCGTACTGGTTCAGGTTGGCGGTGGTGAACGCGCCGCCGTCCTCGGTCGCGTCGACGGTGAAGTTGTTCGCCGCGCCCAGGTCACGGATGGCCTGGACGCCCGCGGGGATCGAGTCGTGCCGGAACCCCGCCGTCTTCGAGAACACGAGCACCTTGTAGGCGGTGTCGGCCGCCGTCGCCTGGCCGGTTCCGGTACCGGCGATGATCGCTAGGGCGGCCGCTGCCAGGGTCAGGCCCCGGCGCAGGAGGTCTCTCATCGTGCGCTCCCTCTTGAGGGGTGATGGGCGCGGGAGGGTCTCCGGTGCGCGGTCCGGGCCGGGCCGCGCACCGGAGACCCCGGCCTTTACGGCAGGGTCCATTTCTGGTTGGGGCCGGTGCCGCAGTCCCAGATGGTGACGGGGGTGGCGTCGGCGGGGTTGTTGCCGGTGACGTCGAGGCATCTGCCGGAGTTGGGGTTGCGCAGGGTGCCGTCGTTTTGGGGTGCCCAGTTCTGTGCGGCGGTGCCGTTGCAGGTCCATAGTTGGACTTTGGTGCCGTTGGTGGTGCCGGCGCCGGAGACGTCCAGGCATTTGCCGAGTGCTTTGAGTGTCTGGCCGGTGACGGTCCAGGATTGTGCTCCGGTGCCGTTGCAGGTGTAGAGCTGGATCTGGGTGCCGTCGGCGGTGGCGGCGGCGGCGACGTCCAGGCACTTGCCGGCCAGCCCCTTGACCGGGCCGGTACGGGACGCCGAGGCGGCCAGGGTGAAGGCGTCGACGTCGAACAGCGCACCGGCGCCGCCCTTGAACATCAGGTACAGCGTGGTGGTGCCGCTCGGCCCGTTCGTCAGGCTCGCGGTGACGTCCTGGAACGTCTCCCAGCCGCCGGTCACCGGCACCGTCGCGGAGCCGAGCAGGGTGCCCGTGCTGGAACCGGCCCGCACCTCCAGCGTGCCGCCCGCGCCGGCCGACGAGACACGCGCGGTGAGCGAGGTGGCGCCCTCCAGCAGGTAGGGCTGGAACGCGATCCAGTCGCCGTTCTCGATGTTGCCGACGGTCTTGCCGCCCTCGGCGCCCGCGTGGGTGATCGGGGTCACGCCGGCCGAGGAGCCGTAGTGCTCGGCCTGGCGGTGCTTCGGCTGCAACGTCGCCTGGGCCGTGCCCTTCAGCCCGCCCGCGTCGGTGTAGTCGGCGGCGAGGACGCCGAAGGTGTTGGCGTCGGTGGAGTGCTCGCCGTCCACCTGGGTCGTGATCGTGCCCGTGCAGCCGGTCTTCGAGGTCATCGCGTGGGCGTGCTGGTCATGGCCCAGCAGGTAGGTCACCGTGACCTTGGAGCAGTCGATCGCCCCGTCCTCGGGGTCGGTGACCGTCACCGCGTACGAGACCGTGTCGCCGAAGGTGAACGGCTGGCCGTTCTTCGGCGAGGTGAACGTCACGCTCGGGGCGGTGTTGCCCACCGTGACGATCACGCTCGCGGTGCCGGTCGCGCCCTGGGCGTCGGTGACCGTCAGCGTGGCGGTTCGGGTGCCCGCGGTCGTGTAGACATGGGAGGGGTTGGCCGCGGTCGAGGTTCCGCCGTCGCCGAAGGCCCACGCGTAGGTCAGGGCGCCTCCCTCGGGGTCGGAGGAGCCGGCGGAGGAGAAGTTCACCGTCAGCGGCGGCTGGCCCGAGGTCCTGTCGGCCGACGCCTTCGCGGTCGGCGCCCGGTTGCCGCCGGCGATGTACTCGATGCGGTACAGGGCCGAGTTGGCGTCGCCGCCGAAGTAGCCGGTGCCGTAGTCGAGGACGTACAGCGCGCCGTCGGGGCCGAACGCCGTGTCCATCACCTGCTTGCCGGTGAAGGGGAAGCTGGAGATGGCGCCACGGGAGCCGTTGGCCCCGACCTCGATCGCCTTGATCCAGCCGCGGCCGAACTCGCCGGCGAAGAACACCCCGTCCAGGGACTGGGGGAACTTCACGGCGGAGTTCAGGGCGGCGTCGTAGTGGTAGACCGGCCCGCCCATCGGGGACTCGGAGCCGCCCCCGAACTCCGGCGGCGAGCCGGAGTCGCCGCCGTACTTGATCCAGGCGGGCTTCGCCGGGGGCAGGGTGGTCATGCCGGTGTTGCGGAACGAGTTGTTCGTCGCCCCGCCGGCGCAGTTGAACTTCGCGCCGGAGACGCCGGTGGCGAAATCGTATTCGTTGTATGTCTCGGCGACGGTGTTGTCACCCGTGCAGTAAGGCCAGCCGTAGAAGCCCGGGCCGGTGACGCGGTTGAACTCCACCTGGCCCCCGGGGCCCCGGGAGGCGCTGGCCGCGCCCGCGTCCGGGCCGTAGTCGCCGAGGTACACGACGCCGGTGGCCTTGTCGACGCTCATCCGGAACGGGTTGCGGAAACCCATCGCGTAGATCTCGGGCCGGGTGTTCGCGGTGCCGGGCGCGAACATGTTCCCGGCCGGGATCGAGTACGTCCCGTTGTCGTTCACCTTGATCCGCAGCACCTTGCCGCGCAGGTCGTTGGTGTTCGCCGAGGTGCGCTGCGCGTCGTAGGAGGGGTTGCGGTCGGCGCGCTCGTCGATGGGGTCGTAGCCGCTGGAGTCGAACGGGTTGGAGTCGTCGCCCGTGCTCAGGTACAGGTTGCCCGCCGCGTCGAAGTCGATGTCACCGCCGACGTGGCAGCAGATGCCCCGGTCGGCCGCCACGTCGAGGATCCTCACCTCGCTGCCCGCCTGGATCTTCCAGTCCGCGGTGAGGGTGAACCGCGAGAGCCGGTTGACCCCCTGCCAGGCCGACCAGTCGGAGCCGGTGGCGGGGGCGTCGCCTGCCGGGGTGGACAGCGGGGGCGCGTAGTAGAGGTAGACGCGCCGGTTGGTCGCGAAGGCGGGGTCCACGCCCACGCCCTGAAGGCCTTCCTCGTCGTGGTTGTACACCGTCAGCTTGCCGACCACCGTGGTGGTGCCCCCGGCGTCGGTGCGCCGCAGCGTGCCGTCACGCGCGGTGTGGACGACCGACCGGTCGGGCAGCACGGCCAGCGACATCGGCTCGCCGACCTCGTCGACGCCCTTGGCCAGGGTGACCTGCTGGTAGTCGGCAGGGTTGACGACGACGGCGTTCGCGGGGGTGGCGCCGGCGGCCAGGACGAACGTCGCGCCGCCGGTCGCCAGGAGGGCGGCCAGGGCGGCCCTCAGTGTCCGTCTTCTTTTGTGGTGCACAGGAAGCCTTTCCGGTGCTCGGGGGGTGTCGTCCAGGCGGGGCGGCGTGGACGTGGCTGAACGCACGGCGTGGGCCCGCGGACGGCGCGCGCCGAGTCGGTGAGGGCCGGCAGGCACCGCCGCGCTGTTTCCGGAGAATTACGGTTCGCTATCCTCTGGAGCTCTTTCGCCGTGACTCTAAGTTCTTTCCACACCCCCGTCTAGGTCTTTAGCCCGATATTTCATGACTTTAGTTGAGAAAAACGTAAGTACCCTGGTGGCTTGGTGGAGACCGGCGCCCTTGACATGAAGCTTGGTTGAGGTTTCAGACTGTCGTGGGTGCCGCGACCCCCGCGCCACCGCCGCGTCACCCATTGGAGGGGCCACGATGACGTTCACCCAGGTCGAGATCGACTACCTGGCGACGCAGAGACTGGGGCGGCTGGCGACGGTCCAGCCCGACGGCACGTTGCAGGTCAGCCCGGTCGGGTTCTCCTACAACGCCGACCTCGCGACCATCGACATCGGCGGCTACAACATGGCCGCCAGCCGGAAGTACCGCAACGTGGCCGGCAACGGCCGGGTCGCGTTCGTCGTCGACGACATCGCGTCGGTGCGGCCGTGGCGCGTCCGGTGCGTGGAGATTCGCGGTCTGGGCGAGGCGATCGAACATCCCTCGGACTCCGCGAGCCAGGTCACCGGACCCATCATCCGTGTCCGCCCCCGGCGGATCATCAGCTTCGGCCTGGACGACTCCGACGTCGACCCGCACAAGCTGATCCCGAGCAGGCGGTGGGTCTAGCCTGCTGGGTGGGGCGGGCTGAACTGGTCGAGCGGGCCCTGGGGGGCGTCGTCGGCGAAACAGGTGGAGGGGCATGCCCAGGAGCGCGGTCAGCGTGAATGCCGCAGAAGCGGGACGGCGTGCGAACGGGGTGTGACCGCCGGGTGGCGATCTGGCCGGTGGGCCGGAACGGGATTTACCGGCGTTCTCCTGGCCGGTCGAATTCTTGCCGCCTCGATGCGTCGCCGATGCCATCGGTTGGAATGCGGGTCACGATGGGAATTGATCGGCCTGGCGGAGCTCAATCGCAATATGTGGAGCTTTGATATTTCAGGTCTGATGATACGAGGGATTCAATACGGTGGTCTCCTTCTTGTCAGTCCCAGGTGGTGCCCGGGGTGCGGGAGAAGCTGTCCCAGGTGGTCCCGGCAGTGCGGGTGTACGCGTCCCAGGTGGTGCCGGCGGAACGAGTGGAGCTGACCGGGGAGAAAGTGGAGTTCGTCATTTCTTCGTCTCTTTCGCTGCGGGCCGTTTATTTGTTCTCGCAAGAACAACTCTGCGGGAATCGCGGCCCGCGAACCAGACGAATGGACGGCAGCAAGCTGCCCTCACGTGACCACTTCCTGCCACCCCGAATGCCGCGCCGGGGCCCGCTCCGGCTCTTGGCCTGGTCGGCGACGGGCGCGTGGCTCCATGCTCGACGAGCCGGCGCGTCGTCGTCCGCCGGCCCGGTGGTCCTGGTGGCGCATGGCGAAGTTATTGCCTGGCCGGGAAGGTTCGATTGGTTCTCCTCGACGGTTGTCCGGGGAGTGGCCTCCACTAGGAGGTAATGCCATGGCTGACAGCAAGACAAAGCCGGAGCTCCGCGACGAGAACGATGTAGTCGGGCTGTTGCTCCACCAGCACACCATGATCCGCGACCTGTTCGCCGAGGTGGAACAGGCGACCGGAGGGGCTAGGGCGGAGTCCTTCGAACGACTGGTGCGGCTGCTGGCCGTACACGAGACGGCCGAGGAGGAGATCGTCCATCCCTACGCCAGGCGCAAGATCGACGGGGGAGAGGCCATCGTCGACGACCGGCTCCGGGAGGAGAACGAGGCCAAGCAGCTGCTCTCGCTCATGGAGAAACGGGGTACCGACGACCCCTCCTTCTCCTCGAATCTGAAGGAGCTCCGCCAGTCGGTGATCGAGCATGCCGAGGCGGAGGAGCGCTACGAGTTCACCCAGCTGGTCAAGGAGACCACCGACGCCGAGCGGCGGGCCATGGCCCTCGGGGTCAGGGCCGCCGAGGCCGTCGCTCCGACACACCCGCATCCCGGGGTGGAGACGGCGACCGAGAACGTCGTGGTCGGCACTCCCGCGGCTATCATGGACCGGGCTCGCGACCTCATCCGCCAGGCGATGAGCAAGAACAAGCAAGACGACTGACCGGGTCACCGGGGAGCGTACGGCCCGCGCGCGAAAGCCGCGAGCCGTACGCTCCCCAATGACCGCACGCAAAGCCGGGGGCCGTGCGCGCTCCATGCCCGCCGCGGCGGCGCCCTCTAGCAACCTTTCTTGTTGACTTGAAGTAAAACAACTGTAAAGTCTCTTTTCAGAGAGCGCTCTCACGTCTCGTCCACCCCCCAATCCCCCCCAAGGACCTGCCGTGAGATTCACCGTGCTGACCGGCGCGGCGGTGCTCGCCGTCGCGCTCGTCCTCCCCTCCATGCCCGCCCAGGCGGCCCCATCGCCCGATCCGGGCCCGAATCCGTCCGGGGCCTCCTCGGCCCAGCAGGCGCTGCAACGCGACCTCGGCCTGACCCCCACGCAGGCCCGGATCCGGCAGGCTCACGAAGCGGCGGCGTCCGTGGTGGAGCGCGGGCTCCGCACGCGCCTCGCCGACCGGTTCGCCGGCGCCTGGTTCGACGCCGCCGAGGGACGGCTGGCCGTCGGCGTCCTTTCCGCCGCCGACGCCGACCTCGTCCGCGCGGCGGGTGCGCGCCCGGTGGCCGTACAACGCAGTGAGAAGCAGCTCGCGGCCACGAAGGCCGCGCTCGACCGCGCCGCCGGCGGCGCCGGGCGGAACGTCTACAGCTGGTACGTCGACGTGGCCGCGAACACCGTCGTCGTGTCGGCGGCCGACCTCGACGCCGCCCGGCGTTTCGTCAAGGCCGGAGCGGTGGACGCCGCCGCGGTGCGGGTCTCCGCCGGCCAGGCGCCCCGGCCCCTCTACGACATCCGCGGCGGGGACCAGTACGTCATCAACGGCAACACGCTCTGCTCGGTGGGCTTCTCGGTGAGCAACGGCGGCTTCGTCACCGCCGGGCACTGCGGCGGCACCAGCAGCCCCACCCTCGGGTACAACAACGTCACCCAGGGCACCTTCGCCGGTTCGTCGTTCCCCGGCAACGACTACGCCTGGGTGCGCACCAACGGCGACTGGACACCGCGCCCCTGGGTCAACAACTACGGCGGCGGGAACGTCGCGGTGGCCGGCTCTCAGGAGGCCGCGACCGGTTCGTCCATCTGCCGATCCGGGCGCACCACCGGCTGGCGCTGCGGCGTCATCCAGGCCAAGGACGTCACCGTCAGCTACTCGGGGTCGCTGGTCTACGGGCTCACCCAGACCACCGCCTGCGCCGAGGGCGGCGACTCGGGCGGCGCGTGGATCACCGGCGACCAGGCGCAGGGCGTCACCTCCGGCGGCTCCGGCAACTGCTCGACCGGCGGCACCACCTTCTACCAGCCGGTCAACGAGATCCTCGGCGCGTACGGCCTGACCCTGACCACCACCGGAGGCGGGAGCACCAGCCGGATCATCGGCTGGCAGAACAAGTGCATCGACGTCCCGAACTCCAACGGGGTCGACGGGCAGCGGCTGCAGCTGTGGGACTGCAACGGCACCAACGCCCAGAACTGGACCTTCCCCGGCGACGGCACCATCCGCGCCTTCGGCCTCTGCATGGACGTGGCCTGGGGTTCACGCGACAACGGCGCCGTCATCCAGCTCGCCAGGTGCAGCGGCAACCCGGCGCAGCAGTTCGTCCTCAGCGGCGCCGGTGACCTGGTCAACCCGCAGGCCAACAAGTGCGTGGACGTCACCGGCTGGGGCGGCACCGGCACCCCGTTGCAGCAGTGGGAATGCAATGGCGGGGCCAACCAGAAGTGGTGGCGGGGCTGACGCGCGGCCCATCCAGAGCACCGGGGGGGGCGGCGGGCGTTCGCCGCCCCCACGGCAACGTCTACACCGCGCTGGACGGCGACCACACACGTGTGTAGCGGCCGTCCCGGCCTCCCCGACGTGGAGCCGAGGGCACAGGCGGCGGACCAGATTGTAGATGCTCGCGGCCGTCGGCCCCTGCCCACAACAGGCACTCAGCGAGGAACTGCGCATCTACCGCAGCGTCATGGTCACCCTCTGCGACGACCTCGAACGGGCCGGCCACGCGCGCCGCGAGCGCAACCCCGACGACCGGCGCGCCTACGCCGTCACCGTCACCGACTCGGGCCTGCGGCTGCTCGACGAGGCCGAGCCCGCGGTCCGGGGGTTCCTCGACCACACCTTCCAGGCCCTCACCCCCGCCGAGCGCGACCAGCTCACCACCCTGCTCACCAAACTCCTGACCCCCTGAGACAACGACCGGCTTCGGTCAGGCGAGGCCGGCGTCGTGGGCGAGGAGGGCGATCTGGGTCCGGTTGTCGAGATCCAGCTTGGTGAGGATGTGGGAGACGTGGGCCTTGACCGTGGCCACGCTCATGAACAGCTCCGCGGCGATCTCGGCGTTGCTCCGGCCCCGGGCCACCGCGACGACCACGTCGTTCTCGCGGGGGCTGAGGGCGGCCAGCGCCGCGCGAGCCCGCTGGTAGGCCCCGGCCTGGAAGGCCGCGCGGTCCATGAGGCGGCGGGTGACGCGGGGCGACAGGATCGGGTCTCCGGCGGCGACCCGGCGCACCGCCTCGACGATCCGCTCCGGCGGGGTGTCCTTGATCAGGAAGCCGCTGGCGCCGGCGCGCAGCGCGTGCAGGATGTTCTCGTCGGTGTCGAAGGTGGTCAGCACGATGACCTCGGGCGGGTGCCGCCGGCTCCGTAGCCTGCGGGTGGCGGTGATGCCGTCCACACGCGGCATCCGCAGGTCCATGAGCACGACATCGGGGGAGTGCGCGTCCGCGGCGGCGAGCACCTCGTCGCCGTCGGAGGCCTCGCCCACCACGGCGATGCCGTGGATCCCGTCGAGCATCATGGACAGCCCCGCGCGGACGAGGGCGTCGTCGTCGACCAGGAGTACGCGCAGCGGACGGCTCACGCCGGCCATGGTAGCCAGGCGCGCAGGCGGAACTCGGCGGCGGTCAGCTCGTGGTCGAGCTCCCCGCCCGCGAGGTGTACCCGCTCGGTCAGCCCGACCAGGCCGGTCCCGGCGCCGGGTGCGATGGGCGCGGCGGCGCCTCCCGCGGGCAGGGGGTTGCGGATGTCGATCACGAGCCGGGAGCCGGGCCTGCCCTCCAGAACCACCTGGACCGGCTCGCCTGAGGCGTGCTTGCGGGCGTTGGTCAGCCCCTCCTGCACGACACGGTAAGCGGTGCGGCCCATGGCGGCGGGCAAGGCGGCCGGGTCGACCACCCCGTCGCGCAGCCGCACCTGCCCCCCGGCGTCGCGGGACTCCTCGACCAGCCGGGGGAGATCGGCCAGTACGGCCTGCGGCCATCCGGCGGCGTCGTGGTCCCCGGCCGGGTCCTCGTCGCGCAGCAGGCTGATCACCTCGCGGAGCTCGTCGAGCGCCTGGTGCGCCCCGGCGCGGACCACGCCGGCGGCGCGGGAGAGCTGCTCGGGCGGGGCGTCCGGCCGGTACTCCAGCGCACCCGCGTACGTGGCCAGCAGGGACAGCCGGTGGGCCAGCACGTCGTGCATCTCGCGGGCGATACGGGTGCGTTCGAGCATGCGGGCTTCGGCCACCCGCCGGCCCTGCTCGGCCTCGGCGCGGCGGGCGCGCTCGCGCAGCGAGCAGACGAGCGCTCGTCGAGCCTGGGCGAGCGCGCCCCAGCCGACCAGCGCGCCGTACCCGACGGTGACCAGGACCAGCCACCAGCCGAAGGAGATGCCCGCGTTGGGCCGCCACAGGCCCTGCGCCGCCTGCGCCGCGATCCCCGCCGCGGCCGTCGCGGCCGCGGCGGGAAAGCCGCGCCGCTGGGCGACCTGGAGCGCGCCGAGGGTGGCAGGAGGGGTGGCCGCCGGTGACAGCACGGCCAGCACGGTGAGCGCCAGCGCGCCGGTGACCGGCCGCCACAGCAGTACGGGTGAAAGGGCGCACCCCAGCACCCCGGTAGCGATGTCGAGCGCCAGCAGCCCTCTCGACGGATGCGCTCCGGCCAGTCCCCAGATCGTCGGCGCGACCAGGGCGGCCATACAGGCGATCACCCCTGTCACGACGGCGGTCAAAGGGAGGCGCCGGCGCACGGACTCCGCCTCCGCCTCGCAGTGGTTCTCGCCGTTCACGCGGCCAAGGGTAGCTCCGGGCATCGAGGCGCCGACACCTACCAAAGTCGGTGGCCGGCTCGACCGCGGACGTACCCGCCGCCGCCACGCGCCCGATGCGGGCCCCGCCCCGCGGCGGCGACGCTGTCGGGGTGAACCAGGCGGGACCGGCGGCGGCCATCAGCGGATGGCTCGCGGGACGGCCGTCCGTCATCGAAGGAGGAAGCGCATGTTCGGCGAGACCACTCGTACTGATGCCGCACCGGGGCGCGCCGGCCGTACCGCCACGCGGAGGGCGCTGACCGTGGCCGGCGGGACGGTCGCGGCGCTCGCCGTCTGGGCGGTGGCCGGCCCTGTCGCGGGAGCCGGCCTGACCGTCCAGGTCGGAGGGGCGGTTCAGCCCGTCGGGCCGGGCGCGGTCGCGGTGGCGAGCCTGGTCGCCGGGCTCGCGGCCTGGGCGCTGCTCGCGTCGCTGGAACGGATCGTGAGGCGGCCGGGACGGCTCTGGACGATCATCGCGGTCGTGGTGCTCGTACTGTCGCTGCTCGGGCCGCTCGGCGCCGTCGGAGCCGGGAGCATGGTGGCCCTGGCCTGCATGCACCTGGTCGTCGCCGCGGTGCTCATCCCCGGCCTCGGCCGCTCGGCGCGCGCCCGGTGACCGTGCGTCCGCCCGGGTGGGACGTGCCCGGGGCTTCCCGTCGGATCGCGGCGGGCATGGCGGCGCCTCCCAGGCTTCGCGGGGGCGGGCCAGGGAGGCGTTCGCTGGGTGACTAGTAGCGTTCCGCCACGCCCGAGTTGATCTCGGTGAGCGCCACGGTGGCGTCGGTGTAGCGGAGGAGGCCGGACAGGGTGGGCGGCTGGGCCAGGGTGGCCTGGGCGTAGCGGACGGCGTCGCCGACCGTGCTCAGGCGCAGGCGCTGGGTGGTGAGCGTACGGACGGCGGTGCCCGCGTTGATCCGGCGGGACGCCATGTTGAACGTGGTGGCCAGCAGTTCGGCCCGCAAGGAGCGCGGCTGCGTCGCCGGCAGGAACAGGACCGCCGACGCCTCCTGCTGGGACAGCGCGCCGTTGGCGGCGGAGCCGTCGGCCCCGTCGAAACGGGTGTCGGTGGCCTGGACGCGGGCCAGCACCTCGGCCGTCCGCAGGTCCGTCCGCAGCCCCCACAGCGCCGAGAGCATCGGCAGCCTGCTGGGCGCGACCACGGTGATCGAGGTCTGCGCCGACCCCGTCGCCGGGGTGAACGTGCAGCCGTTCGCCCCGCCGTAGGACAGGCTCGCCGTCCCGGTCGCCTTGGCCCCCGCCTCCATCAGCAGGGTGGGCCGCGCCGTGAACGTGATGGTGCCCGACGCGCCGGCGGCGACCGTGGCGAGGTTCCAGGTCAGCGTCGTGGTGCCGTCGGCGTTCCTGGTCACGGTGGCCGGGCGTGGCCCGGCGCCCTGGTCGAGGGCCTGGCTGTAGTAGACGCCCGCGGGCAGCGTGTACTTCAGGGTGGCTCCGGTGGCCGGCGCGCTGCCGGTGTTGCGGTGGCCGACCGTGTACGTGATCGCCTCGCCCGCGTTCACGGAGGAGGTGGCCGTGGCGGTCACCGCCATGACGGGCGCGTGGACCCTGGTGACGGCCGTGGCGGTGTTGTCGGCCAGCGTCTCCTCCAGTTCGGGCTCCCCGGCGGCGTTCTTGCCGGTGACCTTGACGGTGCTGGTCAGCGTGCTGCCGTCCGCGGCAGTGCAGGGCACCGTGTACGTGAACGTCTCGGTGGCCGTCTGGCCGGGCGCGAGGTCGCTCAGTTGCCGGGTGACCGGGTCGCCTGCGGGAGGCGTGAACGTGACCGAGGTGGCCGTGGACTTGCTGGGTCCCTTGTCGCCGATCGTCACGGTGGCGGTCACCGTGTCGCCGCCGGCGGCGTCGGGCCTGTCGACGGTCATGCCCGCGGTCAGGTCGACCGCCTTCACGCGGAGCACGGCGTCCCCGGTCAGCTCGGGCACGATCGGGCCGTGCGTACCGTCGGAGAAGTACCGGCTGCTGGTGAAGTCGTAGACCAGGCGGTCCCAGTCGGGGTTGCTGAGCAGCGTCTCGTCGTCGTCGGTCTTGTCGCAGTCCGGCCCGAGGGCGGTGATGCGGTTGATGTTGGCGCTCGCGTGAGCCGAGAACGGCGGTCCGTCGCCGGTCCAGTCGATCGGGTCCTCCGCCGGGCCCTTGGCCACCAGGCCGCCGACGCCGTAGATGACCGGGCGGACGACGCCCGCGAGTCCGGGGTCCTTGATCTCGTCGAGGTCGGTCTCGTCCAGGTTCGCCTTGCCGAACCGCTGGTAGTCGAGGGGGCGGTCGGGGTCGATCCCCGCGAACTGCCAGGAGTAGCTCATGACGCTCTGGTAGTTGGGCTTGCAGTTGACCAGGTCGGCGGTCCCGTTGCCGTAGCGCCCGCCGTGGCCGAGGCCGAAGGTGTGGCCGAGCTCGTGAAGCAGCGTCGCCTGCTCGGCGGCGGCACGCCCGCCGACCTCGCCGAACATCTTGGGGGTCCACCGGCCGAGGGACACGACGAAGTCGTTGGAGCCCCGGTCGTCCAGCTCCGCCCGGCCCGAGGTGGTCCCGCTGTCGGTCAGGCCGTTGATGAAGATCCCGTACCGGAAGTGGAGCCGCTTGTAGAGCATGATCTTGTCGCACAGGGGGCTGGCACGGTCCGCGTCGGTGCCGAAGTTGCCGGTGGCGTCCGGTCCGCACGCCTTGGCGGGGTTGCCCTGCTTGAGGTCGTCGAAGTCGTCGTACGTGCCGGGGGCGCGGGTGTCGCCGAAGTCGATCGCCTCGGCGTACGGGAGCTCCTCGTCCGGTATCAGGTGCAGTGCCAGGCCGTCGGCATGGGTCTGGGGGTTGGTGACGAGGGCGTCCGAGAACACCTGCTCGACCCTGGACAGCACGCCGTCCTGCGGCTTCTCCAGGCGCATCCAGTCGATCTCGGCGTAGATGTCACGCCGGGTGGGGTCGGCGCCGAGGTCGGGCAGAGGCAGATCGACGATGTCGTCGTCGTTGAGGTCGACGCCGCGGTACTCCTCGTAGTCGGTGTATCCGTCCCCGTCGGAGTCGGTCACGCTGTTCGGGGTGATCTCGAGGCACACCTCGACGGCGGGCTGCGGGTCGCTCCCGAAGATCCCGCCGCCCGGCTCGCCGTTGCCGGTGACGCACTGCACGGAGGAGGTCATGTCGCCCGAGACGGTGCCGTGGATCATGTTGACCTTGAACCGGGTGTAGGGGTCGCCCGCCCGGGGGGAGGTGTCGGCCCAGTCGTCGCCCGACGTGGAGTCGTGGTCCTTGATCAGGACGGAGATCTCCTGGTCGAGGACCGTGGTCGGGATCTGCTGGGTCAGCGTCCAGAACGGGGCGACCTGGACCTGGTCCTCAGCGGCTCTCGGGGTGGTGAACGTGGGGAAGCCGGCGAAGGTGATCTCACCGTAGAAGTCGGGGGCGCTCTCCCCGGCGCTTTCGAGACCTTCGTTACGGCAGGGATCGACGCAGCTCACGAGCAGGACGCGCACAGTGAGTGGCTGGGTGCTGGCCGCCGCTCTCGCGGGTGTGGTGACGACGGCCAGGCCCAGGGTCATCATGAGGAGGGCGAGAACCGCGCGTAGGGGACCGGTAGACATACCGCAACCATCGGTTCATTTGGACCGATCCAGCATGAGTAGCCCCCTACTCAATCCCCCCATTTCGTCTTACGTCCGAACAGCCGGGCGCGTTTGCGCGTCGAAGATCCTCCCGGGCGGTGCCGATCCCGCTTTCCGCGACGCCACCCGGGGAGATATTCGGACGCCGGTGGTCAGCGTTTCGCCGTGCCTGGGTCGGCCGTCTCCAGCGGCTGTTCGCCGGCCTTGGGGGGCTCGGGGAGGTCCAGGCTGTCGCGCAGCTTGGTGGGCTTGAGGAAGAGCGTGGCGACGACGCCGACCACGCTGATCGCGGCGGAGACGAGGAAGATGTGCCCCGTGGCGTCGCCGTAGGCCGCGCGGACGACGGTCCTCGCGGCTTCGGGCAGCGCGCCGATGTTGAGGGTGGTGCCCGCCGAGCCGGACGGCCGGATGCCCGCCTTCGCGAAGCCTTCGGCGATGCCGGAGGCCACTTGGTCGGCGAGGACCGCGCCCAGGACCGAGACCCCGAACGTGCCGCCCAGTGACCGGAAGAACGTCACGGCGCCGCTGGCGGCACCCAGCTCGCGCAGCGGGACGGTGTTCTGGATGGCCAGCACCAGGTTCTGCATGCACATGCCGACGCCGATGCCGACCAGCAGCATCCCGCCCGAGACGAGCACCAGCGAGGTCTCGTGGTCGATGGTGGACAGGCCGAGGAACCCGAGCGTGAGCACGATCGACCCGGTCACGATGTACGGCTTGACGTGGCCGCTCCTGGACACGAGCCGCCCGGAGATGGTCGAGGAGAGCAGCACCCCGAGCATCAGCGGGATGGTCAGCAGCCCGGCCTCGGTGGGACTGTACCCCCGGCCGATCTGGAAGTACTGGCCGAGGAACACCGCTCCGCCGAACATCGCCATGCCCACCGCGAGGCTGGCCAGGATGGCGAGGGCGGGGGTGCGCCTGCGGACGACGTGCAGCGGCACCACCGGCTCCTTGACCCGCGACTCCACCCAGGTGGCGACCGCCAGCACCAGCACCCCGCCGCCGGCGAGGGCCCCGGTCTGCCAGGAGATCCAGTCGAAGGAGTTGCCCACGAAGGTGATCCAGATGAGCAGGATGCTGACGCCCGCGGCGATCAGCGTGGCGCCCGCGTAGTCGACTCTGGTGTCCGGGCGGCGGATCGAGGCCACGTGGAGCGTCTTGTGCAGCAGGACGAAGGCGAGCGCCGTGAACGGCACGGCGATGAAGAAGCACCAGCGCCAGCCCAGCCACGAGGTGTCGGCGATCAGCCCGCCGAGCAGCGGCCCGCCCACGGTGGCCACGGCCATCACGGCGCCGAGGTAGCCGTTGTAGCGCCCCCGCTCCTTGGGAGTGATCATCGCGGCGAGGACGACCTGGACCAGGATCTGCAGGGCGCCCATGCCGAGGCCCTGGAGGGCGCGGAAGGCGATGAGCTGGCCGGTGTTCTGTGCGAACCCGCAGGCCAGCGAGCTGACCATGAAGATGACGATGGAGATCTGCAAGAGCAGCTTCTTGCTGAACAGGTCGGCCATCTTGCCCCAGATCGGGGTGGAGGCCGTCGCTGCCAGCAGCGAGGCGGTGACCACCCACGTGTACTGGGACTGGGTCCCGTCGAGCGCGCCGATGATCTGCGGCAGCGCCACCGACACGATCGTGCCGCTGATCATCGCCACGAACAGCACCAGGAGCAGGCCGCTCAGCGCTTCGAGGATCTGCCGGTGGCTCATCGGCTCCGCGTCGTGCGTGGTGACCGGTTGTGCGCTCACGCGCGACCTCCGATACGGGGTAATCGGGAACGGACCGGACCACCATACATGCACATTGCGCAAGTTTGCGCACCGAGCATGTTTGCGTGGACAGTAAGCTGTCCGTGTCATGACGACCACAGTGGGGTTGCGCGAGCGCAAGAAGGCCGAGACGCGGCAGGCGGTCCACGAGGCCGCGCTGCGGCTGACCGTGGAGCACGGCCTCGAACACGTCACCGTCGAGGCCATCGCCGACGCCGCCAACATC
Organism: Sphaerisporangium sp. NPDC049003; assembly: GCF_043197795.1. Lineage (NCBI taxonomy): Bacteria > Bacillati > Actinomycetota > Actinomycetes > Streptosporangiales > Streptosporangiaceae > Sphaerisporangium > Sphaerisporangium sp. NPDC049003. The sequence goes on from NZ_JBICTU010000028.1 coordinate 95,643, forward strand.
TCGCGGCGGACCTTCTCCAACTACTTCGCCAGCAAGGAGGACGCCCTCCTCTACGGCGACGAGCAGCGCATCCGCCTCATGGGGGAGAGGGTCCGCGCCCGCCCCGCCGAGGAACCGGCTTGGCGGGCGCTGCGCGAAGCCGTGCACGAGCTCGTTCGCGAGCCGGGCGGCCCCGAGAGGGAATGGGCGGTCCGCGCCACGCTCGCCAAGAGGCATCCCTCGCTCCTGGCGCGGCAGCTGGCCAACCACGCCAACCTCGAACGCGACCTCGCGCAGGCCATCGCCGGGCGCGGCGATACGGGCACCGGCACACGGCCCCGGGTGATGGCGGCGGCCTTCCTGAGCGCGGTGCGCATCGCCACGCACATGTGGATCGACGAGCACGAGTCCCGCACCATGGGCGACATCCTCGACGACGTCTTCGACGAGATGGCCCGGCCCTTCGACCGATGACGGATGATCGCGCCCGAAAGCGGATTTTTTTCTACTTTCGTAACCTTGCGGTGACCTGCTAAAAGCCTCCCATGCCGAGAGTGATCGGCTGATTTGCCTGCTTGGGCGCTGAGATTGCGGGCAGGCTTTCCCGGACCATTGCCGGACTCAGAGGCCGGGGGTGAACGTCGTTCCGCTTGGGCAAGCGAACGACTCCTGTCATGCCGCCGTCGCTTCGGCGCGAGTTCGATCGGATCAAGCTAGTTGGAGGACATGGTGACGCCAGCAAACCCTGACAAGCCAAACGAAGAACGGTCGACCGAACCGGGCGGGCCACGCTGCCGCATCCCACGCCCACTGTTCTTCGCCGCAGCTCTCGTGCTGGCGGCGTCGGGCGGCGTCGAAGCGGCCGCGGCCTCGGCGTCATCGCCCACGACGCCCCCGGAGGGAACGCCGACTCCCACGGTGACGATCAGCGAGACTCCCACGGAAACGCCCACCGAAACGTCCACTGCGACCCCGACCGAAACTCCGACCGAAACCCCGACGCCGGCCCCCGCCGTCAAGGTGTCCGCCGCCGACGCCTGGCGCTTCATCGGCACCCCGCACGGCGAGTTCGTCGTGCCGGCGAAGGACTGTACCTTCCCGGTGCTGTTCACCCAGACCGGGCAGGCCACCGTCGTGGCCGAGGACGCGATCACCGTGAAGAGCCAGGACGGCTACGAGAGGGTGTACGCGATCGGCGACTCCACCCGGACCGTGTCCGGCCGGCGGGGCGACACCAAGATCAAGCAGGGCGACTGGGTGTCGGTGACCGCCGCGACGCCGGGCGATCCCACGACCGTCCCGCCGCAGCCCGAGCCCACTGCGGTCCCGCCGGAGGACGTGCCGACGACCACGCCCACGACCGAGCCGACGACCGCCCCGCCGACGACCACGCCCACGCCCGAGGGGACGACCGCCTCGCCGACGACCGCCCCGCCCACCACCGCGCCGGCGACCGCCCCGCCCACCACCGCGCCGGCGACCGCCCCGACCACGGGCGAGCCGACGACCGCTCCGTCCCAGAGCGCGCCGGCGACCGTCGCGCCCCAGGTGGAGCCGACGACGGCCGCGCCACAGGATGAGCCGGCGACGACCGCCGCCTGGGTCTTCGATCTGACGCGGCCCAGCAAGAACTTCTGGCGGGGCAAGGGCTGGTGGGCTCCCAAGCACTGGCAGCCCGGCAACCTCCAGTGGCGTGCCCCCAAGCCGTGCCCCACCCCCACCGAGACGCCCACTCCGACCCCGACGGAGAGGCCCACCGAGACCCCCACCGAGACCCCGACCGCTACCCCGACTGAGACTCCCACGGGAACTCCGACCACGACGCCCACGGACGAGCCGGCCCCGACGGTCACCGCGACCGTGACCGTTCCCCCGAGCTCGGCCCCCTGACGCTGAGCGCCGACCTTTCGCCGGTGGCCGCGGGCACGAGCCCGCGGCCACTTCGCGTCCGGGCCGTACCCGGCCGGTCAGGAAGCGAGGGCCAGGGTCCCAAGGGCGCGGTGGAGACGCTGACGAAGGCGTGACCGGCCCCTGAGGGGACGTCAGGCCAATGCGGGCTCCTCGATGAGGGCGACGCGGACGGCCGACGGTTCGCCGCCGGAGAGGGGTACCGCGAAGACCGCCGTCCGCTCGCGGGCCGCGTAGACCACGAACCGCAGGCCGTCCTCGTCCCACACGTCCTGGACGTCGGAGGTGAGCCGCGCGGACGCCGAGCAGTAGGCGGGGCTGAGGTAGAGCAGCCGCAGCGAGACCTCCAGCGGGATCTTCTCGGGCGCGACCACGGCGAGCGGCCTGCGCAGCCGTACGAGAAGCCGGCGCAGGGGCGTCAGCCAGTGGCGGTCCAGCTCCGCCGAGAGCGCCAGCAGGGCGGCGGCCTCCGCCAGGCCCACGACCACGCCCGTCGCGTCCAACGGATACGGCCCCGCCCAGATGGCCGCGACGCTCACGGCGAGCAGGAGTCCCGCCCGCCCGAAGCCGCGCCAGTTGACGGGACGGGCGTGCGTGCCCAGGCAGCCGCACGACGAGGCGGGCGCGGCGAGGCGCCCATAGGTGAGGTAGAGGAGGAATCCGGCGGAGAGAACGGTGGCGGCCGTCCCCTCCAGCGGCGAGGCCGGCGGCAGCAGCAGCGCCGCCGCAACCGCGAGCTCCAGCACCGCGACGAGCCGGAGCGCCGGGACCGCGCGCGCCGCGCCGACCAGCCGGGCCAGGGCGGTCTGCCCCGCCTGCGCCCGCATCCGCCGGCTGAGCAGTTTCATCAGGGCGGCCCAGAGCAGGAACAAGGCGATCACGTACGGCTGCGGCGCGGCGATCCCGTGCATCTGTGGCTCCTAGTGGGGGGAGAAGACGGTGGCGATGTCGACTTCGTTGGTGTCCGGCCGCCAGGCGCCCAGGACCTGCACGTGCTGGCCCACCCGCAGTTGCGACAGGTCGGCGGAGGGCGGCGCGTCGGAGTAGACGGCCACCGACTTGCCGGCCACGAGGTGGCAGAGGATCTGCTTGCCGTTGTGGTCGAGGTGGACCTTCTCGCTGGTGATGTTCTGGATGTGGCCCTTGACGTTGACGATGTTGAACCACACCGATTCGGCGGCGAGGACGCCGTCGGGCATGCGAACGCCCCGGGCGTAGAGTCCGTCACCGGGCTTGGCCTGGTCGAAGGCGACGGGGCCCAGCTTCCACAGGCTCGTGCCGTCGACGACCCTGATGCGGTGGAACACCCAGTTCGAGCCGAGGACGAAGAGCGTGTTGTCCTTGATGGAGCGGATCCGGCCCTCGGCGAAGTTCGGGTCGGGCGTGCCGGGCTCGACGTCGGGCGCCGCCTGGGCGAAGGCCGCCTCCGGGCCGAGCGACCCGAACGCGGTCGCGGCGACGACGCCGGCCCCGCCCCCGAGCACGGCGGACTTGAGCAGTTGTCTTCTGCTGGTCATCGGACGCCTCCTAGCTAGGGGACCGAGATCTCGCACGGCCGCAGGCCGGTCGAAAGGCTGGCGATCCGGCTGTAGGCGGCCGGGGTCAGGTCGATCAGCCGGTTGCTGGCGCAGGTCGCGCCGCAGCAGCTGCGCTCGCCGCAGAACAGGTCGGTCTGGGGGCCGCAGTCGGCGATGGTGGTGACGACGCTGGTGCCGCTGCACAGGGCCGTGGTCCTGTGGCTGAAACCACAGGTCCTGCGCGACATGCTGACGCCGCAGCTGTCGGGACGGGTGATCGCCCAGCAGGCGTCGGAGGTGTTGGGCCAGGCGTGCTGCAGGCTCCCGGAGTTGCAGGTGCCGCACGCTCCCTTGCCGGTGGTGCTGCACGGGCCCCAGGCCGCGCCGCAGCAGAACCAGGAGACCTCTCCTTGGACGGGTCCGAGCAGGTCGAGGGGTGGGTCGGTGGACTGGCTGCGCGCCATGCGCGTCCTCCTTGGGGGGTGAGCTCTGACGGTTCCCCGATTGTGTGGTGCGCTTAGGCCGAAATTTCTTGACTTGTCACATGAATAACATGTAATGAAATTTCGTCAATGCCCAAACTGCAGCCGCTCCGGCCTCACCAAGGCGGCCAGGGAACAGGAGTGCCGGCCCGGCGGGTCCGGGGGAGGGGCGCGGGAGTGGGAAGCTAACTGTTCGGCTTGTGTTCACCCCGTGCCATCGGAGGACTAGCACATCGCGATTTAACCTGACATGGCTTACCACCCTCCGTGCAAAGGACAGTCATGGCTGTTTCCGCTGGAAAGGGACGCTCCCGCAGGATGCTCCTCTCGGTCGCGTCCGCCATCGGCCTCATCGTCGGCCTCGGCCTGTGGGCCGGAGCAGGCACGAGCTCCGCGGCCTCCGTGCCGTCGCCGAGCCACGTCGTCGTCGTGGTACTGGAGAACCACGCGTACTCGCAGGTCATCGGCAGCTCCAGCGCCCCCTACATCAACTCGCTGAAGACCGGCGGCGCCAACCTCACCCAGTTCTACGCCGAGACCCACCCGAGCCAGCCCAACTACTACGCCATGTTCTCCGGAGGCACCCAGGGAATCACCGGCGACGGCTGCGTCACGATCGGCTTCAGCTCCGCCGCCAACCTCGGCTCGGAGTTGATCGCGGCGGGCAAGACCTGGGCGAGCTACAACGAGGGCCTGCCCAGCCAGGGCTCCACGGTGTGCACCAGCAGCGGCGGGAAGTACGCGCAGAAGCACAACCCCTGGTTCGGCTTCCGCAACGTCCCGGCCTCCACGGCCTACACGATGGCGCAGTTCCCGACGGACTACACCAGGCTGCCGACGGTCTCCTTCGTGGTCCCGGACCTGTGCAACGACATGCACGACTGCTCGGTTTCGACCGGCGACACCTGGCTGAAGAACAAGCTCGGCGCGTACGCCACCTGGGCGAAGTCCAACAACAGCCTCCTTGTGGTCACCTTCGACGAGGACAACAGGCTCAGCGGCAACCGCATCGCGACCGTCGTCTACGGCCAGCCGGTCGTCCCGGGCAGCACGTCCGCCACCACCTACAACCACTACAACCTGCTCCGGACTCTGGAGGACATGGCCGGCCTGACCTCCCACGCGGGCAACGCCGCCTCGGCCTCGGACATCACCGGTATCTGGAGCTGAGCTGATGTGCGCCCCGCGCGGGACGGACACGCGATGAGGGCATGTAGGGCGGCGTACGCTCCGGCCGGGACGGGGACGTGATGACGACCCGGGCTCGCCTGGTCACGCTGCTGGTCGCGGTGGCGCTGCTGTGCTCGCTGGCCCTGGCCTCGGTGCTGCAAGCGGCGCGGCGGGCGGAGGAGCGCGACCGGGCGCGTCCGGGCGGCCCGCCCGTCGCGCCCGGCGCCGTGACCCTCGACCGCGAAGGGCGAATGATCTTCCGCAACATGGCCTGGGGAGCGCACCGGGACGAGCTGGTCTCCGTGGCGGCCTCCGACCCGGGCGGGGCGCGCACCTCGGCCCCGATCCGCTGCCTGCGCTTCCACGCGGCGGCCGGGACCGGGGTGTGCCTGCGCAAGGTGGACGGCCCGATACGGGAGACCTACTACGCGTCGGTACTCGACGCCCGGCTGCGGACGCTGCGCGACTACCCGATCGCGGGCATCCCGTCCCGGGCCCGGGTCGCGCCGTCCGGACGGCTGGCCGCCTGGACGGTCTTCGTGGGCGGGGACTCCTACGCCGGGAGCGACTTCTCCACCCGGACCTCGATCGTCGACACGCGGACATGGACGCTGACCCCGAGCCTGGAGACCTACGCGATCGTGAAGGACGGCAGGCCGTACCACGCCTCCGACGTGAACTTCTGGGGCGTCACCTTCGCCGACGACGGGCACTTCTACGCGACCTTGGCCACCAAAGGCGAGACCTACCTTGTGCGCGGTGACATCGCCGCGCGCAAGGTGACCACGCTGCGTCCGAACGTCGAGTGTCCGTCGCTGTCGCCCGACGGCACGCGCCTGGTCTTCAAGAAGCGCGTCCCCGGCCTCAGCCCGGACGAGCCGTGGCGGCTGTACGCGCTCGACCTGCGGACCATGCGCGAGACGCCGCTCGCCGAGGCGCGCAGCGTCGACGACCAGGTCGTGTGGGCGGACGGGCACACCGTGATGTACGCCCTGGCGGGGGACTTCGGCGCCGACCTGTGGTCGGCGCCCGCCGACGGGACCGGCGCCTCCAGGAGGGTGGCCCTCGCCGCGCTCAACCCGGTCTTCGTCGGCTGAGGCCGGCGTCCAGGAGGGCGGCGCTCGCCGCGCTCAGCCCGGTCTTCGTCGGCTGAGGCCTCCGGCGGGGGCCCGGCGGGCGTGCACGCGCTCGGGGCTCGGCCAGCGCACGGCGTACACCCAGCCGGCCCGTTCGAGCCAGCGGATCAGCCGGGCGCTCGGGTCGAGCTGCCCTCTGAGCACGCCGTGGCGGGCGCAGGTCGGCTCGACGTGGTGCCAGTTGTGCCAGCCCTCGCCGAGGGTCAGCAACGCCACCCACCGGACGTTGGACGAGCGGTCCCTGGTCTGGAACGGGCGCTCGCCGAAGGTGTGGGCGACGGAGTTCACCGACCAGGTCACGTGGTGCACCACGGCGTAGCGGACCAGCCCGCCCCAGAACAGGGCGGTCCACACGCCGGCCCACGACATCGCCCACAGCCCTCCCACGGCCGCGGGCAGCAGGAAGGACAGCGCCGCGACGGCCGGGTAGGCGGAGTCGAACCGCCGGACGTCCGGATCGGCCAGCAGGTCGGGCACCCAGTGCTCACGGCTGGAGCGCCGGCGCGCGGTGAAGAACCACCCGGCATGCGCGTGCGCCATGCCCCGCAGCAGGGCGGCGCCGCCGTCGCCGTAGCGCCACGGCGAGTGCGGGTCACCGGGCTGGTCGGCGTACTTGTGGTGGCGGCGGTGCTCGGCCGTCCACAGCGTGACCGGCCCTTCGACCGCCATGCCCCCGGCCAGCATGAGCGCGATGCGCAGCGGCCTGCGGCACCTGAAGGCCCGGTGGGTGAAGTGCCGGTGGTAGCCGACCGCGATGCCGAAGATGCTGATCACGTACATGACGACGGCGATGACCACGTCGCGCGGGCCGATGCCCCACCCCCAGGCGGCGGGGACGGCGACGGCCAGGATCAGCACCGGAAGGATGACCAGGGCGATCAGATAGGCGGCGCGGCGCCCGGCCGTGACCGCCACCGTTTCGGCCGTGCCGTGCTCCGGACGGGCCGGCGGGAAGGCCGACATGGTCATGCTCGCTCCCTGCGGTCGGCGAGGACCGCCTGGTGTGCGGTCCGGGCACCCATTCAACGGCCGGACGACCGGGCGGGGGGAGTTGCCTGGAAGTGACGCATCAATCACGTAGGGCAGGCAAGGGATCGCAATCTGTAGCTATTCTGGGGGCGATGTGACCCGGCGCACGGAGATCGCCACGCAAAGTGGCGGCAACGGCCTGGTCCGGTGGCGGTTCAGAGGCGAGACGGAGGGTCCTACGGCATGGGTGCTGTCGATCAGGCGACCGCGGGCGACCATCTGGAGAGATACGACGCGGCCATGGCACGCGATCCGATGTCCGCGTTCGCCCTCGTCCGTGAGTGGATGCGCACCGACTGGCGCGCCTTCTTCGCGGTGCTGCGCGAGCAGCGGCCGATCTTCGTCACGCCCGCCTTCACCGTCGTGACCCGTTTCGCCGACGTCACCGAGGTGCTCTCCCGGGAGGAGGTCTTCTCGGTCCGGGCCTTCGGCCCGCGCCTGGACGCGGCGCTGGGCGGGCCGTTCATGCTGGCCAGGGACGCGACGCCGATGAACTGGCGTGAGAAGGGGCTGATGCGGGTCATGCTCCCTCCCGAGGAGGCGGCGCGCCTTCGCGGGCTGGCGGGGCGTTCGGCCGACGAGGCGCTGGACGCCGTGGCCGGGCGAGGGCGCGTCGAGGCCGTCGGCGAGCTGTTCCGGCACGTCGCCCTGCGCGTGTGCGCGGAGTACTTCGGCGTCCCCGGGCCCACACCGCAGACCCTGTCGCGATGGACCAGGGCCGTGGTCACCGACGGCTTCGCCAACTTCCAGGGCGACCCCGCGATCAGGGCCGCGTCGGTTCTCGCGGGCGAGGAGATGATCGACTACCTGCGCGGCCTGCTCGCCGAACGCCGGGCCGCCCTTTCGGCGGGGCCGGTGCCGCCGCCCGGCGACGTCTTCTCGCGGCTCGTCCGCACGAGCCTTCCGGCGGAGGTCGGCCTCGGCGACGAGCGGATGCTGATCAACATGGCGGGGCTGCCGCTCGGGTTCGTCGAGAGCGGGCCGGGGGCCATGGTGGAGGCGGTCGAGCAGCTCATGCTCCGCCCCCGCGTGCGGGCGCAGGCCGTGGAAGCCGCCGCCGACCCCGATCCCACCCGGTTCGATGGCTATGTCTGGGAGGCTCTGCGGTTCAGCCCGTTCTTCAAGCTGCTGCCCCGCGTGTGCGAGCGCGACCACGTCCTCGCCGCCGGCACCCCGCGCCGCACGGTCGTCCCCGCAGGCACGTTCGTGCTTGCCGCTCCGGCCTCGGCCATGTTCGACGCCGACGTGGTCGACGAGCCGGACGAGTTCCGCCCGGGCAGGTCGGGGCACCTCCAGTTGTTCTTCGGCCACGGCCACCACGCCTGCCTCGGAGTGCACCCCGCCAGGGCCGTCATCTGCGAGGTGGTGCGCCGCCTGCTCCTGCGCCCCGGGGTGCGTCTGCTCCCGCCGCCGGACGGGGTGGTCGTCCGGGCCCACGGGATCTTCCCCGACCGGTTCGTCCTCGGGTTCGGCCCGCAGGGGAAGGAGACGTGACGGTGGCGTCCAGCAGAGCGAGAAGCATCGCGACCGACGGCGCCGCCAACCGGCTCCGATTCCTGGCCCTGACGCGTGGACGGCCGCTGTGGGACCTCGCGCAGCGCGCCCAGCCCGTACGGCGGCGGCTCAACGCCACGCTGATCGACCACGCGGTCCGCGAGATGCCGCCGCGGCCCGAGCCGCTGAGCACCATGGCCGACTACACCTCGTGGGCCTCGCTGACCGATCGCACGTTCAGCGGGCGTCACGTGCCGCCGGTCGCCGGAGCCGAGACCGGCAGGCCCACGCCCGAGCGCGCGGCCGACCTGTTCACGCGCGGCGACACCATGATCCCGTGTCCCCGGTCCACCGTGCTGTTCGCGTACTTCGCCCAGTGGTTCACCGACGGGTTCCTGCGCGGTGACACCCACGTCCCGAGGGACCCGCGCAAGAACAGCTCGAACCACCACATCGACCTCAACCAGCTCTACGGGCTCGACGCCGCCGCGACCGCCGCCCTGCGCGCCTTCGAGGGCGGGCTGCTCAAGAGCCAGGTGATCGGCGGCGCCGAGTTCCCTCCCCACCTCTGCGAGAACGGCCGGGTCAAACCCGAGTTCGCCGCGCTGAGCGTGATCCGTTTCGCCGAGCTCACCCGCGAGCAGCGCGACACCCTGTTCGCGACCGGCAGCGACCGGGGCAACATCCAGATCGGCTTCACCATGCTCACGGTGCTGTTCCTGCGCGAGCACAACAGGGTGGCCCGCCTCCTGGCCCGCCACTACCCGCGCTGGGACGACGAGCGCCTGTTCCAGACCACGCGCAACATCCTCATCGTGCTGCTGATCAAGTTGGTGGTGGAGGAGTACATCAACCACATCACCCCGTACCACTTCCGCTTCACCCTGGATCCCCGGCTCTCCACCCTGCTCGCCCGCGCGCCCTGGCACCGGGAGAACTGGGCCTCGGCCGAGTTCAACCTGGTCTACCGCTGGCACAGCCTGATCCCCTCCGCCCTTTCCGTGGGCGGGCGGGAGCTTCCGATGGCGGACACCCTGGTCGGCGGCGCGCTCATCCCCGGGCCAGGGCTGGGCCGGCTGTTCGAGGAGGCTTCGCTGCAGCGCGCCGGTCGCATCGGCCTGTTCAACACCGACCCCGTGCTGCGGGAGGTCGACGTGGCCAGCGTCGCCGAGTCGCGCGCGCTGAACCTCGCGCCCTACAACAGCTACCGTGAGCACTGCCGCTTCCCCCGTGTGCGCCGCTTCGACCAGGTCTCCGGCGATCGGCGGGTGAGCGAGGCGCTCGGCGAGCTGTATCGCGGCGTGGACGACCTCGACCTGTACGTCGGGCTGTTCGCCGAGGAGCCGGGGGACGCGAACGCCATGCTGCCGCCGCTCCTCACGAAGATCATCGCCATCGACGCCTTCTCCCAGGCGCTGACCAATCCACTGCTGGCGTCTCGGGTGTTCACCACCGCGACCTTCTCCCCGTACGGCATGAAGATCATCGCTACCACGCGAACGCTGTCGGACGTGCTGCACCGCAACGTCCCCGAGGACCCGCGACCGCGCTTCGTGAGCCTGACCCGCCGGGAGGATCGGTGAACGACGACGACCACCCCGGCGGCGGCCCCACCGGAGGCGACGCGAGTGGAGGCCACCCCGGCGGCGAGCCGGGCAAGGCGGCGAAGCCGCTGCGCACGGCGGCCAGGGAACTGGCCGAGATCGGGGCGGTGATCCAGGAGACCTCCGCCCACGCCACGGCGGCGCTCACCGACGGCGCCGTGCTCGGCGCCCTGTGGCGCGCCCCGGCCGAGGGCTACCGGGCGCAGCGGGCCCTGCTCCGCGCGGTGACCGATCGCGCGGGGCTCGGGTACGCGGTCGCCGGCGGCCGGCTGGGCGGTCTCGCGGCCAGGGCCGGCGGCATGGCGGGAGCGGAGAGCCTCGCCGTCCTCATCCTCGCGACGTCGTTGCGGCTGCGCATCGCCGCCGTCACCCAGGATCATCCCGAACTGGCCGGCGACCCGCTGATGGGCAGGCTCATCGAAGCGGTGGGCGCCGACCGCGACCTCCAGGCGCTCCGGGCGCTGCGCGCCCTGCTCAAGGACCGCGGCGCGGTGCGCACGCTCAGCGGGCTCGCCCCGGTCTTCGGCGAGGTGCTCGCCCTGCGGGCCCTGCTCGACGAGAACCCGCTCAACGACACCGCCGCCTGGCTGATCGCGACCGGCGGAGGGTACGCCAGCGCCGATCCCGTCACCGGCATGAGCAACCGTGCCATAGCGGTCCTCGACAGGGGGAAGGGCGCCGCGCGACGGCTGGAGCTCGACGCGGCCGAGGCCGAGCGGCTGTGCTCACACGGGTCGCTGCTCGGCTTCCTCCGCAACATCGGCGTCGTCGGCACGACCGGGCGCGTGCTCATCCAGACCGTGACGGGCCCTGACGGCGTGGAGCGCCACGTCGTCCAGGTGCCCGGCATGAGACCCGGACGGCCCGACAACGACTCCCCGCAGGATCTGCTCGGCGCCTTCAGCAGCGCCGTGCTCGACAGCGGGCCCTACAGCCGCGCGCTGGTCAAGGCTATCGACGACGCCGGCATCCCGCAGGGGGCCGAGGTCGCCCTGATCGGGCACAGCGCCGGCGGGGCGGCGATCATGAACCTGGCGCAGGACCCGGCGTTCTGCGCCCGTTACGCCGTCACCCACGCCGTCGCCATCGGATCACCGGTCGACTTCAAGCGTCCCGCCGACCCGCGCACCTGGGTCGCCAGCGTCACCAACCAGCACGACATCATCCCCACCCTCGACGGACAGGGCGCGGGCGGCTGCTTCGACCTGCACCCCGGCTGGTACGTGGTCGACTACTCCGACGCGACCCACCTGTTCCCGATCTGCCACAGCATCGAGCACTACACCGCCAACATCGCGAACGACCTGCCCGAGGCCCGCGACCGCATCGACGATGCCCTCACGCCGTACCGGGGGCCGGTCACCCGCTCGCGGGCCTACCTGCTGTTCGACCACGTGCCCCACCCCGAGGGCTTCCCGTTCCTCACCGTGCCCACCTACCGGGCCGCCACGCCGGGCGGAGCGCTCGAACTGCCCGTCCGGTGCGAGGACGGGGCCGCCCTCACGGCGTACTTCGCGGTGGACGCGCGCGCGGCGGCGGCCCTGCTGGAGGGGACGGGGCTCGGGCCCGCGGTCCAGGTCGCGGGACGTGCCCTCGTCGCCGTCCACGCGTCGTCGAACCGGCGCACCAGCCTGGGGGCCTACCGCGAGGTCGCCCTCGGGATCGTCGTGCACGATCCGTGGCGTCCACCGTCGCCGAGGGTATGGCCAGATCTGGTCAGGAGCGCGCGTCACCGGCGCTCCGGAACCTGGCTGGCCGGCTCCCTGGTCGACACCGAGGCCGTGTCCTCGGTGTCTCCGGAGGTCTGGGGGTACGAGCCGTCCCTCGCCCGCCTCGACTTCGAGCTGACCGCGAGGTCCCTGCGCGTCGCGGCGAGCGGTCCGGACGGCCGGATCCTGACCTTCCGGGGACGGCTCGGCCCGGGAATCCCGGCCGGAGCCCCGGACCTGGTCGGCTATTCGCGCCACGACGGCGCCACGCTGCGGTCGTGCGTCGAGACCAGGGGCCGGGGGCGGGCGCATCCCGCCCCACGGGTCCGCCTGGTCACCGGGCCGGCCGATCACCCCATGGTCCGGCACCTGCGGGCACTGGGCCTCGACGGCGCCCGCCCGTTGCTGTGCCTGTCCACCCTCGCCCACCAGACGCTGCGGGGCGCCGCCGTCCCGGTGCGCGTCACCTGACCAAAGGAGCCTCCCGGATGCCCGCCGTTCCCGAAGCGATCGCCCTCCATGCCGGGGTGCTGCGGTCCGACGCCCTCGTGCTCGCCGACTGCGCCGAGCGTCTGCGCGACATCGGGGCCCGGCTGGACGCCGAGGGCGCCGCGCCGCAGTGGCTCAGGGACACCGTGAACGCCCACATCGCCGCCTGCCTGCGGGCCTCCACCGATCTGGACGAGGCGGCGACGCGCCTGGGCGTCTACGCCGACCGGGCCCGCCGCTGACGCTCAGTGCCGGACGAGGGTGTTGTGGAAGGACCTGATCAGCCACTGGCCCGATTGCTTGACGGCGATGCTGGTGTTCCACGAGAGGGTGTTCGGGTGGCAGGTCCTCTCCGAACCGAAGAACACGCACCCCTTGCGGATGATGAAGGCCGTCGAGGGGGACAGCAGGTGGATCTTCTCTTCGAGGGTGTGGATGCGGGAGTTCTTGAGCTGGTTGCCGAGGTAACGCTGGAACTTGGTTCCTATCTCGTTCCGCGTGCGCAGGTGGTCGCCCGTGACGTTCACGAAGTCGGCGTCGGTGGTGTACGTCGCGGCGTAGGCCATCCCGTTCCCGTGGGCCCAGGCGTCGGCCTGGCGCTGCCAGAGCCGCGCCAGGGCGGCGAGTTCGGTGTCGTAGGGACCCGTCCCCGAGACCTCGGAGCCGGCCTGCGCCGAGAGCGCGCGGCTCACCGGCGTCACGGCCTGGGTCGGTGTGGCGGCGGCGGTCAGCGCCATGCCGAGCCCACCCGCGAGAGCCAGGCGGATCGTTCTCCTCGCGTATCGATGAATGCCCATCTCTGCCCCGTTCGAAGATGATCACGAACAAACGTGGAAGCGTTTCCCCTGTCAGCCGGGCCGGGTGGCGGGTCGCCGGTCAGCGCCCGGAGAAGAAGTTCCTGAACGATGGGAGCGGCGCGCTCTGCTGCCGCATGAGGGTGTTGTGGAAGGACGTGACCATCCATCGGCCCGCGTGCTTGACGGCGAGGCTGGTGTTGATCGATCGCGTGTCCGGGCGGCAGGCCGTCTCGGCGCCGTACAGCACGCAGTCCTTCCGGAGGATGAGCGCCGTCGTGGGGGACAAGAAACGCACCTCTTCCTCCATTCGGAGGATATGGGTGTTCTTGAGCTGATTATTAAAGTAGTATTGGATTTTCGTGGCGATGGAGTCGCGGCTATGGAGATGCTCGCCCCTGATGTTGATGAGGTCGGCATCGGTGGTGTAAATCCTCGCATAGGCGCCGGCGTCCCCCCGGGCCCAGGCGTCCGCCTGCTGCTCCCAGATACGGCGCAGGGCGGTGAGGTCGGTGTCGGCATGGTCTTTCCGCGGCACCTGTGAAACGGCCGGTGCCGCCGCGCCCACGGTCGGCGTCGTGACGTCCGGCGGCGTCGCGGCGCCGGTCAGCGCCATCCCGAGGCCGCCGATGATCGCCAGGCGGATACTTCTCCCCTTGCATCGATGAATGTCCATCCATGCCCCCGTTCGAAGTTCACCGTGCGCAAACCTATAAGCGGTTCACCTTCCTTAACGGGCGTCGTCCTGTGAGTCCTCTACCGGTATTCCCCTAAGTGTCCGATTTAGCACATCAGGATGGATTTGCCCTACGGCTCGGGAGGATACGGCGCGCCGTATCCCCGGCGAGATCATCTCCAGCGAGCCTCCGCCGCCGAGGGTGGGGCACCCGCGACAATGGCGGCAAGGGGGGAAGACCTATGCACATAGCTGTACTTGGGATGGGTCACATGGGCCGCGCGGTGGCCGGCCGGCTGCTCACACAGGGGTATGACGTCGCGGTCTGGAACCGTACGCCCGGCAGGACCGCCGAGGTGGTCGGTGCCGGAGCGGTCGAGGCGTCCTCGCCGGCGGAGGCCGCGCGCGGGTCGGAGGCGGTGCTGATGTCGCTGACCGACGACCGCGCCGTCCTCGACGTCATGGAGCGGCTGACCGGGCTCGGCTCCGATGCCGAGGGGCCGCTCGTGGTCGACTTGAGCACCGTCTCCCCGGAGACCTCCCGCAGGCTCCGGGACATGGTCCCCGGGCAGCGGTTCCTGGCCGCGCCCATCATCGGAGCGCCGAAGACCGTGTTCGCGAACCTGGCCTCCAGCCTGGTGGGCGGCGACCGGCGCCTCGCCGACCGGCTGGAGCCGATCTGGTCGCGGGTCTTCTCCGTCCACTGGTACTGCGGTGAGGACCCCGGGAGCGCGTCGGCCTTCAAGCTGCTCAACAACTTCCTGCTGATGTCCGGAGTCGCCGCCGTCGCCGAGGTCGTGGCCGCGGCCGAGGCCGCCGCGCTGGACATGAAGCTGCTGCGCGAGGTCCTCTACCAGTGGCCCACCATGCCCCCCGCCATCGTCAACCGGGTCGACGACATCATCGCCGGTGGCCACAAGGGGTGGTTCCCCACGCGGCTCGGCGCCAAGGACGTACGGCTGCTCAACGAGGTGGCGGAGTCGAACGGGCTCACGCTGCCCATCGCGCGCCTGGTCGAGCGACGCTACGAGGAGGCGGGCGAGCGCGGCTGGCGCGAGGCCGACATCGCCGCCGTCGTGGAGGTGATCCGCGCGGAACGCCGCCCCGACCCGGGCGTGACACAGGGAGCGCCGGGCCGGGCATGAACGCGAAGAGCGGTACCCGGTCATGACCGGGGACACCACCACCGGGCCGGTGACGGCGCTGGTCACCGGCGGAAACCAGGGGATCGGGCGCGAGATCGTCGCGCAGCTCGCGGAGCGGGGCATGACCGTGCTGCTCGCCGCCAGGGACGCGCGTCGCGGCGAGGAGGCGGCGGCCGCCCTCCGGTCCGCCGCCGCCGACGTGCGGGCGATCCAGCTCGACGTCACCGACCGCGCGTCGGTCACGGCGGCCGCGCGGTACGTCGGCGACCACTTCGGCGTGCTCGACGTCCTGGTCAACAATGCCGGGATCCTGGGCGACCTCCCCGGGCAGGATCCCGGCAGCGCCGAGCTGGACGTCGTCAGGGAGGTGTTCGAGACCAACGTCTTCGGCGTCATCAGCGTGACCACCGCGATGATCCCTCTGCTGCTGCGTTCGTCGGCGGGACGCGTCGTCAACGTCACCAGCGGCCTCGGCTCGCTCACGCTGATGTCCGACCCCGGCGGTCACTTCACCCGCCGGCCCGCCTCGCTCGCGTACGTCCCGTCCAAGACCGCGCTCAACTCGGTGACCGTGCAGTACGCCAAGGGGCTTCGCGAGCACGGTGTCCTGGTCAACGCGGCGGACCCGGGCCCGTGCGCGACCGGTTTCACCAAGGCCGTCCCCGGCCTCACCCGCACCGCCGCCGAGGGGGCCGCGGTCGCGGTGCGGCTCGCCACCCTCGGCGCCGACGGCCCGACCGGCGGCTGCTTCGGCGACACGGGCCCGGTTCCGTGGTAGCGATCGAGGTCGCCACATGCGGGACCGTCACATGCGGGACCGCCCGTCCCGACGGGGAGGCGGGACGGGCGGCCGGGGGCTCAGGCCACTAGGAGCTGTTTGGAGTTCGGATCATGTGGTTGAGGTGAGGAGCTTCAGCCACATGATCGAGCCTCGGAGGTGGAGTCCGGCCTCGTAGCTTTC